>VBPC01000293.1 GCA_005887895.1 Candidatus Rokuibacteriota bacterium
CTTCTCCTGCGGCGAGGTGCTCCAGCCCAGCGTGGCCGCCAACTACCTCGTCGAGCAGTTCGGAGCCGAGCGAGCGTCGGTCGTCGAGCTCCAGCGGGGCATGTTCATCAACTCGGCGGTGCCCATCGTCAACAAGAGTCCGGTCGCCATCAGTTGATCACGCCGAAGTCCTACAAGTGGTTCTTCGAGCCGACCACGGCCGTCGAAGGCCACATGCACGCCATCCGCCGCACCATCGTCGAAGCCCAGACGAAGTTCCAGCACATGGAGATCATGGAGACGCCGGCCTACGGCAAGGTGCTGGTCCTGGACGGCCGCATCCAGTCGAGCCAGGCGGAAGACTTCATCTACCACGAGGCGCTCGTCCACCCCGGCATGCTGGCCGCTGAGCGCAGCCCGGAGTCCGGCCTGGTGATCGGCGGTGGTGAAGGGGCCACCCTCCGGGAGATCCTCCGGTACCCGGGCGTCAGGCGCGCCGTCATGGTCGACATCGACGGCGAGGTGGTCGAGCTCTGCAAGAAGCACCTGCCGGAGATGCACCAGGGCGCCTTCGAGGACCCGCGGGCGGAAACCCGGCACGAGGACGCCCGGGCCTACCTCGAGAAGACGTCCGAGCGGTTCGACTTCATCACGATCGACCTGGTCGAGCCGCTCGAAGAAGGGCCGGCCTGTCTGCTTTTCACGAAGGAGTTCTATACCCTCGTCCGGGACCGCCTCACGCCCGGCGGGGCGCTGACACTGCAGGCCGGGATGACGAAGCTGGGCGAGCTCGACTTCTTCACCTCGATCCATCGCACGCTGCGCGAGGTGTTCCCCGTGGTGGCGGGGTACCAGACCTTCATCTCCTGCTTCGGCACGCCGTGGGGTTTCATCACCGCCACCAAGAAGGTGGACCCGCGCCGCCAAGACGCCGCCGCCGTCGACCGCCTCGTTGCCGACCGCATCAAGGGGCCTCTGGGCTACTGGGACGGCCAGACTCACCAGCACGCGTTCAACCTGCCCAAGCACATCCGCGCGGCCATCGACGCGCAGACGCGCGTCGTCACCGACGCCCATCCGCTGATCGTCACCTAGGACCACGCGAGGCGTGGCCTCCGGGCGAGGCGTAGGGCTCGTCGTCCTCGTGATCGTGGCCGGTCTCGTCGTCGGATCGCTGCTCGGGGAGCTGCTCGGCAGTCTGCTGCCGACCGGGCACGCGCAAGACCTGATCGCCAAGGGTCCGACCATCGGCCTCACGCCGCCCGTGAACCTCGACCTGCGTTTCCTCGCGCTGACGTTCGGCCTCAGCCTGAAGGTCAACCTGGTCGGCGTCGTCGGCATCGTCATCGCCGCGCTCACGCTTCGCAAGCTCTGAGGCGTCCGGCCATCGTGATCCTGGCGTCCGCCTCGCCGAGGCGGCGAGAGCTCTTGCGCTCGCTCTGCCCCGACTTCACCGTGGTGCCGAGCGAGGTGGACGAGACGCTCGCCCCCGGGCCGGCGGCCGCGGCCGTCAAGCGCCTGGCGCTCGACAAGGCGCAGGCCGTCGCCGCGCGGGTCGCCGCCGGCGTGGTCCTGGGCGCCGACACGGTCGTCGTCATCGACGGCGAGGCGCTCGGCAAACCGGCGACCGCCGACGACGCGCGGCAGATGCTGCGGCGGCTGCGGGGCCGGGAGCACGAGGTCGTCACCGGGGTGGCCGTCGTGGAGGCGCCGAGCGGCCGCTGCGAGACGACGGCGGTCGTCAGCCGCGTGCGGATGGCCGACTACGGCGAGGCGGACATCGAGGCCTACGTGGCGAGCGGCGAGCCGTTCGACAAGGCGGGCGCCTATGCGATCCAGGGGCGCGGCGGCGCCTTGGTTGCCGGCCTCGACGGCTCGTTCAGCAACGTGGTCGGGCTGCCCCTCGAGGAGACCGCGCGCCTGCTGACCGCGTTCGGGGTGGCGGTCAGCGAGCCGCCGGCGCGCTGACCGCGCGCCGCAGCGGCGCGAGGTGCAGGATCTCGTCCGGCGAGGGCACCCGGCTCGTGACAGGCAACGGCTGATGCATGCGGATCAACGCGAACGTCTGCTTCACCTGCTCGGCGCTGACCACGCCGCCCGGCAGGTACAGGGCGCGCGCGCTCTCGAGCCGCGCCGCGAAGTCGTCGCGGGCGCCGACGACGCGCTTGTCGAGCGTGTCGGCGAGCTCCTCGGGCGGCGCGGTGGCGATGCGCTGCTCGGCGGCCAGCACCGCCCGGGCGAACGCGGCCAGCTCGCGATCGCGCGGCCGCCGGTCGGCGCGCGCGAAGACGGCGGCGTTGACCGTGGGAGAGCCGAGCGCCTGGACCACCGCCGCGGCCGTCCGCAGGTCGACGAGGACGCGCGCGCGCCCGTCGGCGACCAGGCGCGAGGCGTACGGCTCGGGCACGAGGCCGGCGTGGACGTCGCCGCTCTCCACGGCACCTACCAGGCCGCGCGTGCCGTGGCTCACCGCCCAGATCTGCGCCAGCGTCACCCCCGAGTGCGCCAGCAGCCAGCCGAGCCACGCCTGCTCGGGGGCGCCGGGGCTCGAGAGTCCCACCCGCGTGCCCGGCAGATCGGCGACCGACCTGACGATCTCGGCCTGCGAGGTCGGCACGAGCAGGGCCGTGGGCGGCGCGGCGGTGAGGCCGAGGACGAGACGCGGACTCTGGCTCGACGAGCGGGGACCGAAGCGCAGCATCGCGTCCAGCGAGGTCGCGACGAGGTCGGCCTGGCCCTGCACGAGGGCCTCGGCGGCGCCGGGCTCGGCCCGCGTGGTCTTGACGACCACGCTGAGGCCCTCGCGGGCGAAGAGACCCTCGGCGTCGGCGACGCGGAGGGGCAGATACTCCGTTGACGTCGCCGGCCCGGCGATCGCCAGCGTCAGCGTCTGGAGCAGGATAATGACGCCCAGCATGTGCTCAGGCCGTCCCGTGCTGACCGCGTGGCGGCGCATTCCCGGCCCGCCGCGCGATCCGGTGAAGGCGCGGCTGCTTCGGCTCTACCGGGCGCTGCTGGCCCGGCACGGCCCCCAGCGCTGGTGGCCGGCACGCACGCCGTTCGAGGTCGCCGTCGGCGCGATCCTGACGCAGCACACGGCCTGGGCCGGCGCCGCGCGCGCCGTGGCCGCCCTCGCCGGCGCCCGCCTCGTGACGGCGGCGCGGCTGGCAGCCTGTGACCTCGCCACGCTCGGGGCGCTCGTGCGCCCGGCCGGCACCTGGAGGCTCAAGGCGCAACGGCTTCGCGACTTCACGCGCTGGCTGCTGGCGCGCTTCGGCGGGGACTTCCGCGCGATGCGCCGGGCGCCGCTGGCGCCGCTGCGGCGCGAGCTGCGGGCGGTGCCCGGCCTCGGCCCCGAGACGGCCGACGCGATCCTGCTCTACGCCGCCGCCCGGCCGGTCTTCGTGGCCGATGCCTACACGCGCCGCGTCCTCGCCCGCCATCGGTTGCTGCCGCGCGGCGTCGACTACGAGACGGCGCGCGCCTTCCTGGAGGCGCACCTGCCGTCCGATCCCGCGCTCTTCAACGAGTTCCACGCGCTCCTGGTCGCCGTCGCCAAGTCGCACTGCCGCACGATTCCGCTCTGCGGGAGCTGTCCGCTGCGCTTCGACCTTCGTGGGCGCCCGCCGGCCCGGACGCGCTGACGGGCGCGGGCCTCCCGGCGCGGGCATCATGCGACGAACTCCATCAGCAGGGCGACGAGGCGGTCGGCGGCGTCCGGGATCGCGAGGGTGCGGGCGCGCTCGCCCATCTCCTTGAGGCGGGCGGGCTCGGCGAGGAGGCCGCGGACGCGCGCGAGCAGCAGGCCGGGCGTGAGGGTGGCCTGGGGCAGGATCGCGCAGCCGCCGGCGCGCCCGACGAGGCGCGCGTTGGCGGTCTGCTCGTCGCCGCGGGCGCCCGGCAGTGGGATGTAGAGCGCGGGAAGCCCGAGCTGGCAGCACTCGTTCACCGTCCCCGCCCCGGCGCGGGTGACCACGAGCGCGGCCGTCGCGTAGATGTCCCCCAGCTCGGCGCCGACCCACGGCAGCACCGTGTAGCGCCGCGCCAGCGCGGGCGGCAGCGCGGCGCGCCGCGTCTGGAGCCAGACGAAGTCGCCGGTCGCCGGATTGTCGCCGGACTGGTGGACGACCTGGGCGTGCCCCAGCAGATCGCCGATGATCTCGCCGACGGCGCGATTGATCGCGTGGGCGCCCTGCGCGCCGCCGGTCACGTAGACGAGCGGCAGCGCCGGATCGAGACCGAAGCGCGCGACGGCGTCGGCGCGCGAGCCCGATCGCAGATCGGGCCGCAGCGGATTGCCGGTGACGACGATGCGCCCGGGCGGGAAGTGCCGATCGCTCTCGGCGAACGTGAGCGCGATGCGCCGGGCCAGCCGCGCCGCGATCCGGTTGGCGAGCCCGGGCACCGCGGTCTGCTCGTGCACGACCACCGGCACCCGGGCCAGCGCCGCGCCCAGCACCACGGGCAGCGCGACGAAGCCGCCGGTCGCGAGGACCACGCGTGGCCGCAACCGGCGCAGGAGGCCGTGCGCGCGCACGACGCCGGCCGGCACGTTGAGGGCGAGGTCCGTCACGTTGCGCCAGGCCCAGTAGCGACGCAGCTTGCCGGTGGGAATGGCGAAGTAGGGGATCGCCTGCTCGGCGGCGCGGTGGGCCTCGACGCCGTCGCGGCTGCCGATCCACGCGTGGGCGACGTTGCGCTGGCGCAGCAGCGCGGCGACGGCGAGAGCGGGGCTCGTGTGACCGCCGGTGCCGCCGCCGGCGAGGATGATCGGCGTCACCGGTCCCGGTGTCGCTCCAGGGCGAGGTCGAGCAGGCGCTGGACCAGGTCGGGATACGCCAGGCCGCTCGCTTCCCACATCCGCGCGTAGCCGCTGGTGGCGGTGAATCCCGGAATCGTGTTGATCTCGTTCACGAAGATCTGCTGCGTGCCCTCGAGGAAGAAGTCGACGCGGGCCATGCCGGCGCAGTCGATCGCACGGAAGGCGGCGACCGCCAGCTCGCGAAAGCGCGCGGTGAGCTGGGGCGTCACCGGCGCCGGGCACACCACCCGCGCCTGGCCCTCGGCGTACTTGGTCGCGTAGTCGTACCAGGCGCCCTCGTAGACGATCTCGCCCGGCAGCGACGTCTGGGGATCGTCGTTGCCGAGCACGCTGACCTCGATCTCGCGCGCGCGGATGCCGCGCTCGACGATGATCTTGCGGTCGTGGCGCGCCGCCTCGTCCATGGCGGCCGGCAGCTCCGCCGCCGCGCTGACCTTGCTGATGCCGACGCTCGAGCCGAGGTTGCAGGGCTTCACGAAGCAGGGCACGCCGAGCGCCTCGACGATCTCGCGCGCGAGGGCCGTGCGGCGCGCGCGCCAGTCGCGCCGGAGGACGATCACGTGCTCGACGATGGGGAGGCCGTGAGCGCGGAATACCGTCTTCATCGTGGCCTTGTCCATGCCGACGGCCGAGGCCAGCACCCCGGCGCCGACGTACGGCACGTCGGCCATCTCGAGCAGCCCCTGGATCGTGCCGTCCTCGCCGTAGGGGCCGTGCAGCGCGATGAAGACGACGTCGAGGCCCTGGCGCAGCTCGGTGGGCACGCTGCCGGCGGGCTCGGACCGCACGAGGGAGGTGGTGACGACGCCGCGCACGCTCTCGGCGCGATCGGCCAGCGCTTTCTTGACGGAGCCGGTGTCGTCGCCGCTCGGCAACGTCACCCGCGCCTGCTCGGCCAGCGCGGCCATGGGGTCGCCGCCCACGACCCACCGCCCGTCATGCGCGATGCCGATGGGGACGACGTCGTGACCGCGCTGCTCGAGGGCGGCAATGACGGACGCGGCCGAGGCGAGTGAGACCTCGTGCTCGCCCGAGCGGCCGCCGAAGATCACGCCGACGCGCACGCGCGGCATGAGCGGATTGTAGCAGTCCGGCTCGGCCGCCCGTGAGCCTCGAGTTAGCGCGTGGAGCGGGGAGACGCCGCCGGCGCGGCCGCCTGCTCACTCTGGATGTAGCCGTTGGCGACGAGCCGGCGGTCCTTGCGCGGCACGCCGAAGAGCGAGACGCGCTCGCCCGCCCGGAGCGCCCGCAGCGTCTTGTTACTGAGCTGGGAGACGTCCACCGTGTGGGTGCGGCCATCGGCGGTGCGCAACGTCACGGTCGTCCCGGCAACGGATTGCACGGTGCCGTCCAGTCGCCACATGGGCTCCGCTGGCGGGCCCGGCGCGTTCGCCGCGCTCGGGATGGACGCCGAGGGCGAGCTCACGCTCGAGGTCGTCAGGCCCAGCGAGGATGCGTCGCCGGTGCCGATGGCGATGCCGGCCAGCTCGTACGGCCGCCCGCCCTCGACGCCGAGCACCGCCACCCGCGAGCCCGAGGTCATCGTATCGGCGGTCCGTCGCTGGGCGGAGGCGATGTCGGCGTAGTAGGAGCGCCCGTCCGTGCCCCGGATCACGATGAACGGCTCGCTCGAGACCGTGGCCGGCCACTCCAGCGTGCCCTCGACGACGCGCGGGTCGCCGGGCGCCGCGAGTGCCGAGCCGGTGGAGAGCCCGAGGATGGCGAGGGCGAGGAGCGAGCGCTTCATGGCGAGAGACCTCCCAGCTACCAGGCAGGCAAACCCGGTGCCAGGCAATCTCAGGCCTTCGGCCGATGCGCCTCGCGCCAGCGCCGCCACTCCGCCAGGCGCCGTCCCAGCTCGGCCTCGAGCCCGCGCTCCGTCGGACGATAGTACTGGCGGCCGCGCAGCGCCTCCGGCAGGTGCTCCTGCTCGACGCGCGCCTCAGCAGCGTCGTGTGCGTACTGGTAGCCGCGGCCATAGCCGAGGTTCTTCATGAGACCCGTCGGCGCGTTGCGGATGTGCGGCGGCACCGGCTCGGCCGGACGCTCCTGCACGTCGGCCTTCGCCTCGTTGAACGCGACGTAGGCAGCGTTCGACTTCGGCGCCAGCGCGAGGTAGAGCGTCGCCTGCGCCAGCGCCAGCTCGCCCTCGGGCGAGCCGAGGAAGTCGTAGGCCTCCTTGGCGGCCAGCGTCAGCGTCAGGGCGCGCGGATCGGCGTTGCCGACGTCCTCGGAGGCGAAGCGCACGAGCCGGCGCGCCACGTAGAGCGGATCCTCGCCGGAGTCCAGCATGCGCGTCATCCAGTAGAGCGAGGCGTCGGGATCGGAGTCGCGCAGCGACTTGTGGAGCGCGGAGATGAGGTTGTAGTGCTCCTCGCCGGCCTTGTCGTAGAGCAGCGTCTTGCGCTGCGCGGCGTCGCGGATGACCGCCTCCGTGACGGGGCGGCGGCCCTCGGCCGGCGCCGCGAGCTGGACGGCCAGCTCCAGGATGTTGAGCGCCGAGCGCGCGTCGCCGTTGGCCAGGCGTGCGATGAGGCGGAGCGCGTCGTCGGTGACCTCGGGCGCCGAGGCCGCCAGCCCGCGCTCGCGATCGGCCAGCGCGCGGCGCATGATCGTCACCAGGTCGTCCTCGGTGAGCGCGTTCAGGACGTAGACGCGGCAGCGCGACAGCAGCGCGGAGTTCACCTCGAACGAGGGGTTCTCGGTCGTGGCGCCGACCAGCACGATGGTGCCCTTCTCGACGTGGGGCAGGAACGCGTCCTGCTGGGCGCGGTTGAACCGGTGGATCTCGTCGACGAACAGGATCGTGCGGCGCCGGCGGCGCGTGCGCTCGACGTCGGCCTCGGCGACGACCTGGCGGATCTCCTTCACGCCCGAGAGCACGGCCGAGAACGCGACGAAGCGGGCACCGGCCACCCGCGCCATCAGCGAGGCCAGCGTCGTCTTGCCGGAGCCGGGCGGGCCCCACAGGATCATCGAGTGCAGCTCGCCGCTCTCGATGGCGGTGCGCAGCACGCGGCCGGGGCCGAGCAGGTGGTCCTGGCCGACGATCTCGTCGAGCGAGCGCGGCCGCATGCGGTCGGCCAGCGGTCCCGTCGGCGCCGGGCCGCTCGCGCTCGCGGGCTCCTCGAAGAGCTGCATGGTCCTCAGGTGGTGCGGCGGCGCAGCAGATCGGGCAGGGCGGCGAGATCGGTGATGCGGGCGACGGGCTCCACCTTCCAGCGCGCGAGGTCGCCGTCGTTGGGGCGGTAGGCGACGAAGGGGATGCCGGCGGCCATCGCGGCGACGCCATCCACCCAGGAGTCGCCGACGACGACGGCGTCGCGGTGATCGCCGAAGTGCCCGGCGATGACGCGCCAGCCGTCAGGATCGGGCTTGAGCGCGCGCATCTCGTCACGGGTGACCACCAGGTCGAGCGCCGTCAGCAGCTCGAAGCGCGCGAGCGCCAGCGCCGTGACCTCGCGGGCATTGTTCGTCCACACGGCGGTGGCGAAGCCGGCGGCCTTGGCGCCCTCGATTGCGTCGCGCGCGCCCGGCTCCAGCGAGGCGTCGGCCACGGCGCGCCGCTCGTGCTCGAGCGCCACCTCCCAGAGCGGGGCCTCGACGTGGGGCGCGTTGGCCTGGCACCAGTGGATCAACTCCCCGACCCGGTAGCGATCGGGCCGGGCCGGCAGCGGACCGCAGCGCATTTCCAGCAGCCCCCGCATGTCGACAGCCATGGCCGCCAGGTCCAGCGGCGAGCGGATGAGGGTGTGGTCCAGGTCGAACACGCACAAACGCACGTACTGACCGTACCATGGACGTGCTAGGCTCGGTGATTATGAAGCGCCGCCTGGCGATGGTCGCGACCCTCGCTGCGCTCCTGCTCCTGCTGCCCGTGGTTTCCCCCGTGTCGGCGCTGGACGAGCCCGACCGTCTCTTCACGGTCGGCGAGCGTGCGCTGGCCGATCGCTTCTACCCGGTGGCCCGGCGCACGCTCGAGCGCTTCGTCGCCCAGTTCCCGAGCGATGCGCGGCAGCCCCGCGCGCTGCTGATGCTCGGCAAGGCTCGCCTGGCGCTCAACGACCCCGAGTCGGCGCTGGAGGCGCTCCGGCGCGCCCAGGGCGACCTGACGGCGTCGGGCGAGGTCCAGGACGTGAAGTTCTGGCAGGCCGAGGCGCTCTTCCGCCTGAAGCGGTTCGGCGAGGCGCGCGACTTCTACGACGAGATCGTGCGCACCGACGCCGCCGGGCCGCTCGCGCCGGAGGCGCTCTACGGCTTCGGCTGGAGCGAGCTCGAGCTCGGCCAGTTCGAGACCGCCGGCACCGCGTTCCGCCAGTTCCTCGCGACGTGGGCCGAGCACAGGCTGGCCGCGGACGCCACGGTGCAGCTGGCGCGCGCGCTCATCGAGGGTCGCCGCTTCAACGAAGCGCTGCCGCTGCTGAGCGGTTTCGTCACGAAATATCCCGGCTCCAAGCGCATTCCCGAGGCCCAGTACCTGCTGGGCTGGGTGAAGTACAACAACGGCGACCCCCAGGGCGGCATCTCCGACCTGCAGGCCTTCCTCGCCGCCAATCCCAGTCACGAGCAGGCCGCGTCGGCGCGCCAGCTCGTCGCCCAGGGGCTGCGCAAGTATGGCAATCGCGCCCAGCTCCTGCAGTCGTACACGATGCTGATGCAGCAGGACCCGCCGACGGCGGAAGCGCTCTCTGACGCCGCCGGCATTGCGAATCAACTGTCGCGACCGAAGGAGTTCGACGCGGCGTGGAGCAAGCTCAAGAGCGATTTTCCCGAGCATCCGCTGACCCGTCAGCTCGCGCTCGATCTCGCCAAGCAGGCCTTTTACAAGCAGAAGAACTGGAAGGAGGCGAGCGCGCTCGGCCAGACGGCGGCGCAAAGCAACGACAACGCCGTGCGGGCCGAGGCCTGGCTGCTGGTCGGTGAGTCGGAGCTGAGGCTCGAGCGGTTTCCCCAGGCGGCCAAGGCGTTCGAGGCCGTAGGTGCGGTGAGCAACGTCGACGCCGACACCCGTTTCCGCGCCCTGGCCGGCCTCGGCCTGGCCCGTGAGCGGCAGAAGGAGTGGAAGGCGGCGCTCACCGCCTACCAGGAGGTCGTCCAGAACACGCCCGACACGACGCTGCGTGACTGGGCGCGCGAGCGCGCCGCCGCCGTGAAGAGCCAGATCCCCAAGTCCAACGGCGCACCGAAGCAGTCCAACGGCGTGCCGAAGCGTGGGGAGCCGGGCAAGAAGTCATGAGGCGCGTCGCCTTCCTCGCCGGCCTCTGGCTCGCGCTCGCCGGCGCCACGCCGCTGCCGCTCATGCCGCCGCCGCCCGACCTCGGCGCTCTGGTGCCGTTCGTCGCCGCGCCGCTCGACAAGCCGCCGGTGCTCGCCGAGACGCCCTTGCCGCCGGCGCCGGTCCAGCTGCCGCCGCTGCCGCTGGCCGCCATCACCGCGCCCGCCGCCGACAAGCCCGTGGCGTTCTTCCAGCCGCCGCGCGCGCTGCCGTGCATCGGCGCCTGGACCGGCGTGGCCTCCGAGTCGCTCGAGTGCGGCCGCGCGCGCTTCCAGCGCGGCGAATACGAGGAGGCCGCCAAGGCGCTCGAGAACGCCACCAAGCCGAACGTGGATCGCGACGTGCTGCACGAGGCGCGCTACTGGCTCGGCGAGACATACTACCGGCTGGGCCGCATCGAGCAGGCCGACTGGCTGTTCCGCCAGGTCGTGCAGGACGGCGGGCGGCAGGAGCTGGGGTTGTGGGCCCTGCACTCGGGCGGCTGGACGGCGCTGCGCGTCGGCGACGCGACCCGTGCCCGCGACGCCTTCACCAACGTCCTCGCCGGGTCCGCGCCGGCGCCGCTGGAGGCGTGGGCGCGGCACGGGCTCGGCCTGGCGAACTACGCCCTCGGGCGCCACGAGGAGGCCGAGCAGACCTGGAGCCAGCTGCTGCAGCGCGGCGCGCCCACGGGCCTCGCGCGCGACGTCCTCTTCTGGCATGGCGAGGCGCTCGGTCGCATCGAGCAGCCCGGGCGCGCCGAGGCGGACCTCCGGCGCTTCCTCGACGGCGGCACGCATCCGCTCGCCGCCACCGCGCAGCTGCGGCTGGGGTGGTGGGCACTCGCAGCCGGGCACGGTCCCGAGGCGCTCGCGGCGCTCCGCGCGTTCCTGGCGCTGCCGCCGGGAGCGACCGGCGCCGAGCGCGAGTGGGGCGAGACCGGGCTCGCGCTCGCGCTGCTGGCCGCGGGCGACTGGGGCGGCGCGCGCGACGCGGCCGCGGCCCTGACGGCGCGCAAGTCGTCGCTGGCGCTGCCGCTGCTGCTCCGCCTGTCGCGCGCGGCGCTCGACTCGCCGACGAACGCGGATGTCGAGCGTATCGTGCAGGACGCGCTCGCCACGAACCTGACGCCGGTGGCCCGCGGCTGGCTGTTGATCGTCAAGGGCGAGGTGGACCGGGCGCAGGGCAACCGCGACGAGGCGCGCACCCAGTTCGACATCGCGCGCAAGATCGCGGCCGGCACCCCGGCGGCGCCGCAGGCGACGTTCCGCCTGGCCCGGACCAACTTCGAGCTGCGCGAGTTCCAGCAGGCGCAGGCCGACCTCGCCTCGCTCGGCCCCGGCGCGCTGCCGTCCGGGCTCAGCGCGGCGGCCCTCAGCCTGCAGGGCGAGGCCGCGTACCAGATCGGCGACTACGCCGCGGCCGGCGCCGCGTTCCGTCGTGCGCTGCTCGAGGCCCCCGATGCGCCGGAAGCGCCGATGGTGCGTCTGGCCGTGGCCTGGACCTCGCTGCGCCTGGGGCGCGCCGACGTCGCCCGTCAGGAGTTCCTCACGTTCGCCCGTAGCGCGCCCGATCACGCCAGCGCGGCGGACGCCCTCGAGCTCGCGGCCGAGGTCGCGCTGACCGCCGGCGACTACACCGGCGCCCGCGAGCTGCTCGACCGCATCGTGCAGACGTATCCGACCCATCCCCGGGCCGACTTCGCGCGGATCAACCGCGCAGTCCTGCTCCTGCGCACCGGCGACGCGGCCGGCGCCCGGAAGGAGCTCACCGAGTGGCTGGCCCGCAAGCCCTTCCCCGCGCTCACCGGCCGCGTTCACGCCGCGCTCGCCGCGGCCCAGCTCGGCGCTGGTGACATCCCGGGGGCGCAGAAGGAGCTGATCGTCGTGCAGCACGACGGCCTCGGCGCCTTCGCCGCCGTCGGCACGGGGATCATCGCGCTGCGCCAGAAGAAGTGGGACGACGCGGCGCGACCGTTCGAGGAGGCGCGCGACGCCGGCACCCCGGACATCGTGGCGGCCGCCGAGTACGGGCTGGCCGTGGTGCGCTTCGCCAAGGGCGCGGTGCGCGACTTCCGCAAGCCGGCCGAGGCGGCGCTGGCCGCGCTGCCGCGCGGCGCCGGCAGCGCCGAGCGCGCCGGCAGCCTGCTCTACGTGCTCACGGGCGTCGCGCTCGAGGAGAAGGACTGGTCGGGCGCGCTCGGCTACGCGCGCCGCCTCGCGGCCGACTACTCCGACCACGAGGCGGCCGACGACGCCCTCGAGCGCGTGGCCAGCGCCGCCGCGCTCGCGCCGGTGTGGACGGTCGCCGCCGAGGCGGACACCCTGTTGCAGCAGCGCTATCCGCAGAGCCCGTTCGCCGCCGCCGCCCGCGTGCGCCTCGCCGAGGGCCTGCTGGAGACGGGCAAGCTGGCCGACGCGCGTCGGGAGGTCGACAAGATCCTCGCCGAGAAGCCCGCCGACGCGCGCGCGACGATGGTCCTGGCCCGCGTGCGCGAGGCCAGCGGCGATCGCGCCGGCGCGCTCGAAGCGTACTCGCGCGCGGCCCGCGACAGCCAGGGCCCGGAGTGGAGCACCCCGGCCCTGCTCGGCCACGCGCGGCTGCTCGCGCAGGACCAGCGCTGGGACCAGGCGCGCACCATCGGCGAGCGGCTGCTCAAGAGCGACGACACCGCGGTGTCCGCCGAGGCCGCCCAGATCGTGGGCGACACGTACGCCGGCGAGGGCGACGGCCTGGCAGCCGCCGAGTATTACCTGACGGCCGCCTACGTCTCGCCCACGTCGCCGGCGGGCCGGCGCGGGCTGCTCGGCGCCGCCCGGGCATTCGCCGGACTCAAGCAGAACGAGGCGGCGGCCAGCGCATATCGCAAGTGCCTGGCGCAGTCCGACCTCCCCGCCGACGTCGCCGCCGCCTGCCGCCAGGGCCTGTCGGCGCTGCCTCGCTAGCCCGGGTAAGATAGCCATCCGATGAAGGGTTACGGAGGGCGCATCCTGCTCGTCGACTGCACGACCGGCGCCAGTCGCATCGAGCCGCTCGGCGAGACGACGGCGCGCGCGCTGCTGGGCGGCAACGGCTTGGCGGCGCGCCTGCTCTACGATCACGTGCCGGCGGGCATCGACGCGTTCGACCCGGCCAACGCCGTGGTCTTCGCGGTCGGGCCAGTCACCGACACGACGGTTCCGGGCAACAGCCGCGCGTGCGTGGCGGCGAAGTCGCCGTTGACCGGGCTGTTCTTCGACTCGACGTTCGGCGGACGCTTCCCGGCCACGCTCAAGCGCACCGGCTTCGACGCCGTGGTGCTCACCGGCCGCGCCCAGGCGCCGTCCTACGTCGTCGTCGACGAGCGCGGCGCCCGGCTCGAGCCCGCGAGCGCGCTGTGGGGCCGGGCCACCCGCGACACCGTCGGCGCCCTCGTCGAGGCCGAGGGCGCCGACGCCGACGCGATCGCCATCGGGCCCGCCGGCGAGCGGCGTGTGCGTTTCGCGGCGATGGCCCACTACTGGAAGAACCGGGAGGGCGTCTCCGGTCGCGGCGGCCTCGGCGCGGTGCTCGGCAGCAAGAACGTCAAGGCGCTCGTGGTGAAGGGCGCGCGCAAGACGGAGCTGGCCGACCCGGCCGCGCTCAAGGCGCTCGTCGACGAGACGCGGGAGCCGCTCAAGAAGGGCACGCAAGCGCTGTCGACGTTCGGCACCCCGTTCCTGGTGGGGCCGATCAACGCGCTCGGCGCCCTCGGCAGCTACAACCTCCGCAGCGAGGTCTTCGCCGAGGCGCGCGCCGTCGGCGGCGAGGAGATGAAGGCGCACTATCACGACCGCGACACCACCTGCCTCAAGTGCCCGGTCGCCTGCGGCAAGCAGTACGCGATCAGCGCCGGCGAGTTCGCCGGCACGCGCGCGAAGATGCCGGAGTACGAGACGATCTTCGCGCTCGGCCCGATGCTCGGCATCGCCGATCCCGAGGCGCTCATCCTCGCCAACGACCTCTGCGACCAGCTGGGGATGGACACGATCTCGATGGGCGTGACGCTGGCGTTCGTGTGCGAGGCGCTCGAGCGCGGCTGGCTGAAGGCGAGCGACGTCGGCGTGCCGTTCGGCTGGGGCGACTGGCGCGGGATGCTGCGCCTGGTCGAGATGACGGCGCGCCGCGAGGGGTTCGGCGACCGGCTGGCCGAGGGGGCCTGGCGACTGGCGGAGTCGGTCCATCCCGAGGGCACGCGGCTCGTGTACGCCGTGAAGCGGCTCGAGCTGCCCGCGCACTCCGCCCGCGCGCTCAAGGGACTCTCCATCGGCTACGCGACGGCCACCCGCGGCGGGAGCCATCACGACACGCGCCCGACGCCCCAGTACGCGCCGACCTTCGACCGCCGGTCGACGGCCGACAAGCCGGCGTTCGCCGCGCGCAGCCAGCACTTCACGGCGGTCGGCGACTCGCTCGTGCTCTGCCGCTTCACCTCCGAGCGCGGCTTCGGCCTCTTCGTCGACGAGCCGTACGCGCGCATGGTCCGCGCGGTGACCGGCTGGGACGTCGACGCCGAGGAGCTGGAGCGCGTCGGGGAGCGGATCGTCAACCTCGAGCGGCTCTTCAACGTGCGCGAGGGCGTCCGCCGCGAGCACGACGTCCTGCCGTGGAAGGTGATGCACGAGCCGATCCCCGAGGGGCCGTCGGCCGGGATGTACTGCCCGCCCGACGAGCTCTCCGCGATGCTCGACGCCTACTACGCCCTGCGCGGCTGGGACGCCGCCGGCGTCCCCACGCCCGCCCGCCTCGCCGCC
>VBPC01000294.1 GCA_005887895.1 Candidatus Rokuibacteriota bacterium
CAGTCGGGAGCGTCGCCGCTATATCATCAGCAGGCGATGAACGGCTGGCGCTGGGCGTCGTACACGCTCCTGTGGGGCGCCGCCCGGGCGCTGGACCTTGCCGAGCGCGCCGCGATGTACCTCGCCGCGGGCACGCTACGAATTCACGATGTGCGCGAGGGAATCGCCCGGAGGTGGGACGATTTCGGCCGGAGCGAGACCGGCATCTTTTCGGGCCTCATGCCGTGGGAGAGCGCGGTCTATCGGCGCTTCCTGAAGCCCGAGGATCACGTGCTCGTCATCGGCTGTGGCACCGGACGCGACGTCATCGCGTTGCTCAATCTCGGCCATCGCGTCGACGGCCTCGACGCCAGTGCCGGCGCCATCGAGCTCGCTCGTCGGATGCTGGAGCGCGAACATCTCGCGGCCGATCTGTACACGGGATCCATCGAAGCGGTCGCGCTGCCCAGAAGCTTTGACGCGGTCACGTTCTCCTGGTTTTGCTACAGCTATATCCCCCAGGCCGTGACGCGTATCGCAGTGCTCCGCAAGGTGAAGACCCACTTGAACCCCGGAGGCCGCGTGTTCATCAGCTACGTTCCGGCCGACTCGCCGCGACGACTGCGGCCGATCAGGCTCACGCAGCTCGTCGCCCGCCTCACACGGTCGGACTGGCACCCGGAGCCCGGCGACGTCATCGGCGCCGCCACCGGCGATCGACGCGCCATCCACTACGAGCACCAGTTCTCCGACGGCGAGCTCGAGCGCGAAGCCCACTCCGCCGGCTTCACCGTCGCCTTCCAGGAGCGAACGGACGTCGGCATGGCGGTGTTGACCGTCTGAGCGCGAACTCCTCGCGGCCGGGGACTCCCGGCCGCGAGGTTCTCTAGAAGCCCATGGTTAGCAGCTGAACCCGTGCGCCTGGATGTTGCCGCCGCGCAGCAACGTGTCGGGATCCGTGTAAAACGGGACATCAGTGGGCCCCGGTGGCGTCGTCCCGTGGAACGCCTTGATCTGGAGGGTGTCGCTGGTGCCCGGTTCGCCGCCGTCGTGGATGTCGACGATGAAGTACACCGCGCCCTGCTCAGGGCTGTTGCCGGTGCCCTCGAACCCGCCATCACAACCAGCCGTGAACGCCGTGATCACGGTGCCTTGCAGGCTGAAGGGGAAACTGGAGTCCTTGTAGACGAGGTGACCCCGGAACCCACTATCCTGCGTCCCGGCGACGAATCCGAATGTCGCGTGTCCGGCGAAGACTCCCGGAACCCATCCGCCGCCCGTTGTGAACTGCGCGTTCGGCGGCGATCCGCCCGAGCAGTCGATCTTCGCGTCTACCGTGGCGAGCATCACGTCCGCCAGTTGCTGGCCCGTGATCGCGTCCGTGGTCGTCACATGAAACGCGTTGACCGTCAGCTCGGCGCTGCTGCCGACGATCGACGAAATTTGCTCGTTGATGATCGCGGTCCCGTTGGGCAACGCAACCGTCTGGTTCGGAGCGCCGGTGACCGTGATCGCCTGACCGTTGATGACGAGGTTGGTGAGCTGCGAGCTGCCCGCGACCGCCGGTCCGCAGCTGGCAGTACTGCGAGCCATCAGGAAGTCGGCCGTGATGGTGTTGTTCGAGACGGTGAGGGTGATATCGCCCGTCGACGACTCGGCTCGCGTCGCGTCGAGACCCACGATCGCGCTATGCATGACGCCCGCCGAGAGCGCGACGACGCCGCCGGTGGCGCTACCCGGAACGTCGCCGACGAGCAGCGAGGCTTCGGCCGTTCCGCCGGATATCCCGATCGAGCCCGTGGCGGCGCGGATCGTCGTGCCGGTCGCCGGCACCGTCACCTGCGCGCCGGTCGCCGAGCCCCCATAGGTGGCCGCCGCCGCCGGTGCACTGACTGTCAGACACAAGAGAACCGTGAACGCGAGCAGTCGACACGCAGTCTTCATCCAACCATCCTCCCTGTTGCTGGTGCTGCTCCAGCGCCCTCGTGAGCGCTCGCCTCGACCGATGAGTCGGTCGCTCCGAGGCGGCACGGGGCCTGCGAACGAGAGGCAATGCTCGTGCCGCCGTCGCGCACGGTCCTGCCACGACGCAAGAGAACACTGGCTTGTGCACCCGCGTGGCCGACCGGCAACGCGTTTGATAACAGGCGGAGACGGCTGCCCAGGAGAATCGATCGAAAACGTGAACGAGAGTGATCACCGCGAGGCAAACGCGGTGAGACTGCGCCGCCCGTGCACATCAGGACGATTCACGCTGCCCTCCGAACGGGCAGTGAGCACGGTCACCTTTAGTAGGCGCTGAGCCCCTGCTGCCAGGAGAATCGATCGAAAACGTGAACGAGAGTGATCATCGCGAGGCAAAAGCGGTGAGACTGGTCCGCCCCGTGCACATCAGGACGATTCACGCTGCCACCGAACGGGCAGTGAGCACTGTCACGTTTCCCGCGGTCGCGCTGCTCGGAATGTCGACGGACGGTCGTACCGGTCGCCGGCACCGTGACCTGGGCGCCCGTCGCCGAGCCACCGCTGGGTCGAGTAGGCCGTGTCGGCGCGGCGGCGAATACCGCCGGTCGGGGGATTTTTCTCCGCTGTTTGGAGGCGACGAAACCTCGGATGGGGGTTCAGGCGGGCGCCCGGGCGCTGGATCTCGCGGCGCGGGCCTTGCTGTACCTCGCGGCGGGGATGCTTCGTCGTCAGGGGTTGACGCAGGCGATCACCAGGACCCGGGACGACCGTATACTCTGGCATCATGCCGTACCCACGTGGCGATCGATCGGCAGCGGTCGTGGACTGGGGTGCGGGGGAGCGACGCCGGCGCCACCTCGCGGCGGAGCTCGAGCGCATCGTGCAGGCGCTGCCGAATCTCGGCGTGAGGCGCGCCCTCTTGTTCGGCTCTCTCGCGCGAGGCGAGGTGCGAGGCCGGAGCGATCTCGACCTCATCGTGATCGTCGACACCGCGGAGCCGTTCGCCGAGCGCTGCGCGCGGTTCTATGCGGCGCTCGAGCCGCGGGTCGGGACGGATCTCCTCGTCTACACGCCCTCCGAGTTCGAGCACATGCGGGACCGGCCGTTCCTGCGGCACGCGCTCCGCGACGCGAGGATCATCTATGAAGCCTGACGCCAGCTCAGAGGGACGGCGCTGGCTCGCTACCCGAACAGCTTGCCGGGCGGCATTCCCGCTCAGGCGTTCGCCCGTCCCGACGCCGAGTGCGCGCTCGACATGGCGCGCGAGGCCATCGCCGCGGTGAAGCGCCGGCTCGACGCGTGAGCGACGCCAGCTCAGGGGCCGGGACGCGCGCCCGGCGCGGTCTCGTCGCCTCCCCTCACACGCTCGCCTCCGAGGCGGGTCTCGAGATCCTTCGCCGCGGCGGCAACGCGCTCGACGCCGCCATCGCCGTGGCCGCCACGATCGCGGTCGTCTACCCCCACATGAACGGCATTGGCGGCGACGGCTTGTGGCTGATCTACGACGCGCGCCGCGGCCGCGTGCTCGGACTCGACGCGGCCGGCCGCTCGGCCGCTGCAGCCACCCTCGACGGCTACCGAGCGCGCGACGCCGCGATGCCGACGCGCGGTGGCGCCGCCGCGCTCACCGTGCCGGGCGTCGTCTCGGGCTGGTGGGAGACGCACCGGTACAGCCGCGACGAGCTGCGCTCGCCGATCGAGTGGCCGGCCCTTTTGCAAGGCGCCATCGCTCGGGCGTGGGACGGATTCGAGGTGTCGGCCTGCCAGCGGCGCATGACCGCGAGCGCGGGGGCGCTGTTCGAGGCGAGCGCGCCCGAAGCCGTCCGCCGCACGCTGTGGCCTCTCTTCCACCCCGCCCGGCTCGCCATCCGATTCGCCCAGGTCGATCTCGCCGCCACGCTGACCGAGATCGCCGAGGACGGCGCGGAGGCGTTCTACCGCGGCGCGCTCGCCAAGCGCATTGCCGCCGGCGCCGCGGCAGTCGGCAGCCCGCTGACCCCCCAGGACCTCGCCGAGCACCGCGCCGACTGGGTCGAGCCGCTGCGCCTGCGCTATCGCGATGGCGAGGCGGTGAGCCTGCCGCCGCCCACGCAGGGTTTCGCCGCGCTGGCGATCCTCGGCCTGCTCGAGGGCTTCGACCTCGCGGCGCTCGATGAGGCCGACGTCATCCACCTGACCGTCGAGGCCACGAAGCTCGCGTTCGAGGACCGTGACCGCTGGCTGACCGATCCGACGACGGACAACGTGCCGGTGGCACGCTGCCTCGATCCCGACCGGCTGGCGGAGCGACGACGTCTCATCTCCCGCCGACGCGCGCGACCGATGCCGAGCGCGGGCGCCGGCGGCGATACGGTCGCGATCGTCACCGCCGACGCGGAGGGCAACGCGGTCTCCGTGATCCAGAGCCTCTACCACGAGTTCGGCGCCGGCGTCGTCGCCGGCGACACCGGCGTGCTCCTGCAGAACCGGGGTGCGTTTTTCTCCCTGGATCCCGCGCATCCCAACCGGCTGGCGCCGCGCAAGCGTACGGCGAGCACGCTCATTCCGTCCATGTATCTCGTCGACGGCCGGCCGCGCCTCGTGTACGGCACGATGGGCGGCGAGGGACAGCCGCAGACTCAGGCCGCGCTGGTCACTCGGGTCGTCGACCGGGGCCTCGGGCCTCAGGCCGCCGTCGAGGCGCCGCGCTGGCTCTATGGACGCACGTGGGGCGAGCCGACGCGGGCGCTGCGCCTCGAGGCACGCTTCGGCGAGACCGTCGCGGACGATCTGCGGCGCCGTGGCCATGACGTCGTCCTCGTCGATGCGTGGAGCGACCTGATGGGGCACGCGCAGATGATCGGGCTCGACGCCGACGGCCTCACCGGCGGCTCGGACCCGCGCGCTGACGGCGCCGCGCTCGGCTTCTGACGTGCGATGACGCCGGGCAACCTCGTCCGTCCCCTCGCAAAGAAATGAGTCCGCGGTGCAGGGGCTGACCGTCTACGAGCCGTTCCGCTCGGTCTTCTATGCGCCGCAGTTCGTGACGCTCTACGGCGGTCACTTCGCCGCCGAGGGGCTGGACGTCGAGGTACGGACGTCCGGCGGCGGCATGACCACGACGGGCGCGCTGCTCGACGGCACGGCCCACATCTGCCTCGGCGGCATCATGCGTAGCCTCGATCTCGCCGATCGCGGCCAGCCGTTCCTGCCGCACTTCGCCGAGGTGAACAGCCGCAACGGCTTCTTTCTCCTCAGCCGGCGCCCGCGGCCGAGCTTCGCGTGGGCGGATCTGGCGGGCCGGACGCTGCTCGGCTTCGCGGAGGCGCCGACGCCCTGGCAGTGCCTGCTGACCGTGCTGCGGAGGCACGGCGTCGATCCGGCGAGTGTCCGGATCGAGCGCACGCTGCCGGCCGCCGAGGCCGTGGCGGCGTTCCGGGCCGACCGCGCCGATTTTCTCGAGGCCGGCCAGCCGGTGACCGAGCAGCTCCTCGACGCGGGCGAGGCGCACCTGGTGGCGTCGATGGGCGAGGCGACCGGGCCGGTACCGTTCTCCTCGTACATGACGACCGGCCGGTTCCTGCGCGAGCAGCGCGACACGCTGGTGCGCTTCACGCGCGCGCTCTATCGCGCCCAGCGCTGGATGGCCGGCGCCTCCGCCGACGCGATCGCCGCGCTGATCGCGCCGGCGTTTCCCGACATCGCGCCCGACGTCCGCCTCCGGGCGGTCGCCCGCTACCTCGGGCAGTCGACGTGGGCCCGCCAGCCCGTTCTGACGATCGGGGGGTACGGGTACCTGCAGCAGATCCTGCTCGACGGCGGCTTCATTCGCCACCGCCACCGCTACGAGGACCTCATCGACGACGCGATCGCGCGCGAGGTCGTGGAGACGCCGTGAGGCCGACGGCGATCGGCGCGACTGCATACGCGGCGCTGACGCGCTCGGGCGGCGCCGCCCGGGTGATGGCGCGGCTCGCCGCATCCATATACATGACGGCGGGCGATGCGATCGTCTGGCTCGGTCCCGCCACGGCGCCGCTCCACCCTCGCGCGATCCTGGTCGCGCGCGCCCCCGACGTCGAAGGCGACGACGTGGCGATCGACGTGGGACCGCTCGTGCCGTGGCGCCCGGGGCCGATCGTGCTGGACCGCGTCGCGGCGGACGCCGCGCGCACGGCCTGGCGTGGGCTCGCGAGCGCGCTGGCCGCCCTCGGCACGCCCGCCGGGTTCGGCGCCCGCCTGGCCGGCGCGCCGCTCGCCTTTCCGCTCGACGGCGCCGCGGCGGCCGCCGACGCGCTCGCCGACGCCTGCGCGCGCGACGACGCCCGCGCCGCGACCGACGCCGCGCGGGCGCTGCTGGGCCTCGGCGGTGGGCTGACGCCCTCCGGTGATGACTTCGTCGGCGCCGCGCTCTTCGCGCGTCGCGCGCTGGGCGACGGCGGCAGTGTCGACGCTCGCGTCTGGCGCCGCGCCGCCGATACTGTGCTCGCGGCCGCGCCGTCGCGAACGCATCCGATCAGCGCCGCGCTCCTCGGCGACCTGGCGGCCGGCCTCGGTCACGCGCCGCTCCACGATCTCCTCACGGCGCTGGCCGCCGACCAGCGCGCCGATGCCCGCGACGCCGCTCGCCGTCTGGTGGCGCTCGGCCACTCCTCGGGCTGGGACATGCTCGCCGGCCTCGGCGCAGGGCTGGGATGACGCCGCCCTCACGGGCATCCGTCGTGCAATGCCCTCCTCCGAAGGGGGGAGAGAGCCATGAGAGGCGAAAAGAACGTCGGCACGATCGAGCGTTGGGTCTCGGGACTGGGCGGCGCGACGCTCGCGCTCTGGGGGTTGCGCCGCGCGTCGCTGCCCGGGCTCGCCGTGGCGGCGGCGGGCGCCGCGCTGGCGTGGCGCGGTCTCAGCGGCTGGTGCAACGTGTACGGCGCGCTCGGCATCGACCGCGCCGTTGGCACACCGACGGTCGGCAACCTCGGCGTGAAGATCGATCGTGAAATCACCGTGGCGGCGCCGCCGGAGCGTCTCTATTACTTCTGGCGGAACTTCGAGAACCTGCCGCGGATCATGTCGCACGTCGAGAGCGTCCAGATCCTCAGCGAGACGCGCTCCCGCTGGCGCGTGAAGGCGCCGGCCGGCACGACGGTCGAGTGGGAAGCCGAGATCATCAACGATCGGCCCCCGCACGTCATCGCGTGGCGCACGCTGCCGGCGGCGCTGGTGGCGCACGCGGGCTCGGTGCAGTTCACGCCGGCCGGCGGCGCAACGCGCCTCGAGGTTTCGCTGCAATACGATCCGCCCGGCGGCGCCCTCGCCCACGCCGTGGCCGCGCTCATGGACGCCGACGCCGGTCGCCGCATCGAGCACGACCTGACCGAGTTCAAGCAAGCCCTCGAGAGCGGCCGCCTGGCCGCATAGCGCGGACGTAGCGCGGATCGGTAGCGTAGATGATAGAGGCGCGCCCCGGCTTCGCCGGGGCGCGACGAACGTGTGGGGGGCTTGGGGGCCATCTCGGGGCCCCCATTTGATACAGTAAGCCCCGTGGATCCGTACCGTCTGCCGCGCACCGTCGTTCCCGGCCGCTACGACCTCCGTCTGGAGCCCGACCTCACGACGCTGACGTTCCGCGGCGAGGAGACGATCGGCGTCACGATCGCCGAGCCCGTGCGCGAGATCGTCCTCAACGCGGTCGAGCTCGTCGTCGACGAGGCGGTGGTCGTCGACGGGCGCGGGCGCGAGCACCGGGCGACGGTGACGCTCGACGAGGCGGCCGAGCGCTGCACGCTCGCGCTGGCCGAGCCGCTGGCCGCGGGCGCCGGCCGCGTGCGCCTGGCGTTCCGCGGCACGCTCAACGACAAGCTGCGCGGCTTCTACCGCTCGGTCTACAAGGATCCGAGCGGCGTGTCGCGCACGATGGCCGCCACCCAGTTCGAGGCGACCGACGCCCGCCGGGCCTTCCCGTGCTGGGACGAGCCGGCGTTCAAGGCCGTGTTCGGCGTCACGCTGGTGATCGACCCCGCGCTCACGGCGGTCTCGAACACCCGCATCCTGTCCGAGACGCGCGAGGGCGCGCGCACGATCGTGCGCTTCGCCGACACGATCACGATGTCGACGTACCTCGTTGCTTTCGTCGTCGGCGAGCTCGAGCACACCGAGCCCGGCCGCGTCGGCGACACGCCGGTCAGCGTCTGGTGCGTCCCCGGCAAGCGGCGGCTGGCCGCCTTCGGACAGGAGATCGCGACCGCGTCGCTGAAGTACTTCGAGGACTACTACGGCCTGCCCTACCCGGGCGACAAGCTCGACCTCCTCGCCATCCCCGACTTCGCCGCCGGCGCCATGGAGAACCTCGGCGCCATCACCTTCCGCGAGACCGCGCTCCTGGTGGACGAGCGTGCCGCGTCCCACGCCGAGCTGCAGCGCGTGGCCGACGTGGTCGCCCACGAGAACGCCCACATGTGGTTCGGCGATCTCGTGACCATGAGCTGGTGGAACGGCATCTGGCTGAACGAGGCGTTCGCGACGTTCATGGAGATGCTGGCCGTCGACGCCTGGAAGCCGGAGTGGCAGCGCTGGGTGGCCTTCGGCGTGTCGCGGGCGGCGGCGCTCACCGTCGACGGGCTGCACTCGACCCGGCCGATCGAGTTCCCGGTGCGGGCGCCGCGCGAGGCCGACGCGATGTTCGACGTGCTGACGTACGAGAAGGGCGCCTCGGTGCTGCGCATGCTCGAGCAGTATCTCGGCCCCGCCGTCTTCCGCGACGGCGTGCGCGACTACCTCCGCGCCCATCGCTTTGGCAACGCCGACACCGGCGATCTCTGGGCAGCGCTCGGACGCGCCTCGGGCGAGCCGATTCCGGCCGTGATGGACGGCTGGATCTTCGCACCCGGCTATCCGCTGGTCAGTGTCGGCGTCGAGCGGGGCGAGCTGGTCCTGCGGCAGCAGCGCTTCACGTACCTCGGCGAGCCGCTGCGCTGGTACGGAGCGGCGGCGGCCGCGCCGCCGGCGCCCGCGCGCTGGCAGGTGCCCGTGCAGCTGCGGGTCACGGCCGGCGGCCGCGACACCGTCGAGCGCGTACTGCTGACCGAGCCGGAGGCGCGGCGGCCGCTGCCGGCCGGCTTCGAGGCGGCCGTCGTCAACGAGGGCGGTCACGGCTTCTACCGCGTGCGTTACGACGACGACCTGCGGGCCCGGCTGCTGGCGCGGCTCCTGCGACTCGGCGCCATCGAGCGCTTCAATCTCGTGAACGACGCGTGGGCGGTCACCGTGGCCGGCCTCATGGCGTTGCCCGATTACCTCGAGCTGACCGCGCGCTTCCACGACGAGCGCGACAAGAACGTGTGGTCGGCGCTGCTGGGGTCGTTCGGCGCGCTGAATCGTCTCGTCCTGCCGGCCGACCGGCCGCGACTGGAGGCGCTGGTGCGCGATCGGGCGGCGCCGGCGTTCGCGGCCCTGGGCTGGACGCCGCGCGACGGCGAGGACGAGCTCACGCGTCAGCTCCGCGGCGATCTCATCCGCGCGCTCGGCACGCTCGGCAACGACCGCGAGGTGCAGGCCCGGGCCAATGACCTCTACGCCCGTCACCTGCGCGGCGACGCCGTCGATCCGAACGTCCTGCCGGCGCTCATCGCCGTGCTGGCCCACGCCGGCGACCACGCCCGCTACGAGGCGTTCCTGGAGCGCTTCCGCGCCGCGGCGACGCCGCAGGAGGAGCAGCGCTATCTCTACGCCCTGGCCGGCTTCCAGCAGCCGGCTCTCGTCGAGCAGACGCTGGCGCGCACGATCAACGGCGAGATCCGGACCCAGGACGCCCCCTTCGTCGTGCGCACGATGCTGATGCTCGTGCACTCGCGCGAGCGGGCGTGGGCGTTCGTGAAGAAGCAGTGGGACACGATGGACCGCCTCTATCCCAAGCACGGCCTGCGCCGGATGGCCGAGGGCGTCATCGGCCTGGCCACGCCCGAGTGGGAGGCCGACGTCCACCGCTTCTTCCAGGAGCGGACGATCGACTTCGGCGGCAAGACGCTCGAGCAGTATCTCGAACAGCTCCGCGTCGCCGTCGCGCTGCGCGAGCGTGAGCGCGGCGCGCTCGCCGGCTATCTCGCCCGCTTCGCCTGAGCCCCGAGTCGGGGAAGGAGACCCTGATGCGATCGGTGCCGCTCGTCGTCGGACTCACGCTCGGCGTGGCTGTCGTCGCCGTCCCCGCGTTTGCCCAGTCCGGCCACGGCCACCAGCACTCCGGCGCCCCCGAGGCGCAGGCGCATCGTCGCGTCGACGCGATGCAGAAGGAGTTCGACCAGGTCGTCGCCGACGGGCGCGGATTCGGCCTGGCCTTCGCCGCCGACCAGAATGGCTACCCGGGGCCGCTCCACGTGCTGGAGCTGAAGGACGCGCTCGGGCTGACGCCGGACCAGGAGGCGCGCGTGCGCGCCCTCTACCAGGCGATGCTGGCCGACGCGCGCCCGCGGGCGGCCCGGCTCGCCGCCGCGGAAGCGCGGCTGCGCGCGGTGTTCGCCACGGGCACGGCCGACAAGGCCGCGGTCAGCGCGGCGGTCGCCGACACCGAGGCGGCGCGGGCGGCGCTGCGGCTGGCGCACCTCGGCGCCCATCTCGAGACCCGCGACCTGCTCACCGAGGCGCAGCGCCGGAGCTACCAGCAGCTTCGCTGGGGCCCGCCGAGCCGCCCCTGATCCGGCGAGCCGACGCGCGATGGAGCCGACTCCCATCGCCTGCGTGTTCTGCGCCCGGCTGGCCGCCGGTGATCCGGTGATGTCGACGACCCGCGCGGCGGGATTCGCTGGATCATTCCGGCTCGCGCGCGCTACTGGTGACGGCCTTGACCCGACGAGCGCCATACGCATAATGTGAGACCGGGCGACAGAGGGCGATGGGGTTCGCCGAAACCGCCTCGCACCCGCGAGGCTGATGACCCCTACCGGTGTACCGGTAGGGGTTTCGTGTTTCATGGGCCGACGCGCGCATGACGGATCGGAGGCGACCGCGGTGACGGAGAAGTTCGTCGGGTACTACCGGCTGCTGGAGGCGCTCGACAAGCCGGGGTGTCCGATCTGCCGCTGCCTGCTCGAGGACGGGCGGCGGCATCTCGACGCCCTCCTCTACGAGCAGGTCACCGACGTCGAGACCCGGCGCCGGCTGCGCGCGGCGTGGGGACTTTGCAACTGGCACACCTGGATGCTCCCGACGCTGGGAGGCGGGATGACGGGCGCCGCCATCCTCCACGAGGATCTCGTGCGCGTCTGCGTCCGCCGCGCGGGTGCCCTGCGCGACCGCCGCCAATCGCGCCTCGCCCGGCTGCTCCGGCGGTGGCGCGCGCCGCTGGCGCGACGCCGGAGCGTCGAGCGCCTCGTCCGCCGCGCCCGCTGTCCCCTGTGCGTCGCCGGCCGGCGGAGCGAGACGCGGTATCTCGACACCGTGGTCGAGTTCCTCGGCGACCGGGAATTCGCCGAGGTCTACGCGCGGTCGACCGGGCTGTGCCTGCCGCACGTGGTCCGGGCGATCGAGGAGGGGGCGGAAGGCGACGGCCTGCGCCGCCTGCTCGACGACACGCTCCCGAAGTGGACCGCCGTCGGACGTCGGCTCGACGGCTTCATCCGCAGCCACGAGTACCGGACCTCGCCGCCGATGTCGGCGGCCGAGAGCTCCGCCTGCACGGCCGCCTTCGAGATCGTCGCCGGCGCCGCCGGCGTCTTCGGCAATGATCTGCACGCGGACGACGGCGGGGCGTAGACGACGCATGGAGAACACCTGGTTCCTGGCTGCGGTCTGGATCGGCCTGGCGCTCGTCGCCACGCTGCTGGCGATCTGGTGCAAGATCTCCACCGCACTCTCGGAGATCGTCGTCGGCACCGTGGCCCAGCTCGTCATCGGCGTCATCGTGGGACCGAACGCCCTCGGCTCCTCGACCGCGTGGGTCACGTTTCTGGCCGGCACCGGCGCGATCGTCCTCACCTTTCTGGCCGGCGCCGAGCTCGACCCCGACGTCTTCCGGCTGAAGTGGAGGGAGGCGCTCGTCGTGGGCCTGGCCGGCTTCGTCGCGCCGTTCCTCGGCGCGGCAGCGGCCGCCCGCTACGTCCTTGGCTGGGACGTCGGGCCGAGTTGGCTGGCCGGCGTGGCGTTGTCCACGACGTCGGTGGCGGTGGTCTACGCCGTCATGCTCGAGCTCGGCTTCAACGTGACGGAATACGGCAAGGCGATCCTCGCCGCCTGCTTCGTGAACGACCTCGGCACCGTGCTGGCGCTCGGACTCATCTTCTCGCCGTTCACCGTGCGCACGCTGGCGTTCGTCGCGATCTCCGGAGGCGTCTTCGCCGTGCTCCCAGTCGTGACCCCGCGATTCTTCCGGCGCTACGGCGGGCGGGTGTCCGAGCTCGAGACCAAGTTCATCCTGCTGGCGCTGTTCGGGATGGGCGGCGTCGCCCTGTGGGCCGGCAGCGAGCCGGTGCTGCCCGCCTACGTCATCGGCATGCTGCTGGCCGGCACCGTCGGGAAGGATCATCTGCTCATCCGCCGGCTCCGGACCCTGACGTTCGGGCTGCTGACGCCGTTCTACTTCATCCGGGCCGGCTCGTTCGTCTCGATGCCGGCCCTGGCGGCGGCGCCGATGGTCTTCACGGTACTGTTCTTCGCCAAGATGATCAGCAAGATGGTCGGGGTCTTCCCGGCGGTGAAGCGCTTCCGGTATGCGCCGCGAGAGACGATGTACTACACCCTCATGATGTCCACCGGGTTGACGTTCGGCACGATCTCGGCGTTGTTCGGTCTGAGCCACGGCATCATCACGCCGGCCCAGTACTCGCACCTGGTGGCCGCCGTCATCGGCAGCGCGGTGATCCCGACGCTCATCGCGAACGCGTTCTTCCTGCCCGTTCACCTGCAACCGGCCGCCGGGCGCGAGGCCGCGGGCCGGGCGGAGTCGCCGCGGGTGGTACCGGAAGGAACAGGCCGTGTCTGAGCACGACATCGCGCTCACAGGAGGCTCGTGACCCGTGGAACGCGCCCTGCTCATCACGTTCGGCGGCGCCATCGGGACGTTGCTGCGCTATCTCGTGTCGCTGCTCGCGGCACACTGGCTGGGGACGGAGTTCCCCTATGGCACCCTGATCGTGAACGTCAGTGGCGCCTTCGTCATCGGGCTCGTCCAGCAGCTCGGCACCGAAGCGCTGCTCATTCCCGACAACGTGCGCCTGTTCCTGACGACGGGCATGATGGGCGGCCTGACGACGTATTCGACCTTCAGCTACGAGACCGTCCGGCTCATGGAGGCGGGGAGCTGGAACCAGGCATGGGTCAACATCCTGGTCACCACCGTGATCTGCCTGAGCCTGTGCTTCCTCGGCATGGGCGTCGGTCGAATGCTCGTCACACCGAGGTGAGAGCCATGCGACGCGTCGAGGGCGAGCAAGTGCTGATGCGGATCTTCCTCGGCCAGACGGATCGATGGGAGCGCAAGCCGCTGTACATGGCGCTGCTCGAGCTGTTCCGGAGCAAGGGCCTGGCCGGGGCCACGGTCGTGCAGGGCGTGGCCGGCTTCGGGCCCACCTCGATCGTGCACGAGGCGCACGTGCTGCGGCTGTCGCAGGATCTTCCGATCGTCATCGAGGTGGTGGACGCCCAGGACCGCATCGACGCCGTGCTGACCGAGGTGGACCGCATGATGAGCGGCGGCCTGATCACGCTCGAGAAGGTTCGCGTCGTCCGCTACGATCGCGGGGCCGAACGCTAAGCGCCCTTGGCATAGCGAATCACGTGGGCGCGCTCGAGCATGATCACGCCGCCCTCCATGAGCGCTTCCAGCTTCGGCAGCACCCGGTCGATGTGCTGAGGCGTGTCGACGACCTCGATCACCAGAGGCAGCCCCACCGCGGCGACCTCGATGGCGATCGTGTGGACATCGCGATCATGGCCGAAGCCGGCGATGCCCTTGATCACGGTCGCGCCGGCCAGCCCCTCCGTGCGGAGGACCTCGAGCAGCTTGCGGAACAGGGGCTGGGCGTCGTGGCGCCGCGACTCGCTGAGGATCAGCCTGAGCAGCGTCTGCTCGCCCTCGATGCCGCGCATCAGTGGACGTCGACGCCGAGGAGCAAGGAGGCGAGGCGGCCGAGGCCGAAGCTGAGGCCGCCGGAGGCGGCGGCCAGCACGGCGACCTCCAGGCCCGAGCGGAGCGCCGACACGCCGGCCACGCGGGCCTTCACGATACCGACGATGAAGAGCGCGATCAGCGTCAGCGCGCCCGACACCGCCAGCGCCGGCAGCACCCGGCCGAACAGGAACGGCAGCAGCGGCACCAGCGACGCGACGCCGAAGGCGATCGCCATCACGAAGGCGTCGCGCACCGGCGTGCCCAGGCGCTGGGGCGCCAGCCCGAGCTCGAAGATGCCGAGCGTGTCGAGCAAGAGGTTCGGATGCCGCGCGATGCGGCGCGCGACCTCCACCGCGTCGGGCCGCGGCATGCCGCGGCCCACCAGGGCCGCCATCAGCTCGGCAATCTCCTCGCCGGGATGCTCGCGGATCTCCCGGCGCTCGCGCTCGAGCTCGGTCTCGTAGAGCTGGCGCTGCGCCCGCGACGCCAGGAAGGTGCCGATCGACATCGCGAGCACGCCGGCCACCGCCGAGACGAGCCCGCCGAGCAGGACGACCAGCGGCCCCACGCCCGCGGCGCCGAGCCCGGCCACGACGGCGAAGGTGGAGACCAGCGCGTCCTGCGCGCCGAAGACGATCTCGCGGATCGACGAGAGGCGCTCGACGCGCTTGCTCTCGGTGGCGAGCTCGCCCATGCCCGTCCGCCCGTCGACCTGCCGCATGGCCGCCGCGGTCATGCCGGGACCGGTCATTGAGGATGGGGGGGTCGAGACGACCCCCCCATCTCCCCCCCGGTTCGCGCGGGGTGTGACGGCCGGCGATCCCGCCGTCGCGGCACCGTGCGTGGCGGCGGCGACGGCCGCGCCCGCGTCGACGACACCGCGCGACGGGCCGGTGTGGTCGAAGTGCGCGAGGGCGCCCTTGAACATGTCGCGATGGTGACGCTCGCGCTCGAGGGCCAGGCGGAACGACGCGGCGGCGTCCGGCCGCTGCTCCTCCTCGGCGTCGCGGATCATGCGCGGCAGCACGACCTCGATCTCCTCGACCTCGCCGGTGGCCGCGCGCTCGAGGTTCTCGCGGGTGGTGCCGATCGCGCCCATCGTCATCAGGTGGTTCAGGGCGTGGATCGTCTCGGCGCCGGCGGCTTCGAAGAAGAGCTGCGCGATGTCGGCGCGTCCCTCGTTGAGCGCCTTGATGCCGTAGGCGAGGTAGCGCCGATTGGCATCCGCCTCGCCGGCGAGCGCGACCAGCAGGTTCGCCTCGGTCTTCGAGCCCGTTCGCTCGCGAGCCATCGCGCCACATTGTAGCCCCGTCGTGCGCGCAATTTCATGCACACCGACGCGTCTGATGGCACCTCGGTTGCTCCCGCCTCCATCGGGACGCATTACGTTCGACCGAAGGGGGCTCGACATGAAGCGATTCGTTGCAGTGCTGATCCTGGTCGTCGCCACGATCGTCTACGTCGACGGGGTGCTCGCGTGGGGTTCGGGGAGCGGTGGCGGATCCGGGAGTGGTAGTGGAGCCGGGACCGGCAGTGGAAGCGGCACCGGCAGTGGAAGCGGCACCGGCGCGGGGACGAGCGGCGGCT
>VBPC01000103.1 GCA_005887895.1 Candidatus Rokuibacteriota bacterium
CCCGGCGGCCGGGGCGCCCCACGATCACGCCTCGCGATCATTCCCTGTCAGGCGATGCGCAATGGGGGTGTTAGTAGGCTGAAGAGTGCAGGCCGGGTGGCCTGTCGTGGTCGTCGTCGGGGCGCTCGACATCGTCGATCTCGGGGGTGGAGACGGCGACGACCTCGCAGTCCTCGAGGGCGATGAGGCGATGGAGGCGACGGGGCGGCACGTGCTGGGCGTCGCCGGAGGCGAGCCACAGCTCGCGCAGCTCGCCGTCGGTGTCCTCCAGCACGAGAATCAAGCGGCCACTGCGGACGAGGAAGCTCTCCTCCCGCTCGACGTGGTACCGCAGCGAGAGCTCGTGGCCGCGGCGGATGTAGAGGACCTTGCCCGCGTAGCGCGCCGTGAGGGTCCACAGCATCTCCCAGCCCCAGGGCCGGGGGACGCCGCGGCGACCCTCGCCGAGCACATCGGCTCTCATCGCTCGACATGACTGCAAGCGTCCTGCCGAACCGAGCGTCAGCCCAGCTGCCGCCGCGCGTCGGCGCGCGCCTGATCGAGCACCTCGCGCACCGGCAGCGACTTCTCCCGGGCGACGCGCACGACCTCGGCGAACTCCGGCGTGACGGTCACCACGCGTCCGCCGAGACGGGACACCGTGAACGGGAGGGCGCCATAGGCGGTGGGAATCGTGACCATCTCACGCTCGAGCCGCGCCCGCGCCACCTCGCTCCAGCGGACGCCGATCGTCGAGGACTCCTCGAAGAGCACGCGTGAGAGGTCGCCGACGCGCTCCGGCGGGCAGAGGGCCGTCAGCACGGTGCCGGGGCGACTCCGTTTCATGACGACCGGAGTCAGGAACACGTCGAGGGCTCCCGCCTCGAAGAGGCGGTCCATCAAGGGCTCGTAGAGCTGCGGCGACATGTCATCGATCGTCGTCTCGACCTGGGCCACCGTCTCCGTCGCGCCACCGGCCGCCACTGCGCCGACGAAGCACCGGAGCACGTTGGGCAGCTCGGGCCGGTCGGCGGTGCCGGCACCGTAACCGACGCGCTCGATCGTCATGGCCGGCAGACGCCCGGCGCCGGCCGCCAGCGTCGTGAGAATCGCCGCGCCCGTCGGCGTCACCAGCTCGGCCTGGACGCCGCCGTCGATCACCGGAAACCCGCGCAGGAGCTCGGCGGTCCCCGGGCCGGGCACCGGCATCCGGCCGTGGGCGGTGTCGACGAAGCCGCCGCCGACGGGCAGCGCCGAGACGTGCACGGCGCCGGCGCCGAGGAGCTGCAGCGCGATGACCGCGCCGGTGACGTCGACGATCGCGTCCACCGCCCCGACCTCGTGGAAGTGCACCGCATCCACCGTGGTGCCGTGGACCCGCGCCTCGGCCTCGGCCAGCCGTCGAAAGATCCGCATGGCTCCGGCCACGATCGCCGGCGCCAGCCGGCTGGACTCCAGCAGGCGCACGATGTCGCCGAGCCCGCGGTGCGCATGGCCGGCGCGCTCGACCGCGACGTCGACCTTGGTCGCGCGAAACGCGCCGCGGCGCACCTCCCTCGCCTCGAGCGTCCATCCCGCCAGCCCCAGCTTCCCCAGCTCCGTCCGCAGCGCCTCGACCGACACTCCCACGTCCACCAGCGCGCCCAGAATCATGTCCCCCGACGCCCCACTCGGACAGTCGAAATAGACCACCCGACTCATGACAGAGACCCCACCGCGGCGCCGGGGAGCAAGCAGGACGAGGCCACCAAAGTCATGCGCCGCTCATCGGCGGCGCGTCAGCGGATCTTGGCGACGAGCTGATTGATCTGGCTCGCCTGGTGCGCGGCGCCGTACCCGTTGTCGATGTTGACGACCGACACGCCGGGCGCGCAGGAGTTCAGCATCGTCAGCAGCGCGGCGAGGCCGTTGAGCGAGGCGCCGTAGCCGACGCTCGTCGGCACCGCGATGACGGGACGATCGACGAAGCCCGCGATGACGCTCGGCAGCGCGCCCTCCATGCCGGCGACGGCGACGATCGCGTTCGCCTCGCTGAGCAGCTCGCGATGGACGAGCAGGCGATGCAGGCCGGCCACGCCGCAGTCGGTCAGCCGCTCGACGCGATTGCCGAGCGCCTCGGCGACCAGCGCGGCCTCGTCGGCCACGGGCAGGTCGGCCGTCCCGGCGGCGGCGACCACGATGAGCCCCACGCCCTCGACCGGCTCGGGGCGAACGACCAGCAGCCGGGCGCCGGCATGATAGACGCACGCCAGGCCGGCGGCCTCGACCACCGCCGCCGTCGCGGCGTCGCAGCGCGTCGCCAGGACGTTCGCGTGATGGGCGGCCAGACGGCCGGCGATCGCCGCCACTTGCTCGGGCGACTTCCCGGGACAGAAGATGGCCTCGGGTCCGCCGGCCCGCAGGGCGCGATGATGATCGACCCTGGCGAAGCCGAGGTCCTCGAACGGCAGCCCCGCCAGCCGCGTCAGCGCCGCGTCGACGCCGACGCGTCCGGCGCGCACGTCGTCGAGCAGCTGCGCCAGCCGCTCCTTATCCATTGGGCCGGCGCCGGAGACCCAGGAGGAGGTTGGCGCTGCCGGACTGGAAGCCGGCGAGGTCGACGGCCACGTAGAGATAACCGAGCTCGCGAAAGCGGGTCACGATCGCCTCGTGGCGGCCGTCCTGCCAGAGGCGCGGGATCTCCTCGACGGGGATCTCGAGCCGCGCCAGCCGCTCGTGGTGACGCACGCGGAACTGCCGGAAGCCGAGCGCGCGGACGAACTCCTCGGCCGCATCGACCTGGCGCAGCTTCTCCGCCGTGATCCGATCGCCGTACTGGAAGCGCGACGACAGGCAGGCGAACGAGGGCTTGTCCCACGTCGGCAGCCCGAGCTCGCGAGAGAGATCGCGGATCTCGCGCTTCGTGAGCCCGGCGTCGATCAGGGGCGCTCGCACGCCGTGCTCGGCGGCCGCTTTCATGCCGGGGCGATGGTCGCCGAGATCGTCGACGTTAGCGCCGTACACGAGCGCGCGCATCCCCTCCCGTGCGGCGATCGGCCGGAGCTTGTCGAACAGCTCGTCCTTGCAGAAGAAGCACCGGTTGGCGCCGTTGCTCGAATACTCGGGATTGGCCAGCTCCTCGGTGCACACCACGATGTGGCGCAGCCCGATCAGGTCGGCGAGCTTCCGGGCCTCGGCGAGCTCGCCGGCCGGGTACGTCTCCGAATCGGCGGTCACCAGCACCGCCCGCTCGCCGAGCGCGTCCCTGGCCGCCCGGGCCAGCAGCGTCGAATCCACGCCGCCAGAGAAGGCCACGACCACGCTCTCCAGCTCGCGCAGCAGCGCCAGCAGCCGCTCGTACTTCGCGTGCGCCATCGCCTCAGCCCCGCTCCAGGCGCATCAGCACCTCGAACTCGGCGTAGCGCTGGTCGATCTCGCGGGCGTCGAGCCGGGTCAGGCGATTGAGCGAGAAGTCCTCGACCGTGAACGACGCCATCACCGAGCCGTACACCATCGCCCGGCGCACCGTCGCCGCGTCGGTCTGATCGCGAAACGCCAGATAGCCCATGAAGCCGCCCGCAAACGTGTCACCGGCGCCGGTCGGATCGAAGATCGCCTCCAACGGGTACGCCGGCACGACGAAGAAGCCGCCGTCGTCCAGCAGCAGGGCGCCGTACTCGCCGCGCTTGACCACGACCGTGCGCGGCCCCAGGGCGGCGATCTTGCGCGCGGCCTTGACGAGGTTCGGCTCCTCGGCCAGCTGGCGCGCCTCGCCGTCGTTGATGGTGACGACGTCGACCTCGCGCAGCACGCGCAGGAGCGGCTCGCGCTTGCCCTTGATCCAGAAGTTCATCGTGTCGAGCGCGACCAGCCGCGGCCGCGTGCGCATCTGCCGCAGGACATCGAGCTGCAGCTCGGGATCGATGTTGGCCAGGAAGAGGTACGGGGTGCGCGACTGGGTGTCATCCAGCGCCGGACGGAAGTCGGCGAAGACGTTGAGCTGGGTGTCGAGCGTCTTGGCCTCGTTGAGGTCGTAGCCGTAGGCGCCCGTCCACCGGAACGTCCGGCCCGACGCCACGTGCAGGCCGCCCACGTCCACCCCGCGATCGCGCAGGAGCTTGACGTGCGGCTCGGGAAAGTCCTGGCCCACCGTGGCCACCAGCCGCACCGGCGTGAAGAAGCTGGCCGAGTACGAGAAGAAGGTCGCGGAGCCGCCCAGCACCTCCTGCGCGTTGCCGAAGGGTGTCTCGACGGTGTCGAGCGCGACGGAGCCGACGACCAGCAGCTCAGCCATGACGCTTTTTCCTGGTCGGCGGGAAATACTTGCCGAGGAGCAAGTCCAACCGGCGGCGCGTGGCCAGCGGGAACGCGGACGGATCGGTGATCACCGCGTTGCCCAGCAGCGTGGGGCACGGGCAGGCGCGCGGGCCACCGACCGCCGGGATCGCGCGGCGAAGCACGTCCCTGGCGGTCGCAACGTTCTTCAGGAGATTCTGGATCACGGCCTCCACGGTCACCGTCTCGTGGCTCTCGTGCCAGACGTCGTAGTCGGTCACCAGCGCCAGCGTCGCGTAGCAGAGCTCGGCTTCGCGGGCCAGCTTGGCTTCCGGCATGTTGGTCATGCCGATGACGTCGACGCCCCAGCCGCGGTAGATGCGCGACTCGGCCTTCGTCGAGAACTGCGGCCCCTCGATGCAGATGTAGGTGCCCCCGCGATGGACGGTGGCGCCCGTCGCGCGCGCGGCCTTCT
>VBPC01000295.1:0-51079 GCA_005887895.1 Candidatus Rokuibacteriota bacterium
GATCCGTTTCGCGCTCGACCTGCCCTGAGCGGGGCCGCGGGCGGAAGCCGGATCAGATCGGGATCGGCGGGAGCAGCACGATCACGAGCGCGAGGCAGGCGATCCCCAGCCCTTGCCGGGCCGGCGTGAGCGGAGTGAGATCGTCCAGCGGCGGGCTGTGATCGAAGCCCACCAGGAACAGCAGCAGCGCGGCCCACACGAACCAGTTGACCGAGCCGGTGAGCGCTCCCAGCGTCAGCAGCACCACCCAGCTGGCGACGCCCAGCATGCGGTGCCGGCGCGCCGACAGCGCGTACGCGATGCGGCCGCCGTCGAGCTGGCCGACGGGGACGAGGTTGAGCGCGGTGACGAAGCAACCGACCCAGGCGGCGTCGGCCATCGGGTGGGTGACGATCGATGTGCCGTCGGGCAGCGCTCCGAACCGGAGATAGACGAAGAGGCGCGTCAGCAACGAATAGCCGAAGCCGCCGAAGCCGGCGTTGGCCGGCGTGGTCGCCACCTGTGACCACATGAGTCCGACGACGAGGGCGGGCAGCGCGACGAGCAGGCCGGCCAGCGGCCCGGCCGCGGCGATGTCGAACAGCGCGTTGCGGTCGCGGGCGGGCGAGCGCATCCGGATGACGGCGCCGAACGTGCCGAACAGCATCGGCGCCGGGATGAAGTACGGCAGGCTCACGGCGGCGCCGTAGTAGCGGGCCGTGAAGTAGTGGCCGAACTCGTGGACGCCGAGAATCGTCAGCAGCGTGACGGCGAACGGCGCGCCGCTGAGCAGCGAGGCCGGGAACGGGAGCGCGCGGAGCGCGTCGAACGTCTCCGATCCGGTGAAGAACGCGTAGCCGGCCGCGAACGTGGACAGGACCGTCAGGATGAAGAGCGCGACGGCCAGCCCGGGGCGGGCCGGCTGCGTCAGGTCGCCGAGCGGCCACGCCTGCACCATCACGCCGTGCGGCTCGGCCTTCACGAACGGCGTGTAGCCGAAGGGCTTGAGGCGCACGAGCAGCTCGTCGAGCGCGCGCGAGCGATCGACCTGCAGGTCGCCGCGGAAGACGATGACGCCGCCGCGGATCTGACGCTCGCGAACGCTCAGCACGCCCTCGAGGGCGTGGCGAAGGTTTTCCTCGGTCACCAGGAGGTCGTCGGAGGGCAGCGGCGGCACCACGGTGCGCCGGCGGCGGAGCGGCCAGGCTCGCATGCTCTCAGCCTATCACGCGCAGCGGCGGCCACCCGGCGAGCCGGCCGACCAGTGTGCGCACGACCGGCAGGCCGGCGTCCAGATAGAGCGCGCCCAGCACGGCCTCCAGCGCGGTCGCCAGGATCGAGGGAGTCGCGCGGCCACCGTCCTGCTCCGCCCCCCGCCCCAGCCGCAGCAGCGGCCCCAGCGCGAGCACCGCCGCCCACCGCGCCAGCGTCTCGTCGGCCACCAGCGCCGCCCGCAGCGGCGTCAGCCGCCCCACCGGCGCCGCCGGATCGACGTCGAGAAGATGCTCGGCCACGACGAGGCCGAGCACCGCGTCCCCCAGAAACGCCAGCGGCTCCTGCGAGGCCTCCAGCGGATGCTCCGCCGAGTACGAGGCGTGGGTGAGGGCGCGAATCAGGAGCGGGCGGTCACCGAACCGATGCTCGAGCCGGCGCTCGAGCCCGGCGACGTCAGCGAGCGGCACTGCCGCCGGATCAGCCGCGGTAGCGACGGAAGGCCAGCGTCGCGTTGGTGCCGCCGAAGCCGAACGCGTTCGACAGCGCGTACTCGACGTCGACCTTGCGGGCCTGGTTCGGGACGTAATCGAGGTCGCACTCGGGGTCCGGCGTCTCGTAGTTGATGGTCGGCGGCAGCAGGCCGTGATGCAGCGTCAGCGTCGTGGCAATCGCCTCGATGCCGCCGGCGGCGCCCAGCAAGTGGCCGGTCATCGACTTGGTCGAGGACACCGCCAGCCGGCGGGCGTGCTCGCCGAAGACCCGCTTGATCGCCAGCGTCTCGAACTTGTCGTTGTAGGGCGTCGAGGTGCCGTGGGCGTTGATGTAGCCGATCGCGGCCGGCTCGATCGCCGCGTCGCGGATCGCCATCTGCATCGCCCGGGTGGCCCCGTCACCGGCGGGGTCGGGCGCGGTCATGTGATGCGCGTCGCCGGTCATGCCGTAGCCGACCACCTCGGCGTAGATGCGCGCGTCGCGCCGCACCGCGTGCTCGAGCGATTCCAGCACGACGATGCCGGCGCCCTCGCCGCACACGAAGCCGTCGCGGCCGGCGTCGAAGGGCCGCGAGGCCTTCTCCGGCTCGTCGTTGCGCGTGGACATCGCCTTCATCGAGCAGAAGCCGGCGATGGTGAGCGGCACGATGATGGCCTCGGCCCCGCCGGCGATCATGATGTCGGCGTCGCCGCGCTCGATGATCTTGAAGGCGTCGCCGATCGCGTGGTTGCCGGTGGCGCAGGCGGTGACGACCGACGAGTTCGGGCCCTTGGCTCCGAAGCGCATCGAGACCAGGCCGGCCGCCATGTTGACGATGAGCATGGGGATGACGAACGGCGACACCCGATCGGGCCCCTTCGTCTTCCGCACCTCTTCGCCCTCGATCAGCGTGCTGATGCCGCCGATGCCGGAGCCGATGAGCACGCCGAAGCGCGTGCCGTCGATCTTGGCCGGATCGAGGGCGGCGTCCTCGACGGCCATCACGCTGGTGGCGATCGCGTACTGCAGATACGGATCGAGGCGACGCGCCTCCTTCTTGTCGACGTACTTGAGCGGGTCGAAGTTGCGGACCTCGCCGGCGATGCGCGTCGGAAAGTCGGTGGCGTCGAACTTGGAGATCGGGCCGATCCCGGACTTCCCCTGCTTGAGTCCCGACCAGAACTCCTCGGTGCTGTTGCCAAGCGGGGTGAGCGCCCCGAGCCCGGTGATGACGACGCGACGCGCGTCCATCAGGCGGCCCTCAGGAATTGTCCTTGATGTACTGGATGGCGTCGCCGACCGTCACGATCTTCTCGGCGTCCTCGTCAGGGATCTGGATGTCGAAGTGCTCCTCCAGGGCCATGACGAGCTCGACCGTATCGAGGGAGTCGGCGCCCAGGTCCTCGATGAACTTCGCGTTCGGGTTGACGTCTTCCTCGTCGACCCCGAGCTGTTCGACGATGATCTCCTTCACCTTCTCCTCGACTGACTTCGCCATGAACCGGTCTCCTCAAGGGACGAAGATTGGCCCGACCTCGGCTCTCAGATGTAGAGCCCGCCGTTCACGTGGAAGACCTGCCCCGTCACGTAGGCGGCCCCGTCACCGGCGAGGAATCCTACCATCTCGGCCACCTCGCGGGCGGTGCCGATGCGCTTGAGCGGCACCTGGGCGAGCAACGCCTCCCGCGCCTCGACCGGGATGGCCGCCGCCATGTCGGTCTCGATCAGGCCGGGCGCCACCGCGTTGACCAGGATGCCCCAGTGTGCCAGCTCGCGGGCGCTGGCCTTGGTCAGCCCGATCAGGCCGGCCTTGGCGGCCGAGTAGTTGGCCTGACCGGCGTTGCCCATCGCGCCCGCGGTCGAGGCGATGTTGATGATGCGCCCGCCGCTCTTCTGTCGCACCATCAGCTTGGCGGCCGCGCGCGTCATCAGGAACGCGCCGCGCAGGTTGGTCTCCATCACACGGTCCCAGTCCTCGTCCTTCATGCGGATGAGGAGTCCGTCGCGGGTGATCCCGGCGTTGTTGACGAGGATGTCCACACGGCCGAAGCGCTCCTTGGCGGTCTCCACCAGCCGGTCGGCGTCCTCGCGCTTCGCCGCATCGGCGACCATGCCGTGCGCCGAGCCGCCGCGCTCTTCCAGCTCGTGCGCGGCGCGCTGCACGCGGTCGGCGTCGCGGCCCGAGACTACCACGGCCGCTCCGTGCTCTGCCAGCAACGCGGCGGTGGCGTGGCCGATCCCGCGGCTGCCCCCGGTCACGATCGCCACCTTGCCGCCGAGCGGAGGCGTCGTCACGCCGCCGCCAGGGCGGCCAGCGCCTTGTCGAGCCCGGCGGGATCCTCGACGGAGACGGCGCGCGCGTCGTCGACGATCCGCTTCACGAGGCCGGTGAGGACGCGGCCCGGCCCGACCTCCACGAACGCGGTGGCGCCCTCGGCGGCCAGCCGTCGCACGCAGTCGGTCCAGCGGACCGGACTGGCGACCTGGCGCAGCAGGAGGGGCACGACGTCGGCGGCCTTGCGCGTCACGCCGCCGTCGACGTTGCGCACGACCGGGATCGCCGGATCGCTCACGGTCACGCCGGCGAGCTCGGCGGCAAGCCGCTCGGCCGCCGGCGTCATCAGCGCGCAGTGGAACGGCGCGCTCACCGGCAGCAGGACGCTCTTGCGGCCGCCGCGATCCCGGGCGAGCGCCACCGCGCGCTCGACCGCGACGCGGTGGCCGGCGATGACGATCTGCTGCTCGGAATTCACGTTGGCGATGTCGACCACGTCACCCTTGGCGGCGTCGGCGCAGACCTGCTCGACGACGTCCAGGCCGACGCCCATGATGGCGGCCATGGCGCCGGTGCCCACCGGCACCGCCGCCTGCATGAGCTCGCCGCGGCGCCGCACGACGCGGACGGCGTCGCCCAGGTGCAACGCGCCGGCCACGACGAGCGCCGAGTACTCGCCCAGGCTGTGCCCGGCGACGAGCGCCGGCGTGAGGCCGCGCTCGGCGCAGGCGGCGGCCGCCGCCACGCTGGCCGTGAGGACGGCCGGCTGGGTGGTGGCGGTCAGCGCGAGGTCGGCCTCGGGGCCCTCGAACATCACGCGCGTGAGATCGACGCCGAGGGCGTCGTTGGCTTCCTCGAACACCCGCTTGGCGCCCGACGACGACTCGTAGAACGCGCGTCCCATGCCGACGGTCTGCGACCCCTGGCCGGGGAAAACGAAGGCGATCATTGGTAGCGACGTCGCTTACACGGATAGACATGTGGGTGGCCTGTTATAGAAGGCTGCCGGATCCGTCCGGCTCCTGGTACCACCGCTGACGCTGGCATCACCGTTGCTCCGCCGCCACCGTCCTGCTACCAGCGCATGAGGACGGCGCCCCAGGCGAAGCCGCCGCCGAAGGCGGCCATCAGCACGAGGTCGCCGCGCTTGATGCGCCCGGCGGCGAGCGCTTCCTCGAGGGCCACGTACACCGAGGCGGCGCCCGTGTTGCCGTAGCGGTCGACGTTGACGAAAACGCGCTCCATCGGCAGGCCCGCGCGCTTGCAGGCCGCCTCGATGATCCGGAGATTGGCCTGGTGCGGGATGAAGAGCGACAGGTCGTTGGCCGTGAACCCGTTACGGGTCAGGATGCGCTCGGCGGACTCCGCGAACATCCGCACGGCCACCTTGAAGACGTCGCTGCCCCGCATCTTCGCGTAGTGCATCCGCTTGTCGACCGTCTCGTGGGTGGCGGGGTGACGCGAGCCGCCGGCCGGCTGATACAGCAGCTCCCAGTACTGGCCGTCGGAGTACAGATCGACGTCGATGATGCCGCGGTCCTCGTCGGTCGCCTCCAGCACGGCGGCGCCGGCGGCGTCGGCCAGCAGGATGCAGGTTCCCCGGTCGGTGAAGTCCGTGATCTTCGACAGCGTCTCGGCGCCGATGCAGAGCACGCGACGGTACTTGCCGGTCTGCACGAACTGGGCGCCGGTCGCCAGGCTGTACACCGAGCCCGCGCAGGCGGCCAGCATGTCGACCGAGCCGATCCGGCGGCAGCCGAGCCGGTGCTGGACGATGTTGCCGACCGAGGGAAAGATCATGTCCGGCGTGGTCGTGCCGACCGCGATGAAGTCGATGTCCTCGGGGACCAGGTTGGCGCGCTCCAGCGCCTGCTGGGCGGCCTTCACGGCGAGGTCGGAGGTGGCCTCGCTGTCGTCGGCGATGCGCCGCTCGCGGATGCCGGTACGCTGCACGATCCACTCGTCGCTCGTGTCGACCAGCTTCTCGAGATCCGCGTTGGTCAGCACGCGCTTGGGTGCGTAGGCTCCGACGCCGATGATCCGTGCCCGCGTCATTCCCGGCCCCCCTCTCGCCCGCCGCGGGCGATCTCCGCCTCCAGCGCCGCCTTGATGTGCTCGTTGAGCCCGGCGGTCGCCCACTCGGCGGCCACCCGCACGGCGTTCTTGATCGCCTTCACCGGCGAGGCGCCGTGACAGATGATGGCGGCGCCGTCGATGCCGAGCAGGGGCGCGCCGCCCATCTCGGTGTAGTCGACGCGCTTGCGGAAGCGGGCAAAGGCCGGGACGGACAGCGCCGCGCCCACCTTGGAGCGCAGGTCGCGCGTCAGCTCCTCCTTGATCATGGCGCCCACCATCTCGGCCAGGCTCTCCGAGATCTTCAGCGCCACGTTGCCGGTGAAGCCGTCGGTGACGATGACGTCACACTGCCCGTTGTAGATGTCGCGGCCCTCGATGTTGCCGATGAAGTTCAGCCGCGACTCCTTGAGGAGCTCGTAGGCCTCGCGGGTGAGGTCGTTGCCCTTGCCCTCTTCCTCGCCCACCGACAGGAGGCCGACGCGCGGGCCCTCGAGACCGAGGATGTCGCGCGCGTAGACGTGGCCCATGATGGCGAACTGGAACAGGTGCCAGGGCTTGGGGGTGATGTTGGCGCCGGCGTCGATGAGCACCGTGAAGCCGCGCAGGCTCGGCAGCACGGCGGCGATGGCCGGCCGATCGATGCCGCGCAGCACGCCGATGACGAACATCGAGATCGCCATGGCCGCGCCGGTATTGCCGGCCGAGATGAACGCCGCCGCCTTGTCGTCGCGCACCAGCTCGGCGGCCACCCTCAGCGACGAGTCGCGCTTGCGCCGGAGCGCCAGCGAGGGACTCTCGGCCATGCCGACGACCTCGGACGCATGGCGGATCTCGAGGCCGAGCGAGCGCGCGCCGAGACGCCCGACCTCGGCTTCGATGGCCTGGCGGTCGCCGACGAGGATGACGGAGACTCCGAACTCCCGCACGGCGGCGATGGCGCCCTCGACCACGACGGCCGGGCCGTGGTCGCCGCCCATGGCGTCAACGGCGATCTTCACGGGCGTGTGCCGCCGCCCTTACGCCGACTCGACGGCGCGGACCTCGCGGCCCTTGTAGTACCCGCAGTGGGGACAGATGCGGTGAGGCAGCTTGGCCTCCCGGCACTGCGGGCAGACAGCGCGGGTCGGCACCGCCAGCTTGTAATGCGTCCGGCGCTTGCGGCCCCGCGCTCTCGAGTGACGTCGTTTGGGCAGCGGCATGGAAGCGGGTCCTTTCCTCCGGTCAGGCGTTCAGTGGGCCGGCCGCGCAGCCAGGTCACGCAGCGCGGCGAGGCGGGGGTCGGGCGGGCGCGGCGCGCACGTGCACGGCGCGACGTTGCGGTTGGCTCCGCACGTGGGGCAGAGCCCGCGGCAGTCTTCGCGGCACAGGGGCTTCATCGGCATGGCCAGCGTGGCTTCGTTCTCGACGACGCGGGCCAGGTCCAGCTCGTCGTTCTCGTAGAAGTCGACGTCGAGGTCGTCGGCGCCCAGCTCGACGCTGTCGGCGGCCGCCGGCTTGGGGACGAGCCGCACGTCCATCGGCGTGTCGACGTGTGCCGGAAAGACCTCCAGGCAGCGCCCGCACGTCTGTGGCGCCGTCACCGCGAGCCGGCCGCGCACGAACACCTCGGTGCCGTCGGCCTCGACCTCCAGCGCCACCGACTCGAGCCGCCACGACGGATCCGGCAGCGCGGTGGCGAGCGCGTCGACGTCGTCGATCCGAAGCCCTTGCTCCTCGAGCTCGGATACGCGGATGATCATGGCGGCTGCTTCCCCTCGGGCGGCCTCGACGTGCCAGCGTCGTGGGGCCGTAAGTCTGTGTCAGTAAACGATTTTTAGTAAACCGGCTCAGTATATCGAGGGGGGTCTGGCAAGTCAAGCATTGGGGCTCGTCTGACATGGGGGCCACGAAATGCCCCGCAAGCCCCCGACGTTCGGAGGACCCCGGCGAAGCCGGGGCCCTCCTGTATCCGTCTTCCCGGACGGGGCGCGGATTACGGGGCCGAGGCCTTCAGGGCGGCCAGGACCTCCTGGGGCTCGAGCAGATTGAGGGGGTTGTCCAGCACCTTGGCGAACTTCACAACGCCGTTCCGGTCGATGATGAAGTAGGCGCGCTTGGGATACCGGAAGATCGGACTCTGCTCGTCCGTCACGAGCGCGCCATAGGCCGGCAGCATCTGGCGCCGGAAATCGGAGAGCTGCAGGTGCTTGATGTTGTTCTGCGTCTTCCACGCCGCCAACGCCTGCCACGCGTCCCCACTGACGCCCACGACCTGGGCGCCGGCGGCTTCGAACTGCGGCAGTGCCGCGTCGAAGCCCGCCACTTCCTTCGTTCAGGTAGGGGTGAAGGCCGCCACGAACGTGTACAGCACGACGGGGCCCTTGGCGGTCAGGTCGCCGAGCTTGACCGGCTTGCCGTCGGGACCGTTCAGTGCGAAGTCGGGGGCCTGCTGCCCGACCTCGAGCGCGCCGACGGACGGCGCGAGCGCCACGGCGAGGAGTACGGCACCGACGACTGCCACGAGTGTCCGACCGATTCGCATGACTGACCTCCTGAGAGAGGTGGGTGGAGGGTCGGCGTCTGCGCGATTCTACTCCTTCGGCCGCCGTCGCGCGTGACTCCGACGTGGCCTCCATCTCATGCAGTACAATTTCGAGGCGCCATGCCCCTGGTGACGGCGTTCAACTTGAGACGAGGAGACCGGTCTCCGAGATCGAACACGCGTGCGAGACGCGGTGGTCAGCACGCCGGAGCAGAAGATCAACGCTGACGAGATCGATCTCCAAGGACGCACTCCAGGAGCTGGCGACGCCAGTCGCCAAGGGTGACCGTCGGCCGGATGTTTGACCCCCTGGAGCCGGTCTGTTAGGCTTTTTTGGACCGGCGCCCTGAAGGAGGGCGAATCCATGTCCAACGTCTTCAAGACCGCGCTGCTGCTGGCGGTCCTGACCGCCATGCTGGTCCTGCTCGGCGGCGCCATCGGCGGGCGTCACGGCATGGCCATCGCGCTCGTCTTCGCCCTGGTCATGAACTTCGCCAGCTACTGGTGGTCCGACAAGATCGTGCTCGCGATGTACGGCGCCCGGCCGGTCTCCGAGGCCGACGCCCCCGCGCTCTACTCGATGGTGCGCCGCCTGGCGACGAAGGCCGGGGTGCCGGTGCCGCGCGTGTACATCATTCCGAGCGAGCAGCCCAACGCGTTCGCGACGGGGCGCAATCCCGAGCACGCGGCGGTGGCCGTCACCGACAGCATCATGCGACTGCTGACGGACGAGGAGCTGGAAGGCGTGCTGGCCCACGAGCTGTCCCACGTCACCAACCGCGACATCCTGATCTCGACGATCGCCGCCACGCTGGCCGGCGCCATCACCTATCTCGCCCACATGGCGCAGTGGGCGGCGTTCTTCGGCGGCGGCCGGAGCGAGGACGACGAGGGCCCGGGGCCGGTCGCCATGATCGCCATGGCCATCGTGGCGCCCATCGCGGCGATGCTGGTGCAGCTCGCCGTCTCGCGCGCCCGCGAGTTCCAGGCCGACGCCAGCGGCGCCCGCCTCGAGGGCCGGGCACGACCGCTGGCCCAGGCGCTCGAGAAGCTCGACATGGCCGCCAAGCAGATCCCCATGGACGCCAACCCGTCCACCGCGCATCTCTTCATCGTCAACCCCCTCAGCGGTCAGGCGCTGATGCGGCTGTTCTCCACGCATCCTCCGACCGCGGAGCGCATCGCCCGCCTTCGCGCGATGAGGCTCGGCTAGAGATTCCGCCGCTGGAAGTCGGCCGCGGCGACGCCGCCGCGCGTAACGACGCGTTCGTCAACCCCGCGCTGATCCGCGCCTGGCTGGGCTGGGGGATGGCCTGGCTGCTGATCTTCCCCACCGTGGGCGCCCTCGTCTCGCTGAAGTTCACCGACCCCGCGTTTCTCGGCGACACCGCCTGGCTCACGTTCGGCCGCCTGCGTCCCGTGCACGTCAACGGCGTGATCTGGGGCGCGTTCTCCACGCTCTTCATCGGGCTCTGCCACTGGGTGGTGCCGCGGCTGTGCGGCAGGCGGCTCTGGCGCGAGCGGTGGTCGTGGCCGCTGCTGGTCGCCTGGAACGCCAATCTCGTGATCGCGCTGGGGCTGGTGCTGGCCGGCTGGAATCGCGGCTGGGAAGTCGGCGAGCTGCCGCTCGGCAACGTGGTCGTGCTGTTCGGCGCGCTCCTCACCCTGACGCTGCAGATGCTGATGACGATCCGCCACCGGCGCGAGACACCGCTGTACGTTTCGCTCTGGTACCTCATCGCCGCGCTCGTCTGGACCGACGCCAACCTGATTCTGTTGATGGTCGGCCCCGGCCACCTGCCCGGCATCAACAACGCGGCCTGGCACGGGCTCTTCATCCACTACGTGATCGGTCTGTGGATCACCCCGGCCGGCTACGTGCTCATCTACTATTTCCTGCCGGCCAGCCTGCGGGCGCCCATCTACAGCCACAAGCTCTCGCTGATCGGCTTCTGGTCGCTCGCCTTCTTCTATCCGTTCGTCGGCATCCATCATTACCTCTACTCGCCGATCGCCGACTGGGCCGAGACGATCGCCATCGTGTCGTCCATGATGCTGATCGTCCCGGTGTGGACCGTCTTGCAAAATTTCTTCGGCACCATGATCGGCCACTGGAGCGATCTCGGACGGAATCTTCCCGCCAAGTTCCTGATCGTCGGCTCGGTGCTGTACCTGGCCGGCTGCTTCCAGGGCTCGATGGAGGCGTTGCGCAGCCTGCAGGAGCCGACCCACTTCACGGATTTCGTCGTCGCCCACTCGCACCTGACGATCTTCGGGACGTTCATCCTGTGGTCGATGGCCGCCGTGCTCTACGTGTGGCCGCGGCTGGCCGGCACGCCGCTGGCGGCGTTCCGGCTGGCGAACTGGGGCTTCTGGCTCACCGCGCTCGGGATCGGCTCGATGGCGCTGGTGCCGAGCGCCCAGGGGCTGCAGCAGGGGTTCATGCTCATGGCCGGCGCCGAGTTCCTCGACACCGTCGTCGCCATCCGGCCGTACTGGTGGGTACGGACGCTGACCGGGCTCAGCATGGACGTGGGCATGTCGCTGCTCGTCCTCGCCCTGATGAAGACGTCGCTGCGGCGGCCGGCGTGAAGTCGATCGCGTCCCTCGCCGTCGGCGCCGGCTTCGGCCTGGTGACGCTGGCGATGTTCGTGCAAGGCGTGCTGCCGATGCTGGCGCCCGAGTCGCGCACGCGGGCGGTGACGCGCGCCGTGCGCACCGATCTCGGCGACGTCAAGTGGGTGCGCTACGACACCGCCGATTACACGCCGCTGGAGGCGCGGGGCCGGGCGGTCTACATCCGCGAGGGCTGCTGGTACTGCCACAGCCAGTACGTGCGGCCGGTGGCCGGCGAGGAGATCCGGTGGGGGCCGCTGTCGGAGGCGGGCGAGTACGCCTGGGATCAGCCGCACCTGCTCTCGACGCGACGCATCGGGCCCGACCTCACGCGGGTCGGGCTGAAGTTCTCCGACGACTGGCACTACGCGCATCACTGGGATCCGCGCGCGATCGTGCCGGAGTCCATCATGCCGCGCTTCCGCTGGCTCTTCGACGAGACGGCCGTCGCGGCGACCGCGCAGGGCTTCGCGCCCGAGGCGCGGCCGGCCCTGCGACGCTGGTTCACGCTGCGCGCCGATCGCACGGTGCCGCTGTTCGTGAACGAGGACGGTCTCGCCTTCATCCGACCCCGGCCCGACGGCGGCTTCCCGGTGGATGCCACGCCGGTGCTCGACCTCAGCCTGCGCGGCGGCCGCGCGCCGGCGCTCCCGTCGGGCGCCGGCTCGCTGCGCTTCACCGACGCGGCGGCCGTCCGGCTGGTGGCGCCGACGCCCGACCTCGTCGCGCTCGTGCGCTATCTGCAGAAGCTGGGCACCGGCCGCGGCGTCTGGCGCGACGTCTTCGATCCGCAGATCATCGCGACGTCCGACATGACGATCCCCGACAGCGCCGACCTCCGGGAGCGCGGCAAAGTGGTCTACGCGGTGCACTGCGTCGGCTGTCACGGCGCGCGCGGCGACGGCGCCGGCCGTGCCGCCACGTTCCTCTCGCCGCTGCCGCGCGACTTCACCGCCGCGGTGTTCAAGTTCCGCTCGACGCCCAGCGGCAGCCTGCCCACCGACGGCGATCTCTTCCGCACGGTGACGCGCGGCGTGCGGTGGACGGCCATGCCCACGTGGCACGAGGTCCCCGACAAGGAGCGCGTCGCCGTCGTCGCTTACGTCAAGACGCTGTCGAAGCGCTGGAGCGAGGAGGCCGGCGAGCCGCCGATCCACGTGCCGAAGCCGCCGCGCGGCACGCCCGAGCGGCTGGCGCGCGGCCAGGCGCTCTACGCCCAGGCCAAGTGCGCGGAGTGCCACGGCGACGATGGTCGCGGGGACGGCCCCTCGGCCGGCTCGCTGCAGGACGACTTCCAGCGCCCGATCCGCCCGGCCGACTTCACGCGCGGCCAGTTCAAGGCCGGCGCGTCGGTCGCGGACGTCTATCGCACGATGACGACCGGCCTCGACGGCACGCCGATGCCGTCGTTCGCCGACTCGATGACTGACGAGGAGCGCTGGGCCATCGCGTACTACGTGCTGTCGTTTTCGGCGTGGGCAGACCCGCTCACCGGCGAGCGCCTGCGGCTGCCCGCCGAGACGCGGGCGGCGCTGAACTCGCCGGAGGTGAGGGCAGACCATCCGCGCACGGCATTCGACCCCGCCCGTCCCGGCGCCGGCCTCGCGGCCGCCGGCCAGCCCCCGCGGCGCTACTACCCGGGCATCGGCGACTGACGTGGCGTTCGAATACCTCACGCTCGCCGAGCTGCTCGTCGCCGTGCTGATGGGGCTGGCCGCGCTGTGCGCGTTCGTGTGGGGCGCGAGCAGCGGGGCGCTCGGCGACGTCGAGGAGGCCAAGCATCAGGTCCTCCGCGCCGAGACGGAGGAAGGGCACGGGACGGATGCCTGACGATCGTCGCGAGCCGGACGCCGTCCACGACTACGCAGACGGCGAGATCCAGACGCGCACCGGCCGTGTCAATCGCTGGCTGCTGGTCGTCTACGCGATCCTCGCCCTGTGGTCCGTCTACTACCTGGTCGTCTACTGGGGCGGCCTCGGCCCCGGGCTCGCGCCGCCGCGATGAAGCTCGAGCACGTCCTCATCACGCTGGCGCTGCTGAATCTCGCCGTGCTCCTGCTCGAGGGCCTCTTCCAGATCGTCCACACCATGCTCGGGCTCTGAGACTCGTGGGGTTTCACTGGCGGCTGGAGGTCGCGCTTCCGCTGGGGTTGGCCATGCTGACGTACGCCCTCGGCTGGACGCGGTTGGCGCGGCGCAGCCCGGCACGTCGCCACCCGGCGCTGAGCGCACGCCTGGCGCTGGCGCTCGGCGGCCTCGTCGTCGTGGCGGTCGCGCTGCTGGGCCTGCACGACGCGGCCCACGAGCGGTTCTTGCCGCACATGGTCCAGCACCTGCTGCTGATGATGGTCGGCGTGCCGGCGCTGCTCCTCGCCGACCCGCTCGCCGCCGCGCTCTGGGCCCTGCCCGTCGCGGCGCGCCGGCGGATCGCGGCGCTGCTCACCGAGCGCGCGCCGGCCCGGCGGGCGTGGCGCGCGCTCACGCGCCTGCCGGTCGCCTGGACGCTCTACGCGCTCGTGCTGTGGCTCTGGCACCTGCCGGCCGCCTACGACGCGGCGCTCGCCTCGGGGTGGCTCCACGACCTCGAGCACCTCACCTTCGCCGCGGCGGCGGTCGTCTTCTGGTGGCCGGTGATCGGCCCGGCGCCGCGCGTGGCGCCGCCGGCGGCCGCAGCCGCCCGCGTCGTGTACCTCGTGCTGGCCGCGTTCTCCAGCAGCGCGCTGGGTGTGCTGCTGGCCGCCAGCCCCGTCCCGCTCTACGCGTACGCGAGCGCGGCCGGCGCCGGCCCGCTCGAGGACCAGGCGTGGGGCGGCGTCGTGATGTGGGCGGTCGGAGGCGCGATCGACATGGCGGCGGTGCTCGCGGTGGTCGCACGGGTCGTCGGCGGCGAGGGCCGCCGCCGCGCGCCGGCGGCCGGGCTGCCTTGACCGTCTGCGAACCGTGCGCGAGAATAGGCCGGTTCGACGCATGGTTGGTGATCCACTCATCCGCGTAGCCGGTCTCGTTCGCGTGTTCGGGCCGACTCGCGTGCTCGACGGCGTGACGTTCGACGTGGCCGCCGGCGAAGCGGTCGCGCTGCTCGGCCCCAACGGCGCCGGCAAGACCACCCTGCTCAAGATCGTCGCGACGCTGCTGCGGCCGACGCGGGGGACGGTGCGCGTCGGGAGCCACGACTGCGTCAGCGAGGCCGAGGCGGTGCGCGCCATCATCGGCGTCGTCGCACATGGCGTGCACGTCTACGACGACCTGACGGCGCGGGAGAATCTCAAGTTCTGGGCGACGCTGGCCGGGCTCCCGGCCGACCGCGACACGCTCGCGCAGGCACTGGCCGAGGTCGACCTGGAGCGCCACGCGGAGACGCGGGTGCGGACGTTCTCGGCGGGCATGAAGCGACGGCTCGCGCTGGCCCGCGTCGGTCTCGGTCGGCCGCGCGTCCTGCTGCTCGACGAGCCGTTCGCCGGCCTCGATGCCCGCGCGCGCAAGTGGCTGGAGGGGCGGCTGGAGACCTTCAAGTCCGCCGGCGGCGCGCTGCTGATGGCCACCCACAGCTTCGGGCGCGAGCTCGGAACCGCCGATCGCCTGGCGATCCTGGCCGGCGGCCGCATCGTGCTCGACACGCCGCGGGCCGCGCTCGGGCCGGACGACATCCAGCGCCTCTATGTCGCCCACACGGAGGAGGCGTCCTGACATTCGCGCGGCGGGCGCTCATCGTGGCGTGGAAGGACCTGCTCGTCGAGCGGCGGTCGAAGGAGACGCTCAATGCCCTGCTCTTCTTCTCGCTGGCGCTGCTCTTCGTGTTCCAGTTCGCGCTGGGGCCCGACCGCGAGCGGCTCGCCTCGGTACTGCCGGGGCTGCTGTGGCTCGGCTTCATCCTGAGCGGCATCCTCGGCCTCGGCCGCGTCTTCCTCGTCGAGCGCGAGAACGACTGCTGGGAAGGGCTGCTGCTGGCGCCGGGCGACAAGTCGGCCATCTACCTCGGCAAGCTCGCCGGCAGCCTGGTGCTGATGCTCGTGGTGGAGGCGCTGGTGCTGGCGCTGTTCGTGCTGTTCTTCGACGTGGATCTCGGCCCCGCCCTGCCGGGCCTGACGCTGGTGATCCTGCTCGGAACGGTGGGCTTCGCGGCGCTCGGCACGCTGTTCGCGGCCATGACCGCCCAGGTCCGCGCGCGCGAGCTGCTCTTTCCGGTGCTGCTCCTGCCGGTGCTGGTGCCGGTGCTGCTGGCGACGGTGAAAGCCACCGAGGCGGTGCTCCTGCGGGAGCCCCTCGCCGACGTCGCGCACTGGCTCAAGCTGCTGGTGGCGGCCGACGTGGTGTACCTGGTGGTCGGCCTCCTGACCTTCGACTTCATCCTGGAGGGTTGACGCCCGCGATGACGCGGCTGCTCGGCTGGCTCGCGGCGCTCGGTCTCGCGGCCGGCGCGATCATGGGGTTCGCGATCGCGCCGCGCGAAGCGACCCAGGGCAACGTCCAGCGCATCATGTACCTGCACGTGCCGACGGCGTGGGTCGCCTACCTCGCCTTCGGCGTCGTGCTGCTGGCGTCGATCGCCTACCTCGCCCGCCGGGCGCCCGCCGCCGACCGGCTCGCGCACGCCTCGGCCGAGGTCGGCGTGGTCTTCACCGGGTTGACGATCGCGGCCGGCGCGATCTGGGGCAAGCCGACGTGGGGCACCTGGTGGACGTGGGACGCGCGGCTCACCAGCGTGGCCATCCTCTTCGTCATGTTCTCGGTCTACTGGTGGCGCACGCTGCACCAGCCGCCGTCGGTACTCAAGCCCGGCGCCGCCACGATGCCGCCGGCGATCCTGGCCGCGCTGCTCGTCAACGTCGTCGCCTTCACGCTGCTCTACGCGTACTTCGTCGCCAAGCGGGTGCGCCTGCTGCGCGACGAGACGGAGGTGCTCGCCTGATGACCGATCACTGGGGCTTCGTCGTCGCCGCCTACGCGCTCGCCGTCGTCGTCCTCGGCGGGTACTGGCGACGCCTCGTCCGGAAAGAACGGGAAGTCATGGCGCTGCGCGATGACCGGGCAAGTCGGAGCCGGCAGCCCTCCATGGCAGGCCACCCACGATCCGGGCCGGCCTCGCGGACCCCGCTACAATGAAGCCGAAGTTCGTCGTCGGCGGCCTCGTGATCCTGCTCGCCCTCGGCTACATGATCTGGGCCGGCGTGACCCAGTCGGCAGTGTATTTCGTGACGCCCTCCGAGCTGCAGGCAGCACCGGTGGCCGGCAAGGCCTATCGCCTCGGCGGTCTGGTCGCGCCCGGCTCGCTCAGATGGGAGCCGCGCACGCTCGATCTCACGTTCACGATGTCGGACGGCAAGACCACCGTTCCCGTGCGGCACAAGGGCGCCCCGCCCGATCTCTTCGGCGAGGGGCGCGGGGCCGTCGTCGAGGGCCAGTGGACGGCCGACGGCTACTTCAAGGCGTCGCTGATCATGGCCAAGCACTCCGAGGAGTACAAGGCGCCGCACGACACCAAGGAAGCGCAATCGAAGCGCCTGATCAAGACGCTGGAGGCACCGACCCGATGATCCCCGAGCTCGGCACCGGCGCGCTCCTGGTGGCGCTGACCCTCGCCCTCTACGGCGCGGTGGCGGCGGCGGTCGGCGCCCGCCGCGGCAAGGCCGCGCTGGTGGAATCCGCCCAGCACGCCGCCCTCGGCGTGTTCGTGCTGGTCACCGCCTGCATCCTGCTGCTCGTCTACGCGTTCCTGACCTTCGACTTCTCGGTGCGCTACGTCGCCACCAACACGAACCTCGGCACCCCGTTCTACTACCGGATCACCGCGGTCTGGGGCGCGCTGGAGGGCTCGATCGTGTTGTGGTCGTGGATGCTGGGGCTCTACACGCTCATCGTCGTGCTGCGTCACCGCACGAGCGCCCGCGAGCTCTATCCGTGGGTCCTCACCGTCATGCTGAGCGTCATCAGCTTCTTCCTGCTCGTGATGACGGTCGCCGCACCGGTGTTCGCGCGGCTGAGCCCGGTCCCCGGCGACGGGCGCGGGCTCAACCCGCTGCTCGAGGACTCCGGCATGATCACCCACCCGGTGGCCCTCTACCTCGGCTTCACCGGCTTCACGGTGCCGTTCGCGTTCGCGGTGGCGGCGCTCGTCACCGGGCGCATCGGCGACTTCTGGATCACGACCACCCGGCGCTGGACGATCCTGGCCTGGTACTTCCTCTCGCTCGGGCTGCTGATCGGCGGCTGGTGGAGCTACCACGTGCTCGGCTGGGGCGGCTACTGGGCCTGGGATCCCGTCGAGAACGCCGCGTTCATGCCGTGGCTCACCGGCACCGCGTTCCTGCACTCGGTGATGATCCAGGAGCGGCGACGGATGCTGCGGCTGTGGAACCTGGCGCTGGTGATCCTCACCTTCAGCCTCACGCTGTTCGGCACGTTCCTCACGCGCTCCGGCGTCATCGCCTCCGTGCACGCCTTCACGCAGGGGGCGATCGGCGTCTTCTTCCTCTCGTTCCTGGCGCTGGTGGTGCTCACCGCGCTGGCGCTGATCGCCTGGCGCTGGGACGACCTCGGGGCCCAGGGCGCGCTCGACTCGATCGTCTCCCGCGAGTCGGCGTTCCTGCTCAACAACGTGCTGCTGGTGGCGGCCGCCTTCACCGTCTTCTTCGGCACCGTGTTCCCGCTGCTGTCGGAGGCCGCCCGCGGCGTGAAGGTCAGCGTCGGCGCGCCGTTCTTCAATCAGGTCAACGTGCCGCTCTTCCTCTCGCTGATCTTCCTCATGGGCGTGGGCCCGCTCATCGCCTGGCGGCGCGCCTCGCTCGACAACCTCAAGCGCAACTTCGTGTGGCCGGTGGCGGCCGGCGCCGTCGCCGCGCTGATCCTGCGCGTGGTCGGCGTCCGCCCGGTGCTGGCGGTGACGGCGCTGGCGCTGACGGTGTTCGTGGCCGCCACGATCGCGGTGGATCTGCTGCGGGCGACGCGCGCCCGGCGGGCCATGGGCGAGCGCGCGCTGGCGGCGCTGGGCGGCCTGCTCCTGCGCCACAATCGCCGCTACGGCGGCTTCGTCGTCCACCTGGCGGTCCTCGTGGTGGCGGTCGGCGTCACCGGCTCGCAGGCGTGGTCGGTGCACACCGAGACGACCCTGCAGCGCGGCGAGCAGACCGAGCTCGGCGGCTACCGGGTGCGCTTCGACGGGCTGCGCGAGAGCCAGGAGTCCAACCACGGCAAGGTCACCGGCACCTTCACGATCGTCGGCGGCCGCGGCGCCGGCGAGGTGCTGGAGCCGGCCAAGAAGTTCTATCCGCAAGAGCAGTCGCCGATCGCCTACGTCGACTACCGGCTGGGCTTCGTCGACGACGTCTATCTCGTCCTCGGCGACTTCGCCCGCGACGGGTCGTCGGCCACCGTGAAGTTCCAGGTGAACCGCATGGTTTCCTGGATCTGGATCGGGGGTCTCATCCTCACGCTCGGCACCGTCCTGGCCGTGCTGCCCGAGCGGCGGAAGGCTGCGTGAGGCGCGGCTGGCGCTGGCTCCTGCCGCTGACGGCCGTCCCGGTGCTGGCGCTGCTGGCCTACGGCTTTCGCGTCGATCCGCGCGAGATTCCCTCGCCGCTCGTCGGCCGGCCGGCCGCCGCGTTCGCGCTGACGTCGTTCGACGGCGCCACCGTCGATCTGGCGGCGCTGCGTGGCAAGGTGGTCGTGCTCAACTTCTGGGCGTCGTGGTGCCGGCCGGCCTGCTACGAGGAAGCGCCGACGCTGGAGCGGGGCTGGCGCGCCTACCGCGACCGCGGCGTGGTCGTTCTCGGCGTCGACATCCAGGACCACGACGAGGCCGCGCGGACGTTCATCCGCGACTTCAGCCTGAGCTTCGCCAACGCGCCCGACCGCGGCGGCAAGGTCTCCGTCGATTACGGCGTCTACGGCGTGCCGGAGACGTTCTTCATCGACCGCGAGGGCCGCATTCGCGCCAAGCACGTCGGCGTGGTGACCGACGAGATCTTCCGCGCCACGGTGGAGCCGTTGCTGCGATGACCCGGCTACCCCCGCCCGTCCGGGATGCGCGCGTCGACGGCGTCGGCGCAGCGCTTGAGCGTGGCCGCCAGGCGGGCTCGCGCCAAGCCCCAGCGCCGGGTGGCCGCCTCGACGGCGTCGCGCGGCAGCTCGCAGTCGGCCACGACGCCGCTGGTGCCCGTCACCGTCACCCGATAGTTCTCCGGCTCCTCGGCGATGCCGACGACCGTCGTGTTCGGCGCGATCTTCTGCACCAGGTCCTCGATGAGCGCGCGAGCGTCCATCCTCCACCTCCTCGGCGAATCGCGAGTATGGCGTGCAACGGAGGTGCCAGCGAGCGACGCGTCGGCGTCCGAACGGTCGTCCTCGTGCTGGCGCTGCTGGCGCTGGTCGCCACCGGCGCCGCCGCGCAGCCGCCGGGCCCGCGCGTCGACGAAGAGCAGGTGTACGACGTGGCCTCGCAGCTGCGCTGCGTCGTCTGCCAGAATCTCTCGGTCGCCGACTCGCCCTCGGAGATGGCCAGCCAGATGCGCGTGATCGTCCGCGAGCGGCTGGCCGCCGGGCAGACCCCGGCGCAGGTGCGGCAGTACTTCGTCGAGCGCTACGGGGACTGGATCTTGCTGTTGCCGCCGCGCCGCGGCTTCACGCTGCTGGTGTGGCTGGCGCCGCTGGCCGCCGTGATCGTCGGCGTCGCGATCGTCGCGGTGCTGGTGGTGCGCTGGACACGGCGGCGACCGACGACGGCGCCGCCGCCGCTCGATCGCGCGATGAGCGAGCGCATCCGCCGCGAGCTGGAGCAGGAGCCGTGACCTCGACGCTCGGCGTGACGCTGGCCGCCGTCGCCATCGGCGCGCCGGCGCTCGCCTTCGCGCTGTGGCCCCTGCGGCGGCGGCGCGGGGGTCCGGCTGCGCTGCTGCCGCTCCCGCCGGATGCGCGCGAGCGCCTGACCGAGGACAAGCGGGCGGCGCTGCGCGCCCTGCGCGAGCTGGAGTTCGAGCACGGGGCCGGCCACATCGGCGACGCCGACTACGCCGACCTGCGCGCGCGCTACGAGGCCGACGCCGCCGCCGTGATCTCCGAGCTCGATCGGCTCGCTCCGGTCAGCCCGGCGCCGCCGAGGAGCGCGCCGGCGCCGACCGCGCCGCGCGGCGCGTGGGGCCATCCGGCGGCGATCGCCGTCGCGGCGCTCGCCCTGCTGACGTTCGGCGTGGCGCTCGGCGTCGGGATCATGCGCTACACCGAGCCGGACCGCATGGCGGGCGGGCCGGCCGTCGGCGGGCCGCCAATGGCGTCGATGGACGCCCCCAGCGCCGCCAACGCGCCGCGCGGCCCGGTCACGCCGCAGGTGCTGGAGGGCATGCTGGGGGCGGCGCGCTCCAGTCTCTTCGCCGGCCGCTACGGCGAGGCCATGGCCGCCTACCAGGCGGTGCTCAAGCGCGACCCGAACAATGTCGATGCGCTCACGCACATGGGGCTCATCGCCGCCATCGCGGCGCAGGGCACCGAGCACGGACCGGAGATGGTCACGCGAAGCCTCGACCTCTTCGAGCGCGCGCTGGCGATCGATCCGAACTACGCGCCGGCGCTGCTGTACCGCGGGCAGGTGCTCTACGAGGTACGCAAGGACGCGGCCGGCGCGATCCGCTCGTGGGAGAAGTTCCTGGCGGTCAGCCCGCCCGGCGAGGACCGCGAGCGCGTGATGCAGATGATTGCCGCGGCCCGTGCCCAGCCCGGCGGCGCCAGGCGTTAGCCGGCGAGCGCGCGGTCGAGAGGCGCCCCGGCTCCGCCGGCCCGCCGCGAGCGGCAGGGGGGCTTGGGGGCCATCTCGGGGCCCCCATGTTCAACGTTCAACGAGCCCGGCCGGCCGAGGTGCGCTTGACCGACAGCGGCACCGCCAGCACCGATTCGCCCCTGGCGATGACGACCGGAATCGCCCAGATCACCTCGATGGTGACGCGACCTCGACCGTCGTTGGTCACGATCACGTCCCGCTCGCCGATCGGCACCCCGGCCTCGTTGGCCGCCGTCATGACGCGCGCCTTCAGCTCGCGCGACGGCACCGTCTCCACGCCCTCCCTGGACACGATCTCGTCCACCGCGCCGTTGACCTTCATCCACGACGAGAACGCGATCATCCCCGAGTACGCGGCGTAGCACACCACCACGATCAGCACGCCCCAGAGAAACAGCCTCATGAGCGTCGCCCCTCAGCCGAGGTTGACGGTCACGCCGAATCGTTCGGCACGTACACCCAGATCTTGGCCGCCGCCGGCAGGCCGAGCGTGATCGAGTGCCCGTCGCCCGCCGCCGTGATGGTGCCGGCCCACGGCGCCACCTCGGTGATCTTCAGGCGGCGGCCGGGGCGCACGTCGTGGCGCCAGAGATACTCGAGCAGGTTCTTGTCAGCCTCGGCCTCCTCGGTGATCCGCTCCACCACGACGACCGCGCCCTCGCGGGCCTGGGCCAGCGGAAACGGCTCCACGCGCGCGAGCGGCCGCGCCATGCCGGGGATCGGATTGCCGTGCGGACACGTGGACGGCATCCCGAGCAGCTCGGCCAGCCGATCCTCCACGCGCGGGGAGAGGGCGTGCTCCAGCCGGTGGGCTTCCTCGTGGGCGTCCGTCCAGTTGAGGCCGAGCGTGTCGGTGAGCCACCGCTCGAGCAGCCGGTGGCGCCGCGCCATGACCTCGGCGATCTCGCGGCCCTTGGTGGTGAGGCTCAGCTCCTTGCCGCGGCCGACCTTGACGTAGCCGCCGCGGGTCAGCCGGTGGATCGATTCCGTCACCGCCGGTGCGGAGATGCCCATGTGCTTGGCGAGCCGGGCGCCGATGACGGGGCGGCCGCTACCGGCCAGATCGTAGATGGCCGCGAGGTAGTCCTGCACCGAGGCGGTGGCGACGCCCGCGCTCTCGGGACGGTTCTTCGCGGTGGATGGCTTGCCTGTTTCCGTGCGCAACGCCCGCAGTATACCCGACCGCCACGGCCTCGACGAACCGCCCGCCCCGCCGACTAGCGGCCGACGGCCTGCGCTCCGCGCAGGGTCATGACGGTCGAGCTCGCCCGCGCCACCAGCGCCTGGCGCGCATCGACGACGTCGCATTCTCGCCGGTCCACACGGGCTTCAGGAAGTTGATCTTGAGCTCCAGCGTCGTGAACGTCTCGCCGTCGCCGAGCGTCGCCGCCCACGCGATGCCCATCGCCGCGTCGGCGATGTCGCCGAGCACGCCGCCGTGCAGCGTGCCCATCGGGCTGGCGTGACGCTCGGTCGCCTGGAAGCGCACCGTCGCCCGGCCCGGCTCGACCGACTCCAGGGCGAAGCCGAGCAGCGTGGCGATCGGCGGCGGCGGCGCCTCGCCCCGCTGGATCAGGTGCAACGCGTCGAGCATCTTCACGAGGCCACTCGCGGGGCGTCCCAGGCACCCAGTCGGATCGCGCCGGCCAGGGTGCCGCCGAACACGACGAGGGCGGCGGCCATGACGAGGAAGAGCGCGCCGAGCGGTCCGCCGGCCCAGTGCAAGATCAGCCAGCCCCCCGCCGCCGCGACCAGCAGCCGCAGCGTGCCGGCGACCAGCGGCCACCGGAGCCGACCGGCGCCCTGCGAGGCGAAATAGAGGGCGAGGCCGAGCCCGAAGAAGCCGTAGGTCGGGCCGACGAGGCGCAGATAGGAGGCGCCGGCGGCCAGCACATCCGGATCGCTGCTGAACAGCCGGAGCCACGCGTGGGGAAACAGCGCGGCGGCCAGGCCGATGGTCTCGGTCACCGCCGCCGCCATCAGCGCCCCCGTCCACGCCACGCGCACCGCGCGCTCGCGCTGGCCCGCGCCGACGTTGGTGCCGACCATCGTGACCAGCGCCGAGCCGAAGCCGAAGACCAGCGGGATCTGGAGATATTCGAGGCGCACGCCCAGGCCGTAGCCGGCGAGCGCGAGGGTGCCGAACGGCCCCACGAGCGCGGTGAGGACGACGACGGTCAGGTTCGTCAGGACGTTGTTCACGAGGCTGGGCGCGCCGACGCTGAGGATCTCGCCGAGGAGCTCGCCCCGCAGCCGCACCGGCGCCAGGCGCACGAGGCTGCGGCCCCCGCGGAGGTAGCCCAGGAAGACGAGGCTGCCGAGCGCGTAGTACGCCACCACGGCGAGGCCGGCGCCGGTGATGCCCAGGCGCGGCAGTCCGGCGAGGCCGAAGATCAGCGCGGGCGACAGCGTGACGAGGACCGCCCCGCCGCCGAGGGTGACCGCGGCCGGCAGCACCATGTTGCCGGTGCCGCGCACGACACTGGCCAGTATGTTGAAGAGCCAGACGGCGACCGCGCCGGCGAAGACGACGCGGGAGTACGCCACCGCCGCCTCCAGGGCGCCGTCGCGCGCCCCGATCGCGTGGTACAGCGGGCGGCCGCCGGGCAGGACGACGGCGGTGAACACGCCGCCGAGGACGAGCGCGATGACGATCGCGTGGGCCACGAGCGCGTCGGCGTGGGCGCGGCGACCGGCCCCGAGCGCCCGCGCCACCGCCGAGGCGACGCCGCCGCCCATGCCGCCGGCCGACATCGTCTGCATCAGCATGACGAGCGGGAACGTCACCGAGATCCCGGCCAGGGCGTCGGGGCCGAGGCGGCCGACGAAGTAGGCCTCCAGCACGTTGATGGCGACCTGGGCCACCAGCATGATCACGCCCGGCGCCGCCAGCCGCAGCAGGGTGGCCGCGATGGGTCCCTCCAGCAGGCGGCGGGTCGGGCCGTCGGCGAGGCGCGGGTCGCTCATGACTTGCTATTTTATAGTGACTAGCTTTTCTGTCAAGACCCCGGTATTCTGGCGGCATGCCCAAGCGGTACGGTCAGCCCTGTCCGGTCGCCCGGACCCTCGAGGTCGTCGGCGACCGCTGGACGCTCCTGCTCGTGCGCGATCTGCTCGACGGGCCGAAGCGGTTCCAGGACTTCGCCCGCCGTCAGACCGGCATCGCGCCGAACATCCTGTCCGACCGGCTCAAGCTGATGGAGGAGCACCGGCTGGTGACGCGCCACCTCTACTCCGATCACCCGCCCCGCGCCCGCTACGAGCTGACCGAGCGCGGCCGCGAGCTGGGGGTCGTGGTCGGCGCGCTGGCGAGCTGGGGCGGGCGGCACCTGTATCGGGCGAGCGCGCTCGTCCACGATGCTTGCGGACATCCCGTGGAGCTGAAGTACTTCTGCCGGCACTGCGCGGGCCGGGTGCCCGGCCGCACGGTCCGCCTCGCCCGCCGCCGCCCCGCGACGGCGAAGGCCTGACCGCTCCCGCCGCACGAGCGCTCTGTTATCCTGAACGTCATGACGCGCGCCGACGCCGCCCAGCGGCTCGCCGAGCTGCGCGAGCGGATCCACCACCACGACTATCTCTATTACGTCGAGGCGCGGCCGGAGGTCTCCGACGCCGAGTACGACGCCCTCCTGCGCGAGCTCAAGGCCCTGGAGGCCGAGCACCCCGACCTCGTCACGCCCGACAGCCCGACCCAGCGCGTGGCGGGCGCGCCAGTCGACGCCTTCCAGCCCGTCGAGCATCGCGTGGCGATGCTCTCGCTCGACAACGCCACCACGCCCGACGACCTGCGCGAGTTCGAGGCCCGGCTGAGCCGGGCCCAGCCGGGCCAGCGCGTCGGCTACGTCTGCGAGCCCAAGATCGACGGGCTCGGCGTGGCGCTGCTCTACGCGCGCGGCCGCTTCGTGCGCGGCGCCACCCGCGGCGACGGGCGGGTGGGCGAGGACATCAGCGCCAACCTCCGCACGATCCGCAGCGTGCCGATGCGGCTCAAGCCGGGCCCGCTGGCCGCCGTCGACGAGCTGGAGGTGCGCGGCGAGGTCTACATGCCGCGCGACGAGTTCGAGCGGTTGAATCGCGGGCTGGAGGAGGCCGGCGAGCCGACGTTCGCCAACCCGCGCAACGCCGCCGCCGGCGCCGTGCGCCAGAAGGACCCCACCGTGACCGCCCGCCGTCCGCTCGACGCCTTCCTCTATCACCTCTCGTGGTCGCCGGGCCTGACGTTCGCCAGCCACTGGGAGGCGCTGGAGGCGCTGCGCGCCGCCGGCTTCCGCACCAACCCGCGCGCGGTGCGCGCCGAGTCGATCGACGCGGTGATCGCGGCCTGCGCGCGGCTGGAGGCGGATCGTGATGCCCTCGGCTACGACGCCGACGGCGTGGTCGTGAAGGTGGACGCGCTGGAGCTGCAGCGGCGGCTGGGCTCGACCACGCACCATCCGCGCTGGGCGATCGCCTTCAAGTTCGCGGCCCGCCAGGCCACGACCGTCGTCAAGGCGATCGAGGTCAACGTGGGCAAGACGGGCGCCCTGACGCCGGTCGCCAAGCTGGAGCCGGTGCCGCTGGCGGGCGTGGTCATCAGCAACGTGAGCCTGCACAACGAGGACGAGATCCGCCGCAAGGACGTGCGCGTGGGCGACACCGTGCTCATCGAGCGGGCCGGCGACGTCATTCCCTACGTCGTCCAGGTCGTCGCCGCGAAGCGGCCGGCCGACAGCGTCGAGTTCAAGTTTCCCGACCGCTGCCCGGCCTGCGGCGGCGTGGCCTTCCGGCCCGAGGGCGAGGTCTACTGGCGCTGCACCAACACCGCCTGCCCCGCCCAGCTCAAGGAGCGGCTCCGCCACTTCGGCTCGCGCCGCGCGATGGACATCGAGCATCTCGGCGAGGCGGTCGTCGAGCAGCTCGTCGATCGCGGCCGCGTGCGGAACTTCGCCGATCTGTACGAGCTCACCGCCGAGGAGGTCGCCGACCTCGAGCGCTTCGCCGAGAAGTCGGCCGAGAACCTGGTGGGCGCCGTCCAGTCGAGCAAGACGCGCGGCCTCGCCCGGCTGCTCAACGCGCTCGGCATTCCGATGGTGGGCGAGCGGGTCGCCCAGCAGCTCGCGGCCCGCTTCGGCAGCATGGAGCGGCTGCAGGCCGCCACCGCCGCCGAGGTGGCCGAGGTGCACGGCATCGGCGAGCGGATCGCCGCCTCGGTGACGACGTTCTTCGCGGAGGCCAGCAACCGCGAGGTCATTGCCCGGCTCGCCGCGGTCGGCGTCGTGATGACCGAGGTCGGCTTCACCGCGGGCCCCCGCCCGTTCGAGGGGAAGACGTTCGTGCTCACCGGCTCGCTGCCCACGCTCACCCGCGACGCCGCGACCGACCTCATCGTGCGGCTCGGTGGCCGCGTCAGCAGCGCGGTGTCGAAGAAGACCGATTACGTCGTCGCTGGCGACGAGGCCGGCAAGAAGGAAGTCGACGCCCGGCGCCTGGGCGTCCCCGTGCTCGACGAAGCCGCTTTCCTCGCTCTCGCCCGTCCGGCATCATAGGCGCCGGGACTCGTGACGCCGTGATGCCAGGTCTCCCCCGTCCCGTCCTCTGCGCGCTGGCGCTGGCCGCGCTCGCCGGCGGCTGCATCGGCCGCGTCACCGACTCGCCGGCGCCGGTCGACCAGCTGGCGCCCGGCCGCTGGACGGCGCTGACGCCGATGCCGACGCCCCGCCAGGAGGTGGCCGTCGCGGCCTGGCGCGATCGCGTGTGGGTCATCGGCGGGTTCGGCGAGAGCGCCGAGCCGATGACGACCGTCGAGACGTACGATCCGAGCCTCAACGTCTGGGAAACGCGCGCCTCGCTGCCCGTGCCCGTCCATCACGCCGCCGCCGCCGTCGTCGGCGACCGCCTCTTCGTCGTCGGCGGCTACACCGGTGGGCGCGTGCAGTGGACGCCCCTCGACAGCGTGTACGAGTTCGTCGCCGCCCGCGAGAGGTGGGAGGCGCGGGCGCCGATGCCGACCGCGCGCGGGGGGCTGGCGGTGGCGGTGCTCGACGGCCGCCTGCACGCGCTCGGCGGCGCCTCTGACGGCGCGAGCAACGCCCACGAGGTGTACGAGCCGGACGCGAATCGCTGGACGCGGGCCAACGCCATGCCGACCGCGCGCGATCACCTGGCCGCAGTGGCCTTTCAGGGCCGCGTGTGGGCGCTCGGCGGGCGCGCCTCGTTCAGAGGCGAGCAGTACGGCAACGTGGAGGTCTACGACCCGTCGACGGACTCCTGGCGCACCGCGCCTCCGCTGCCGGCGGCGCGCGGGGGGCTGGCGGCGGCGGCGCTGCCCGATCGCATCTTCGTCTTCGGCGGCGAGGCGCCGTTCAGGATCTTCAGCGCGACCGAGATGTACGAGACCGTCGGCAATCGCTGGATCGCCAAGGAGCCGATGCCGACACCGCGCCACGGCATCGGCGCCGCCGTGATCGGCGGCCGCGTGTACCTGCCGGGCGGGGCGACCCAGCCCGGCTTCGCGCCGACGGCCGCCAACGAGGTGTACACGCCATGAGGACACTCGCGCTGGCCGGCCTGCTCGTCCTGGCCACCGTCGCGCCGGCCGCCGCGCAGTCGCCCCACGATCGTGCGCTCGGCGAGCTCGGCCGGCCGGACGACGTCGCCGCGCGGCGCGAGGCCGTGCGCACGCTGGCCGACACCGGCATCATGGCCGACCTGCCGGCGCTGGCCCGCGCGTTGCGCGATCCCGATCCCACGGTCCGCGCGCTCACCGAGGGCGCCATGTGGGAGGTCTGGAGCCGCTCGGGCGACGCCGACATCGATCGACTGTTCGCCGTCGGCGTCGAGCAGATGAACGTGCGGCAGCTCAACGAGGCCGTGAAGACGTTCAGCGAGATCATCCGGCGCCGCCCCGAGTTCGCCGAGGGGTGGAACAAGCGCGCGACCGTGTACTTCGTCCTCGGCGAGTACCGCAAGTCCCTGGCCGACTGCGACGAGGTGCTGGCGCGCAATCCGTATCACTGGGGCGCGCTGTCCGGCTACGGCATGATCTACGTCGAGCTGGACCAGCCCGGGCGCGCCGTGGAGTACTTCCAGAAGGCGCTGGCCGTGAACCCCAATCTCACGTCGGTCGAGCAAGCCGTCGAAACCCTCAAGGCGCAGCTGCTGCAACGACGCCGCGAGACGATCTAGACCCCTATCCCGAGGAGAAGCCACCGTGATCGACGGACTCCGTAAGATCACCAGCCCGAGCGTCGCCAACGCGATCGAGACGTTCAACGTACGGCCGCGCAACCAGGGTCAGATGTCCTCCGAGATCCGCACGCTGTTTCCCGAGCTGGGCCCGCTGGTCGGCTACGCGGTCACCTGCGTCATCCGCGCCGAGCCGCAGCCGCTGCAGGGCCACCGCGCCAGCACGTACGGGTGGTGGGACTACGTGCAGACCATCCCGGCGCCGCGCGTCGTGGTCGTGCACGATCTCGACGAGCCGCGCGGCCAGGGGGCGCAGTGGGGCGAGGTGCAGGCCAACATCCACAAGGCCCTCGGCTGCGTGGGCGTCGTGACCGACGGCTCCGTCCGCGACCTCGACGAGGTCAAGGCCCTCGGCTTCCAGTTCGCCGCCGCGCACGTGTCGGTCTCCCACGCCTACGTCCACATGGTGGACTTCGGCCTGCCCGTCAAGGTCGGCAGCCTCTGGGTGAAGCCCGGCGACCTGATCCACGCCGACCAGCACGGCGTCGTGACGATCCCCGTGGACATCGCGGCCAAGATCCCGGAGGCGGTCGCCAAGGTGGAGGCCGACGAGCGGCAGATCATCGCCCTGTGCCAGGCGCGCGACTTCTCGGCCGACCAGGGCGTGGCCCGAGGCCGGCGCCGCGCGGCGACCGACGGCGATCGTCGCCATTCACGGCCTGACCGCCAACCACACCTGCTGGTACCCGATGGCCGACGCGCTGGCCGGCGAGTATCGCCTGGTCGCCTACGATCTGCGCGGCCGCGGCGAGAGCGACAAGCCGGCGACCGGCTACAGCCTCGCCCAGCACGGGGCCGACCTCCGCGCGCTTCTCGACGGCCTCGGCCTCGCCCGGCCGGTGATCTTCGGCCACTCGCTCGGCGCCCACATCGCGGTGCGCTTCGCCGCCCATCATCCCGAGCGGGTCGAGCGCCTCGTGCTCTTCGACGGCGGCTTCGACGTGCGCGCCGAGGTGCTGGACTCGCTGGGCCCGGCGATCGCGCGCCTCGGCGTCGTCTTCCCGTCGCGACAGGTCTTCAGCGAGCGGATGCAGGCCCTGCCGTTCTTCGCCGGGCGCTGGAACGAGTACCTCGCGCGGTATTTCGACTACGACCTGGAGGACGTGCCCGGCGGCGTCCGGTCGAAGGTGGCCCGCCACGCCATCGAGGAAGAGATGGCCAACCTGCAGCGCACCCGACTCTGGGTGTGGCACCACCGGATCCAGGCGCCGACGCTACTCCTGCGGGCGCCCGACGGGCTCCTGCGCGACGACGATTGCCTCATGACGCAGGAGGAGGCGGAGGCGACGGCGCGCGCCATCCCGCGGTGCCGGCTCGTCGTCGTCGAGGGCAGCAACCACTACACCGTGCTGCTCGGCGGGCTGCCCCAGGTGCGCAAGGAGGTCGAGGCGTTCCTGGCGGCGTGAGCCGCCGGGGCGGCTGAAACGGCGGCGGTACACTGATCCCATGGAGATTCGTGCCCCGCACGTCACCGATCTCGACACCCTCATGACGCTGGCCGCGGCCGTGATCGGCCCCGAGCGCGCCGGCCCGTTCATTCGCTCGCACCTCGACCGCCATCACCTGCTGGTCGCCGACACCGAGGGTGAGGTGGTCGGTGTCCTCGCCTACCGGACCGACTGGTTCCAGTGCACGCTGGTGTCACTGGTGTCCGTGCGCGAGGACCATCGCAAGCGCGGGGTCGCTCGTGCGCTCTACCACGAAGTGGAGGGCATCTCGCCGAGCCCGCGGCTGTACTCCTCGACCGAGGAGACGAACTCGGCGGCGATCCAGATGCACACCGCGCTCGGCTTCCACCCGTCCGGCTACATCGACAACCTGCCGCAAGGCTACCGCGAGCTGCTCTTCTACAAGCGGCTGCATCCCTGAGACAGGAGGATTCCGTGAGCGTCACCATGACCAAGGACGAGCTGCTGAACGACGCGGCCCGGGAGTACAAGGCGTTCCACGAGGCGCTTCAGGGGCTCAACGAGTCGCAGATGACGGAGGTCTGGCTGGGCACCTGGTCAGTCAAGGACATCGTCGCCCACATCGCCGGCTGGCACGCGGAGATGGGCCCGGCGCTGGAGCGGCTGGCGCGCGGCGAGCGGCCGGTGCCGGACGGCGTCTCCTACGCCGACGTCGACGCCTGGAACGAGCGCTTCGCCTCCGCCCGGCGGAGCACGCCCGTCGCCGACGTCCTGCTCGAGCTGGACAAGACCCACGAGTACTTTCTGCGCGCGGCGGCCACCGTCCCGGCCGAGCGGTTCCAGCCCGGCAAGACCGCCTGGAAGATCGTCGATCAGAACACCGGCCATCATTACCGGGAGCATGCCGAGCAGATCCGGGCCTGGCGGACGGCGCGGGGGCTGTGATCAAAAGTCGACGGCATTGTCCTTGCCATACAGAACCGGTTGCGCTCCGGCCGGAGCGTGGGAGGAACGATGCGCGTCTGGCTTGGGGCCGTGGCCCTCGTGCTGACGGCGACGGCCGCCGAGGCGGCGGCCATCGCCGAGTACGACCTCATCTGGACCACGTTCGCGCGCGAAACCCGCTGGGCCGGTGAGGAGAAGCGGCCGGTGGCGGCCGGCGAGCGCTCCGGACGCGCGCTGGCCCGGCTCACGCGCATCCGCCCCGGTGTCCTGCGCCTGGAGTGGCGGGGTGAGGGCGGGGACGGATCCGGTCTGATCGGTCCGGCCGGTCCCACCAGCTTCACGTTCCCCTCGCCCATCGTCATCGCCGGCCCGCCGCCGCTGCCGCATCTCTCGGGCGGCGCGTTCGAGTTCAGCGGCGAGCCCGAGCGGCCGGAAACGTTCACCGTCTCCTACGTCGAGGGATTCATCTGCCGGGAGACGCCGGCGGGGTGCTCGGGGGTGGCGATGTGGGAGCGTCGCTTCGACGGGCGGGCGACGCGCCGGGAGAATCACGGAGCCCTCGGGAGGCCGCCTACCTACTCACTCGGCTTGTCGACGCGCTCGACGGCGGCGGCGACGCCCCGGGCCAGCTCGCTGGGCGTGAACGGCTTCAGCACGATGCTCTGCACGCCGGACTCGGTCGCCTTGCCCATGACCTCGCGGGTGCCGTGCGCGGTGATCATCACCACCCGCAGCCCCGGCCGCAGCGCCCACGCCCGCTGAATGAACTCGATCCCGTTCAGCTCGGGCATCTTGTAGTCGACGACCAGCAGGTCGGCCGTGTCGGTCTCGAGCTTGGCCAGCGCCTCCTTCGCGTTGGTGAACCCGTGGACGACGTGGCCCTGAGATTCCAGCACCCGCCGGCACATGAGCACGATGGTTGGCTCGTCGTCGACGACCATGATCCGCACCTTAGGGAGTCCGCCTCTCGTCCGCGCGCAGCTTGTACTCGACCGAGTCGACCAGCGCCTGCCAGGAGGCCTCGATGATGTTGTCGGCGACGCCGACCGTGCCCCACGTCTCCCGGCCGTCGCCGGAGGTGATCAGCACGCGCGTCTTGGCGGCCGTCCCCTTGGACTCGTCGAGGATGCGCACCTTGTAGTCGAGCAGCTTCAGCTCGCGGAGGTTCGGGTAGAACTCCTCGAGCGCCTTGCGCAGCGCATGATCGAGCGCGTTGACCGGCCCGTTGCCGGCCGCCGCGGTGTGCTCGAGCATGCCCTTCACCCGCACACGGACGGTCGCCTCGGCCACCGGCTCCTCGGCCGAGCTCTGCTCCTCGACGATGACCCGGTAGGCGTCCAGCTCGAAGCGGGGCTTGTGGCGGCCCAGCGCGCGCTCCATCAGCAGCTCGAACGACGCCTCGGCGCCCTCGAACTGGAAGCCCTCGTCCTCCAGCGCCTTCAGCCGGTCGAGGATCCGGCGCGAGTCCGGCGTGTCGCGGTCGAGGTCGATGCCGTACTCGCGCGCCTTCCAGAGGATGTTCGACTTGCCGGCCAGCTCGGAGACGAGCACGCGCCGGTGGTTGCCGATCGCCTCGGGAACGACGTGCTCGTAGGTCTCCGGATGCTTCTGCACGGCCGAGACGTGCATGCCGCCCTTGTGGGCGAACGCCGAGTCGCCGACGTACGGTTGCGACGACCATGGCTTGCGGTTGGCAAGCTCGGAGACGAAGCGCGACAGGTCGCGCAGCTCGCGCAGATGCGCCGCCGGAATGCAGTCCAGGCCGAGCTTCAGCACGAGCGTCGGAACGATGGAGACCAGGTTGGCGTTGCCGCACCGCTCGCCGAAGCCGTTCATCGTGCCCTGGACCTGGTCCACGCCCTCGAGCACCGCCGCCAGTGAGTTGGCCACCGCGCACTCGGCGTCGTTGTGCACGTGAATGCCGAGCGGTGTCCGCACGTGCCGCTTCACCTCGCGAATCACCGCCACCAGGTCGGCCGGCAGCGTGCCGCCGTTGGTATCGCACAGTACCAGCCACTGCGCGCCGGCCTCGGCGGCCGCCTTCAGCGTGGCCAGCGCGTACTCGCGATTGGCGCGGAAGCCGTCGAAGAAGTGCTCGGCGTCGAACAGGACCTCGTCCATCTTCGGGCGCAGGTAGGCGATCGAGTCGCGGATCATCGCCACGTTCTCGTCGCGGGTGGTCTCGAGCGCCTGCGTGACGTGGAAGTCCCACGACTTGCCGACGATCGTCGCCACCGGCGCGCCCGACTCGATGATCGCCTGCATGTTGGGGTCGGTCTCGGTGACGCCGCCGGCGCGGCGGGTCATCGAGAACGCCGCGAGCTTGGCCTGCTTGAGCGTCACGTCCTGCATCCGCCGGAAGAACCGCAGATCCTTGGGGTTGGAGCCGGGCCAGCCGCCCTCGATGTAGTGAATGCCGAACGCGTCGAGACGGCCGGCCAGGCGCACCTTGTCCTCCATGGAGAAGGACACGCCCTCGCCCTGCGTGCCGTCACGCAGGGTCGTGTCGTAAATCCTGATCAAACGGCGCATTTCCGCCTCCCGCGTCCCTCTCCAGGGGTCCCTCATCATGCGACGCCCGTTCAGGGGGTGTCAAGGTCGGTCCAGGACAGTCTGGACCGCCGAGTGTCAGGGCGCGCCGCTCGCGGACGGGCGGCCAGCCGCAACGCTGCGAATTTGCGCCCTCCTGGCGTGGCTCGAAACTTGCCCTCCGAAGCGGCGCGGAGGGTCTCCATGGCTGAGGCACCTCAACTGAGTGCGGTCCCGTTCCTGGCCGAGCTCGTCACGCAGGTGGGCCGGCAGACCGACGTCGTGGAGCGGCTGGGACGCGCGGCCGATTCGATCGCCCGCGACATCTCGAGCCTGCTCGCCACCCGAATCACCGCCGCGCTCGTGCGCCCGTGGGCGAACGATCCCCACGTCGTGAGGGTGGTCCTGATCCAGAGCCAGGACGACGAGCGCCGGCTCCGCGAGTCGGTGCAGCGATACGAGAGCAGCGATCGGCCCGTCCCGATGGAGGAGTGGCTCAAACAGGAAGGCTTCAGGGTCGTCGAGACCCGGGAGATCGCGGCCGAGCGGCAGGGGATCGCGACGTTCAAAGCCGCCTCGGACAAGCACCAGGAGCTCACGGGACCGGCCGCGGAGGCGTCGCTCGAGCACCTGGAGCTGGAGCGCAAGCCCGACTGACGAGCGGCGGATGGTACGATGAGGGCGGGGGCGAATCTCTGAGATCCGGAGGTCGCTCATGAAGCCCGTCGCCATCCTCGGCGTGATTCTCATCATCCTCGGTATCGTGGCGCTCGCCTACCAGGGCGTCAGCTACACGAAGAAGGACAAGGTCGTCGACCTGGGGCCGCTGAAGGTCGAGACCGAGAAGAAGGAAACCATCCCCCTGCCCCCGGTGCTCGGCGTCGTCGCCGTCGTTGGCGGCATCGTGCTGGTCGCCGTCAGCGCCCGGAGGTGACGCTGCCGCCGGCGAGGCGCGCCTGCAGGCGCGCCTTCACGCCCGGCCACTCCTCCGCGAGGATCGAGAAGTAGACCGTGTCGCGCTGGTAGCCGCGCACGTTCATGTGCTGGCGCAGGACGCCCTCGCGCACGGCTCCCAGCCGCGCGATCGCCTCCTGCGAGCGCACGTTGCGGCCGTCGGTCTTGAAGGCGACGCGCACGCACTGGAGCCGCTCGAAGCAGTACGTCAGCAGCAGGTACTTCGACTCCGTGTTGGCGGGCGTGCGCCAGAAATCGCGGGCCAGGAAGGTCGAGCCGATCTCCACCTGGCGGTCGGCCGGACGTACGTCGAGCAGCCGCGTGGAGCCGATGGCACGACCGGTCGCGTTCCACACCTGCGCCCACACGATCGACTGCCGGCGCGCCATGAGGTCGCGGGCGTCGCGCACGAGGGCCAGCGTCTGGTCGAGCGTCTGCGGCGGCGGCCAGGCGAGGTAGCGGCAGACCTCTTCGTCTTGCATGGCGGCGAAGAGGTCCGGCGCGTGGCGCTCGTCGAGCGGCTCCAGCGTGAGGACCGTGCCGGTCAGCGTGACCGGCGTGAGGTCCATCACACCACGCCGCCGGCCCGCAGCCGCGCGACGTCGGTCTTCGTGAGCCCGAGCACGGCGCCAAGCACGCGCTCGGTGTGCTGACCGAGCCGGGGCGGCGGCGCCGCCGCCTTGCCGGGCGTGGCGTGCAGCCGGATGGGCACCCCGAGCACGCGCAGGCGGCCGGCGGTGGCGTGGGGGAGCGTCACGATCATCCCGCGCGCCTTGAGATGCTCGCTCTCGCAGACCTCGGCCACCGTGCGGATGCGGCCGGCGGGAACGCCGACGGCCTCGAACCGCTTCATCCACTCGGCGGCCGAGCGGCCTGCGAGGATCTCGTTCAGCAGCGGCACCAGCGTCTCGCGGTGCTGCACGCGCTGGGCCTCGCTGGCGAAGCGCGGATCCTTGGCCAGCTCGGGCCGCTCCAGCGCGGCACAGCAGCGCTCCCACAGCGAGTTGTTGGCCACGCCGAGGGTCAGATAGGCGTCGGCCGCCTTGAAGACCTCGTACGGCACGATCGAGGGGTGCTTGTTGCCGCGCCGGCTCGGCTTCTGGCCGGTGCCGAAGTAGATGCCGGCCTGGTAGGTGAGCAGCGCGGCCATGGCGTCGAGCATCGAGATCTCGACCTTCTGGCCCCGGCGCGTGCGGTGGCGGGCCAGCAGCGCCAGGGTGACGCCGTGGGCGGCCGACATGCCGGCCACGAGGTCGGCGATCGAGGTGCCGACCTTCACCGGCGGGCCGTCCTCGAAGCCGGTGATGTCCATGATCCCGGACTCGGCCTGCACGACGAGGTCATAGCCGGCCCGCGCCGCCTCGGGTCCGGACTCGCCGAAGCCGGAGATGGCGCAGTAGACGAGCCGCGGGTTCAGGCGGGCGAGCGCCTTGTAGCCGAGGCCGAGGCGCTCCATGGTGCCGGTGCGGAAGTTCTCGAGCAGCACGTCGCTCTTGCGGACCAGCTTTTTCAGGATGGCCCGGCCCTCGGCCGATTTCAGATTGAGCGTGAGGCTCTGCTTGTTGCGATTGACCGCCAGGAAGTACGTCGCTTCGCCGCCGACGAACGGCGGCCACGAGCGCGTGTCGTCGCCCTTGCCGGGCTCCTCGACCTTGATGACCTCGGCGCCCATGTCGCCCAGGATCATCGAGCAGAACGGCCCGGCCAGCACCCGGGTGAGGTCCAGCACGCGCACTCCGGACAGCGGACGGTCAGCTCGCGGCACGATCCCTCCCCTTCCAGACCCGCTTGGCGAGACTGCGCGCGATCGCGTTGACGCGGTCGCCGGCGCGGCCGGTGCGGCGCCAGAACAGCCGCGCGCGCTCCATCGCCCCCAGGTGGGAGAAGTAATAGATGTCGTCGATGGCCTCGATGGCGACGGCCGCGCCGATCCGCAGCCCGCGCACGTCGGCGCCATGGCAGACGAAGCGGGCGCCGCCGTCCAGCTCCACGAGCGCCAGGTGCAACGGCGAGCGGAAGCCTTGCGGCGGCGTATGCAGCGTCGTGAACGACACCACCTCGCCGACGCCCGGCAGCGTCACCGGCTGCATGAGCACGGGATGGTGCGGGCAGTACGTCGACGGCGGCGCGACCAGCATGTCGCAGCGCGGGCAGCGGGAGGCGGCGATCTGCTCGGCGATCACGGGCGCCCGTTTGACGCGCGGAGACGGGGCCAGCGTGTGCTCTGTTGGAGCGGGTGGCGCGAGGCCGGCTTGGCTCGTGGGTGGCCTGTCATAGAAGGATCCCGGCTCCGCTCAACCTGTGGTTTCGAGCAAGGTGACCCAGTTGTTGGTGGCGAGGCCGCCGATGGAATGGGCGAGAGCGTGGCGGGCGCCGGAGACCTGGCGGCCGTGGGCGCGCCCGGTCAGCTGCCACACGCACTCCACGATCTGGGCCAGGCCGGTGGCGGCCAGCGGATGACCGCGCGCCTTGAGCCCGCCGGACGGGTTCACCGGCAGGCGGCCGTCGAGCGCGGTGTCCCCGTCCAGGGTGACGCGGCCCGCCTTGCCGGGCGGCACCAGGCCGAGGTCCTCGAGCGAGATCAGCTCGAACGGCGCGAACGCGTCGTGGACCTCGGCGAGATCCACCCGCTCGGGGCCGAAGCCCGCCATGGCGTACGCTTCGCGCGCCGCCATCCGGGTCGCCGTGAAGGCGGTGAGCTGGCGGCGGTGGCGCACGGCCAGGGTGTCGGTGCCCTGGCCGATGCCGGCCACCCGCACCCGCGACGGCGCGGCGGTCACCACGACCGCGGCGGCCCCGTCGGAGATCGGGCAGCAGTGCAGCAGGCGCAGCGGGTCGGCGACCATCCGGCTCTCGAGCACCTCCTCCACGGTGACCGCCTGCTGGAAGTGCGCGAGCGGATTGCGGGCGGCGTTGGCGTGGTTCTTCACCGCGACCTGGGCGATCTCGCGCTGGCCGAGGCCGGTCTTGCTCATCAGGCTCCGGGTGACGAGCCCGGCCAGCGCCGGCATGGTGGCGCCGTAGGCGCGCTCGTAGGGATCGATCGACCGGCCGATCAGCTCGGAGACCTTCGGCGTCGTCAGGTGCGTCATCTTCTCGCCGCCCACGATCAGCACCGCCTGGCGAAGGCCGGCCGCGACCGCGGCGAAGCCGGCGTAGAAGGCGGCCGCGCCCGACGACGTGGCCGTCTCCACGCGGAGGGCGGGAACGTCGGCGAAGCCGATCTGGGTGGCGACGTGCGAGGCGAAGTTGCCGTCGCCGAGGAACTCCTCCGGGTTCATGGTGGCCACGACGATGGCGTCGGGGGCCTCGAGCCCGGCCTCGGCCAGCGCCGCGTGGGCGGCATCGGCCATCAGCTCCGGCAACGGCTCGCTGCGGCGCCCGATCCGCGTCATGCCGGCGCCCGCGACGAAGACTTCGCGCATGGGCAATATTATCGACCAAACGGCGGCGCGCGAGACTGCATTTGCGCGGCGCTCAGCCGATGGCCGACCGCCGGCGCGCTGGCGGCGGCGGCGCCGCCACGCCGAGCTCACGGATCAGCCGCAGCAGATACGTGCGCTGCAGACCGAGGGCGCGCGCGGTGTGGGTGCGGTTTCCGCACATCTGGTGCAGCGTTGCCTCGATCAGCCGGCGCTTGAAGTCCGAGACGGCGCCGTGATAGCCGAGGCGACCGGGCGGGGTGAGACCGGCCGAGGGTCCGGGGATGGCGTTCATGCGCGGGGAGGATCGCAACCGATGTGCCACGCGCGAACGGGCCGGATTTCGCGGCGCCGGCGCCCGGCGCGTCGGCGGGATGCCCAGCGCGCGAGGCGACGGTGCCCAAAACGAAGGGCCCTCGCGGGAGGGCCCTGGATCGCGTCGTCGAGCGCGCCGACAGCCGGTTACGACTTGGTGGCCGGCTTGACCCCGGGGTTGTCCGTGAAGAACTTCTTGTTGATCTCGATGAAGCTCTTCCACTGCTCCGGCGTCTCGTCCTCGGCGAAGATCGCCTTCACCGGGCACACCGGCTCGCATGCCCCGCAGTCGATGCACTCATCCGGATGGATGTAGAGCATCGTCTCGCCTTCGTAAATACAGTCGACCGGACAGACCTCGACGCAGGCCTTGTCCTTCACGTTGATGCAGGGCTCGGTGATCACATAGGGCATCTAGCGCCTCCCCGGATGTCGTGCGCGCCTCGCGCGCCTGCCTGACTGTGGGACTTGCAATTTGTAGCGCGGCGACTCGAACGTGTCAAGCATGTCGGCCAGTTACTGCGTACGCAGCCGCGGGTCGAGCGCGTCCCGCAGCGAGTCGCCGAACAGGTTGAACGCGAACACCGACAGGCTGATCGCCAGGCCGGGGAAGATCGCCATCCAGGGCGCCGCCTCGGCGAACTCGACGGCGGCGCCGCGCAGCATCAATCCCCAGGCCGGCATCGGCTCCTGGACGCCGAGACCGAGGAAGGAGAGCGAGGACTCCAGCAGCACCGCCTGCCCCAGAAACGCCGTCAGCATGATCAGGTAGGGGGCCATGACGTTGGGCAGCATGTGGCGCAGGATGATCCGGCCGTGCCGGAAGCCGGCCGCGCGGGCGGCGTCGACGTAGGGCATCTCGCGAATGGCCAGCGCCGAGGCGCGGATGACCAGCGCCGCCCGGGGGATCATCGGCACCGTGATGGCCAGGATGAGGTTGGGGATCGTGTTGCCGAGGATCGCCACCAGCGCCAGCGCCAGGATGATCAGCGGGAACGACAGGAAGATGTCCATCACCCGCTGCAGGAAGAGGTCGACGCGGCCGCCGAAATACGCGCTGGCGACGCCGAGCACGGACCCCAGCGTGGCGCCCAGGACGGAGGCGCCGAAGCCCACCAGGAGCGCCGTGCGCGAGCCGTAGATCAGGCGTGAGAGCACGTCGCGACCGAAGGCATCGGTGCCGAGCCAGTGCGCGCGCGAGGGCGGCGCCAGCATCCCGCCGAAGTCGTTGGCGACTGGATCGTAGGGCGCGATGACGTGCGCCAGCGCCGCCACCACCAGCATCAGCACGATGACCGCGGCGCCGACGGCGCCCAGCGGCCGGGTCCGACAGAACCGCGTGACGACCGTCAGCCAGCCGTCCGGGGCCGGCGCCGCGGCGATCTCGGGGGCCCGATCGATCGGCGGATTCAGCGCCATCAGCGCCCACCGTTCGCGCGCGGCGCCGAATCGCGAGCCGCACGAGGCCCGCGGGAGGAACCGACCGGAGCGTACGTCATGGTACGTGAGGATCGGTGACGACCGAGAACGAAGTGCCGCGAAGTGAGTCGGCGGCGCGCCATCAGCGGTACCGGATGCGCGGATCCAGCCAGGCGTAGGCCGCGTCCATGAGGAAGTTGACGAGGATGAACATGCCGGCGACCAGCATGACCAGCGCCTGCAGCAGCGTGTAGTCGCGGTGGGCCACCGCCTGCACGAAGAGGAGCCCGATGCCGTTCAGGTTGAACACCTGCTCGGTGACCACCAGCCCGCCGATGAGGAACGCGAACTCGATCGCGACGACCGTCAGCACCGGCAGCATGGCGTTCTTCAGCGCGTGGCGCGACAGGATCAGGTTCTGCACGAGCCCCTTGGCGCGCGCGGTGCGGATGTAGTCCTCCCGCAGCACCTCGAGCATGGCCGAGCGGGTCATCCGGGTCGCCACCGCCGAGTAACGGTACCCGACGGCCAGCGCGGGCCAGATGAGCTGCGCGAGGTTCTGCCGGGGGCTCACCCAGAACGGGGTGTAGACCATCGGCGGTAGCCACTTGAAGACGATGAGCAGGAACAGGTGCTTGAGCGCGGCCAGCACGCCGAGCGGGATCGCGAGGACGACGGCCACGATCGTGGCCATGATGGCCACCTGCAGCGACAGCGCGAAGCGCAGCTTGATTTCCTGGAGAATCGGCGCCCCGGTCCACATCGAGGTCCCGAAGTCGAGCCGGACGATGCCGGCCAACCACGTGAAGAACTGCCGCCAGACCGGCTGGTCGAGGCCGATGCGATGCCGCTCCTGGTCGATCACCTCCTGGGAGACCGCGCCCCGGTCACCCGAGTAGCGCAGCTCGACGACGTCGCCGGGGATGACCCGGATGAGCACGAACGTCACCAGCGCCACCCCGAACAGCGTGGGGAGCATCAGGAAAAAGCGCTTGAGCAGGTACTTCGCCACTTACTCGGCCAGCCACACCGTGTCGAGCTGGTTGTTGAGATAGTGGCTCGGCGTGATCGTCCAGCCGTGCACTTTCGCCAGGTGCGGGACGATCCGGTGCCACTGCAGCGTGTAGATGACGTGCGCCTCCTCGTCGAGCAGGCGCTTTTCGAGCTGGCGCAGGATCTTCTTGCGCTCCTCGGGGTCGGTGGACCGGCCCTGCCGGCTGAAGAGGTCGTCGATCACGGTGTCCTTGTGCCGCCCGTAGTTGGCGTCGGAGTGGGTCACGAACCGGGGCAGGTCGAGGTCGGGCTCCACGATGAAGCCGCACTGGAAGTCCATGGCGACCTCGAAGTCCCCGCGCTTGAGCATCGGATGGTAGGCCGAGGCCTCGATGAACTCCTGCTTGACGTTGAGGCCGATCTGGCGCCACTGGTCGATGAGCCAGATGCCCAGCGGCTCGTAGGGATGCGGGATGCCGCGGTTCTTGAACGTGAACGCGAAGCCGTCCGGCACCCCGGCCTCCTTCAGCAGCCGCTTGGCCTCGGCGCGATTCTTGGCGATGTCGTGGCCGTAGCCGGCCAGCTTCTCCAGCTCGGCGGGCGGCGTCGCGAACGGCGTGCCGGGCACCTGGATGCCGGCCACGTCCTTGACCAGCGTGATCCTCGACAGCGCCTTGGACCCTTCGTAGCGGTCGAGCGCGAGGCTGAGCGCGCGGCGCACGCGCTTGTCGTCGAAGGGCTTCTTCTCGTGGTGCATGGAGACGAAGTTCAGGCAGTCCCACGGGCTCTCCTGCACCGCGATCTTGTTGCCCAGCGCCTGGACGAGCTGATCGCGCTCGGGCGGGCTGAAGCTGCGGAACTGGATCATGGCCCGCTCGCCGCGCACCGCCGCCACCTGCGCCGACGAGTTGCTGATGAAGATCGCGCGGTAGCCATCGAGGTACGGCTTGCCCTTGTCCCAGTAGTCCGGGTTCTTCTTGCCGACCCAGTGCGAGCCCTTGACGTGCTCCACGAACTTGAAGGGCCCGGTGCCGTTCACGTTCTTTTCGTACCAGTGCGGGTCCTTGGCGAGGATGTCGGCCCGGTAGATCCAGTTCCACGGCGAGGCGAGATTGAGCAGGATCGACGACTCCGGGTACTTCAGCTTCACGATGAACGTGGATGGGTCGGGGGCGTCGATCGACGCGATCGACTCGTACGCCTCCTTGCGCAGCGACTTGATGCCGGCCGGCGGGTGCAGGATCTTGTCGTACGAGGCCTTGACGTCCTTCGAGGTCAGCTCGCTGCCGTCGTGGAACTTCACGCCCTTGCGGATCTTGAACGTGTAGACCAGGTGGTCCTTCGAGATCGTCCACGACTCGGCCAGGTCGCCGACCGGCTTGGTCCCGGTCTTGTCGGTGGGATCGACGCGCAGGAGCGTGCTGTAGTGCGGCGCCATCGGGTGCATGACGCCGAACGTCTCCTCCTGGTGGGCGTCGTAGGACGGCGGCTCCGAGGGCACCACGAAGACGAGCTCGCCCCCCGCGCGCGGCTTGTCCTGCGGCGCCGCCGGCAAGACACCCGCCACCAGCACCGCGAGCAGGAGGGATACCAGGGCCAGGGCAGGGCGACGACGCATGGGCACCTCCGGTCGGCTGTCGCCCGTCGAGGCCGAGGGCGAGCCGGGTAGTTTGCGCATGAACGGCTCGCGATGACGAAAGGTTTCCCGCAACTTACCCGCGGTCTGACCAGCGTGTCAAGCGAGCAGGCAGGCGGCCCAATGCCCCGGGGTGATCTCCCGCAGCGGCGGGATCTCGCCGCGGCAGCGGTCCACCGCGATCGGGCAGCGCGGATGGAAGACGCATCCCGACGGCGGGTTGAGCGGGCTCGGCACCTCGCCGCCCAGCACCGGTCGCGGGCGGCTCGCCTCCAGCGCGGGATCGGGGATTGGCACCGCGGCCAGCAGCGCCTGCGTGTAGGGATGCAGGGGATTCTCGTAGAGCTCGCGCCGATCGGCGATCTCCACGATCTTGCCGAGGTACATCACCGCCACCCGATCCGAGATGTGCCGGACGACAGCGAGGTCGTGCGCGATGAAGAGGTACGTCAGATGGAGCTCGGCCTGGAGATCCTCGAGCAGGTTGATGATCTGCGCCTGGATCGAGACGTCCAGCGCGGACACCGGCTCGTCGCAGATGATCAGCGCCGGCTCGACCGCCAGCGCGCGCGCGATGCCGACCCGCTGCCGCTGCCCGCCCGAGAGCTGGTGCGGATACCGATCGGCGTGCTGGGGCAGGAGGCCGACGCGCTGCAGCAGGTCGTGGACCCGCTCCCGGCGGCGCGCGGCGTTGGTGATCAGCCGGTGCACGGCGATGGGCTCGGCCAGGATCTGGCCGACCGTCATCCGTGGGTTGAGCGACGAGTATGGGTCCTGGAAGATCACCTGCATCCGGCGCCGCACCGGCCGGAGCGCGACCTGGTCGAGGCCGGTCAGGTCGCGGCCCTCGAAGATCACCTGCCCGCTGGTCGGCCGCTCCAGTTGCAGGATGCAGCGCCCGGTCGTCGTCTTGCCGCAGCCGGACTCGCCGACGAGGCCCAGCGTCTCGCCGCGGCGGATCGCGAAGCTGACGTCGTCGACGGCGCGCACCACGCCCGGCGTGCCGCCGAAGAGCCCGCCGCCGACGGTGAAATGCTTGACGAGGTGGCGCACCTGCAGCAGCGCGTCGCCGGCCGGCACGCGCGAGACGCCGGCGGTCGCGACGGGCACCTCAGCGGACGGGCTCACCGACCCTCTCCAGGCGCGCCGCTTCCCAGCAGGCCGACACGTGCCCGCCCGCGTCGACCTCCGCGAGCGGCGGCGCCTCGCGCGTGCAGCGCTCCACGCAGAACGCGCAGCGCGGCGCGAACGCGCAGCCCGGCGGCAGCCGCGTCAGGTCGGGCGGCTGGCCCTCGATCGGCGTCAGCCGCGCCCGCCGCGGCTCGTCGAGCCGGGGCACCGAGCGCAGCAGCCCCAGCGTGTAGGGATGCCGCGGCCGGCCGTACACCTCGCGGGCCGTCGCGCGCTCGACGATGCGCCCCGCGTACATCACGTTGACGCGATCGGCGTAGCGGGCGACGACGCCGAGGTTGTGCGTGATGATCAGCATGGCGACGCCCAGCCGTCGCGACAGGTCCTTCATCAGCTCGAGGATCTGTGCCTGGATCGTCACGTCGAGCGCGGTGGTCGGCTCGTCGGCCAGCACGAGCGAGGGATTGCAGGCGAGCGCCATGGCGATCATCATCCGCTGCCGCATGCCCCCGCTGAACTGGTGCGGGTACTGCCGCAGCCGCCGCCCCGGATCGGAAATGCCGACCATCGCCAGCAGCTCCTCGGCCCGGCGCCGCGCATCGGCCGGCGACAGCTTGAGGTGGATCTCGAGGCCCTCGGTGAGCTGGCGGCCGATGTTGAGCACGGGGTTGAGCGAGGTCATCGGCTCCTGGAACACCATGCCGATCTCGCGCCCGCGGACGCGCCGCATCTCCTCCTCGCCGAGCCTGAGCAGGTCGCGGCCCTTGAAGAGAATCTGGCCGCCGACGATGCGTCCCGCCGGCGCCGCGACCAGCCGCATGATGCTCAGCGCGCTGACCGACTTGCCACACCCCGACTCCCCGACGAGCGCGACCGTCTCGCCCTCGCGCACGTCCCACGACACGCCGTCGACCGCGCGCACGACGCCGCCCCGCGTCGCGAAATGCGTCTGGAGATTGCGGACTTCCAAGAGCGTGCCCACGACGCCGCGGAGTGTAGCACCCCGGAGGGGGACTTCGTCACACTCGGCGGGGGGCTTCGCCCCCCGTCCGACGGTCGTCGCGCGCCTGACGGCGCGCTCCTTCCTGCCACCCCCCAGAACAGGGTTACGCCGGCAAAGCCGGCGCTCGAAGCGCGCGACGGCGAGCGCCGGCACCACCGCGCTCCATGTTCGTGGCCGGCGAGGCGCCCCGCCGAGGGCCGGCACCGCCACGCTCTCGATCCCACCGCCGCCACTCACCGCAAAACGGAGCGACCGACGCGCGGCGGAGGGCGGCGGGTGGCGGGCGAGGTCGTCGCAGCCGTCCTCGCCGTGGCACCGTCAGCCCGCACGCGTGAGGCGTCGAGCCCGTAGTCCGCGAGACGACACGCCACCGCGCGTCGGTGGCGGCGACCCGACGACTAGCGGCAGCGAGCGGAGGCGAGATGCGAGGCCGCGCGCTCGACGAGCGCGGCATACTCGCGGCACACGGCTTCGGCGACGCACGGCCAGCGGTGCTGCGTCGCCCAGCGGACTCCCTCGCGGCCCAGTCGCCAGCGCAAGTCGGCATCGCCGAGCAACCGTGTGAACGCCTCGGCGAGCGAGACGGGATCGTGGTCGGGGACGAGCAGGCCGGTGACGCCGTGGCGCACGGTGGTTTGCAGCCCGCCCACGCGTGAGGCGACCACCGGGCTGCCGCAGGCCATCGCTTCCAGCGCGACCATGCCGAAGGACTCGTAGTACGACGGCAGCACGGTGGCGTCGGCGGCGACGTACCAGGTGCGCAGGCGCTCCTGCGGCTGGGCGCCGACGAACGTCACGGCGTCGCCGAGCGCCAGCCGGGCCAGGCGGCTGCGCAGCTCGGCCTCGTGGCCGTCGAGCGGCTCGTCGGCGTCGCCGCCGACGATCGTGAGGTGCGCCGGGCTGCCGGCGGCGTGCAGCCGGGCCATGCCGTCGAGCAGCGTCTCCAGGCCCTTGATCGGCGCCAGGCGGCCGACGTACAGGAGCTGGGGGCCGCCGTCGAGACCGAGCGTGGCGCGGGCCGCCGCCTGGTCGCCCGGCATGAACAGCTCGGTGTCGACGCCGCACGGGATGACGGCGATGCGGCCGGGGTCGGCGCCGTAGTGGCTCACGAGGTGCGCGCGCTCGACGACGGTGGCGGCGATCAGGCGATCGGTGGCCGCGACGATGCGCGCCTCCTCGGCGATGCGCACGTCCGGCTCGCGGGCGGCGCCGTTGGGGGTGGCGTCGTTCTTCAGATGGCCGAGCGTGTGGAACATCTGCACCACCGGCACGCCCCACCGCTGGCGGAGCGCCAGCGCGACCGCGCCCGACAGCCAGTAGTGCGCATGGATCAGGTCGTAGTCGAGGCCGCCGGCGATGCGGAAGGCATCGACGCCGTCGACGAACGCGTCGAGATGGTCCACCATCCGCTCACGCGCCATCGGCGCCTGGGGGCCGGCGGCCAGATGGACGACGCGGACACCCTCGGCCAGCGTGACGACCCGCGGGATCGCCGGGTTCTGCGAGCGCGTGAAGATGTCGGCGCTCATCCGCATGCGCGCCAGCTCGCGGGCCAGCTCGCGCACATAGACGTTCATGCCGCCCGTCTCCTTGCCCCCCAGGGCCGCCAGCGGGCACGTGTGCACCGAGAGCATCGCGACGCGAAGGTTCACGCGCGGGCCTCGATGGTCACCGCGTGGACCTCCTCCGCCGAGGGGCCGAACTCGTACTTGTAGCGCTCCTCGCCGCGCAGGAAGTCGAAGCGCCGGCGGCCGCGCTCGATGGCGTCGCGCACGACACCCGCCAGCAGGACGAGCCCCGGCGAGAGTGCGGCGCGCTCGGGGGCGAAGCCGGAGTTGTAGAGGCCGACGGTGTCCTCCCACTCCAGCATGACGAACGCGGCGATCGGCCTCTCCGCCACGTCGAGGAACGCCAGCCGGGCGGCGCCGCGCGCGGCCAGCGCCACGATGACGCGGCGGAAGAACCGCTCCATCCGCGCGTCCATGAACTTCGCCTTGCCCGCCCGCGAGGCGCGATGCAGCGCGAGGAAGTGCTCGAGGCGCGTGTCGATGCCGGCCGGCGTGGTCTCCCAGGCGATGCGGCCGTCGGGAATCTCGCGCTCGAACCGTCGCAGCTTGCGGGTCAGCTCGTGGCGGTGCTTCTTGGGGAGGGCGGCGAGGAAGGCGTCCCACGACTCCGGCAGGGCGACGACGGGACATCGCTCCTCCACCGGCGCGTGCGCGACGAGGCCGGCCGCGGCGGCCAGCCCGGGGAGCGCGGTGACCGTCGGCGACGCCGCCGGCACCGCGTGCAGCTCCCACACCGCGCGCGACGCCGCGCGCGCCTCGAGCAGCGCCGCCCAGGCGTCGGTCTCCTCGCCGCGGAGCGCGAGCAGATCGAGGTAGTCCGACACGTCGGCGCCGCCGGCCAGCATGAAGCGCTGGGGTCCGATCTCCACCAGCGGCAGCAGGGCGACGAGACGGCCGGCCGCGTCGACGACGCGGCGCAGCTCGAGACGGCGGCCCTCGGCGAACACGCCGACCCATTCGCGCTGCCAGGTCCAGGCCAGGAAGGGCGCGCGCAGGCGGGATCCCGCGTGCACGGCATCCCAGGCGTCGGGACCCACGGCCTCCAGGCTGTCGTCGATTTCGATCTTCACGGGCTCAGAGGTCCGATGCGCCGGCGGTGTCGACGGATTCTGCGTCATCCGAGCCGCCCGCCCCCTCCCCGCCCCCGGCATCCTCGCCCTCGGCCATGGCCTCGTCCACGGCCGACCCGAAATCGTCGCCCAGGTCGTCACCGAACTCCTGGCCCATCTTCTTCATGAAGCGCGCGACGCTCCCGGGATCGTTCTCGTCGAGGTCGCTCGTGGAAGCCGAGCCGGCCAGGGACTCGAGGCGAGCGTCCTCGCTCTTGACGGTCGCGAACCGCGACATCAGGCGCGTGAGGGCCGTGCCGCCGCAACGAGGACAGGCGGGCGCGGCGGCCGCGGCAAACGTGCGGATCAACAGGCTGACGCGGCGACGGCAGTCGCCGCATTCGTACTCGTAGATCGGCATTGCGCAGTCGATTCTAGCGCGCTTCGCCGCCGCGTGCCACGCTGGCGCGCCGTCGCGGACGCCAGGGCGCGCGTCGCCGTCACGCAATCAGGCTGCGGCCGACCGAAGCCACGCCTCCAGGCGATTCACCGCCCGCTCCCAGTCGAACGCCGTCGTGATCCGGGCCAGGCCGGCGGCGGCGACGTTCTCGCGCAGCGCGCCGTCGGTGGCCGCGCGCTCCAGCGCGGCGGCCAGCGCCTCGACGTCCCGGCGCGGCGCCACCAGCGCCGTCTGGCCGTCCACCGCGTAGTCCCGGCAGCCGCCGTTGTCGTACGTGACCAGCGCGACGCCGCACGCCATCGCTTCCATGGACGGCATGCCGAGGCCTTCGTCCCAGGACGGACACAGGTAGATGTCGCAGCCACTGTACAGGGCGGCCAGGCCGTCCTGCGGCGGGTTGGCGTGGAACTCGTCGTAGGGCAGCGATGCTCGCGGCGGCTTGACGCCGAAGCCGACCAGTCTTAGCCCCGGCACCCGCGCCTTCACGCGCGCCACGGCGGCCAGGCCGTCGGCGACGCCCTTCCAGGCGTACTCGTGGTGCAGCATGAGCACGCGCGGCCGCGACGTGTCCACCGTCACCGGCACTCGGCGGAACAGCGCCCGATCGACCGGCGTCACCAGCACCTCGGCGTCGCGGCCGAAGCGCTCGCGCAGGACGTCGCGCAGCCAGGTCGAGATGACGATCGGTGTCAGCGGCAGCCGATAGGTCGCGTCCACCGCGGCCGGATCGCCATGGTAGAGGCTCTCGTAGTGCTGGACGAGATAGAACTTCGCCCCGCAGCGCGATGGCGCGGCGGCCACCACCGGCGCCGACTGCCACGCGGTCGCGACGACGGCGTCCCCATCCGGCAGCGTGGCGGCGTCCCAGCGATCGACCCAGCGCACGCGCGGGCGAAAGTCCGCCAGCCAGTCGGGGCCGGCGCCGCGCGTCGTCCGCCAGAGCGCGCGCAGGCGGCCGCGGGCCGGCACCACCAGCGTGACGTCGTGGCCGCGTCCGGCGAGGCGATCGGCGTAGGTCAGGATCGCGCGCACGCCGCCGGCGATCCGGACGTGCGGGGCGAGGAACGTGACCCGCACTAGATAGCCATCGACACCTGGCCGGTGCGGCGGTAGGCGGCCGGGCCGCCGAGCGCCTCCACCATCTGGTCGTAGCGCGTCGTCGGCAGCGAGGTCGCCACCGCGCGGTCCTCGCCGAAGAACGAGAGCTGCGGGTTGCGGATCTGGCCCCAGCCGCCGTCGTTGCCGATGATGCAGGTCATCGGCAGGCGGAAGCGCACGGCGGTCTCCAGATCGATCCCGTTCAGACCGAAGGCGCCGTCGCCGGCGACCAGCAGCACGCGACGGTCGGGATGAAGGAGCTTGGCGGCGATCGCGAAGGGCGGTCCCACGCCGAGGCAGCCGAACGGTCCAGGGTCGAGCCACTGGCCGGGCCGGTGCAGCGCCACCATCTTCGCCGCGCAACCGATGACGTCGCCGCCGTCGCCCACGACGATCGTCTCCGGCGTGACGCTGCGGGCGATCTCGGCCGCCCAGCGATAGTGAGAGATGGGGATGTCGGCCGACGCGCCCTGCGCCTCCAGCACGGCCCGCGCCTCGCGCTCGGCGGCGGTCAGGCGCGCGCGCCAGTCCGCAAAGCGGGCCGCGGCGCCGCGCGGCAGCGCCCAGGCAAGCTGCTCGAGGACGCGCCCGATGTGGCCGGCGATGCCGACGTCGAGCCGGCGGTTGCGGCCGAGCTCGGCCGCGTCGCAGTCGACCATGCACACCCTGGTGTCCTCGGCGAAGGTCGGCGGCCGGCCGTAGCCGAGCCGGAAGTCGAGCGGAGTGCCGAGCACGAGCACGACGTCGGCCTGGCCCAGCGCGATCGGGCGCGCCTGGGCGAAGGCCAGCGGATGATCGGCCGGCAGGCAGCCGCGGCCGGCACCATTCATGAACACCGGCACGCCGCTGGCATCGGCGAAGGCGGCGAGGGCGGCGGCCGCGTCGTCCCAGTAGACGCCACTGCCGGCCATCACCACCGGCCGGACGGCGCCGGCGAGCAGCTGGGCCAGGCGCTCGATCGCCGCGACGTCGCCGGGCACCGGCGCGCGATGGAGGTAGCCGCTCGGGATCGGCGCCAGACGATCCTCGAGCGTTGTCAGCAAGAGATCGACGGGGATCTCGACGAAGACCGGGCCCGGCCGTCCCGAGAGGGCGACGCGAATCGCGGTGGTGAGGACCTCGGGAATCTGGCGCGTCTCCGGCACCGACCACGCGCCCTTGGTGATCGAGCGCAGCAACGGCACCTGCTCCATGTCCTGCAGCGCGCCGAGCCCGCGCAGGCCGAGCGGCGCGGCGCCGCCGATGAGCAGGAGCGGACTGCGCGCGGCATAGGCGTTGGCGACGCCCGTCACGGCGTCGGTGACGCCGGGACCGGCCGTGACGAGCGCCACGCCGACGTTGCGCGTCAGCCGCGCGTAGGCGTCGGCCGCATGGGCGGCGGCCTGCTCGTGGCGGAGATCGACGATGCCGATCCCTTCCTTCAGACAGCCGTCGTAGATCGGCAGGATGTGGCCGCCGCAGAGCGTGAAGACGTGGCCCACGCCCGCCTGCTTCAGCACCCGTGCGACCAGCTCGCCGCCGGTGAGCTCAGCCATCTACCAGAATTTCTCCCACTTGACCGCCTTGCGCTCGAGGCCCTTGCCGGTGAGGACCGCGCGCACGGCATCGATGGTGGCCGCGCCGCCGGCGACGTAGGCGACGAGCGCCGCCACGTCGGTCACCAGCTCGTCCACGGTGGGCGCCGCCGGGTCGCGGGCCGAGTACACCAGCGTCGTCGGACGCTCGAAGCCCGCGGCGGCGAGCTCGCCGGCGATGCTGCGGATCGGCACGATGCCGATCTCCTCGGCGACCAGCACCAGCCGACGGGCGTCGCCCGGATCGAGGACGAAGCCGCCCAGCGGGCCCTTGAAGCGGACGTCCTGGCCGGGCCGCAGTCCGCGAAACCACGCGGAGCCGATGCCGCCGGGCGCCACGTCCGCGCAGAGCGTGATCAGCGCGGGGGCGCGCGGCGACGAGGCGATCGAGTAGGCGCGCACCGTCTTGGGTCCGAACGGCACCGACACCCACTGGCCGGCGTCGAAGGCGAGGGTGGCCGGCTCGACCATCGCCAGATCGGCTTCCAGCACGTCCGGCGTGAGCACGCGCGTCGCCGTCACGCGAGCCACGCATTCGCGCGGCCTGACCGGCATCGGTCAGCGGACGCGCGGAACGACGTCGGCGGCGAGGCGCTCGACCTGCTCGGGCTCGTCCTTGGGGTCGCCGATCGGGTTCAGGATCATGTACGTGCACCCGGCGGCGGCGAAGCGGGCGATCTGCTCGGCGCACTGCGCCGGCGTGCCGAGGATCCCGTACTTGCGGGCGAGCGGCTCGAAGTCCTGGGCGTAACGCTTCGTGAGGTACTGCGCCCACACCGCCTTGGCGGACTCCCAGTCGCGGCCGACGGTGACGAAGGCCAGGTGGGCGAACGCGAAGCCGTCGAGCGTGCGGCCGGCGGCCGCCGCGGCGGCGCGGATCTTGTCCGCGCTCTGCGTGTAGCGCTCCGGCTGCACGACGTACGACACCCAGCCGTCGCCCTGGCGGCCGGCGCGGGCCAGCGCCGCGTCCGAGCGGCCGCCGATCCAGATGGGCGGTCCCGGCTGCTGGATGGGCTTGGGATCGAGCGAGACGGACTCGAACCGCGTGAAGCGTCCCTTGAAGCTGGCCGGCGTGTCGCGCCAGAGCGCTCGCACCACGTCGATGCCCTCGCTGACCCGCGCGCCCCGCTCGCGGTGCGGCACGCCGCAGACCTCGAACTCCTTGGGGTTCTCGCCGCCCACGCCGACGCCGAAGATGAGCCGCCCGCCCGACAGGACGTCGAGCGTGGAGGTGATCTTGGCCGCGATGGCCGGCGCGCGCAGCGCGAGGAGATAGACCGCGGTGCCCAGACGGATGCGTCGCGTGAGCGGCGCGTAGGTCGCCAGCAGGGTGAGCGACTCGTAGAGCGGGTTGTGGAACGACACGTGGTCGCCGGTCCACAGCGAGTCGAAACCGAGCGCCTCGATCCGCTGCACCAGAGCCCACTGCGC
>VBPC01000295.1:51240-67038 GCA_005887895.1 Candidatus Rokuibacteriota bacterium
CTCCGGGCGCCCCCAAACCCCCCCAACGCTTGGCGCGCCCCGGCCAAGCCGGGCCGCGCCTCGGTCACCCGCTTTCTTCAGCATCATGTCGACATGGGGGGCTCCGGGCGCCCCCCAACCCCCCCAACGCTCGGCGCGCCCCGGCGAAGCCGGGCCGCGCCTCGGTCACCCGCTTTCTTCATCATCGGCTCAGCGCGGGCAGGCGTCCTTGACGCCGCCGTCGACCGTGAGCGTGCAGCCGGTCGTCTTGGCCGAGCGGTCCGAGGCCAGGAACAGGACGGCCTGGGCGACGTCCTCGGGCAGGATGCGGGCCCCCAGCAGGTTGCGCTTGCGGTAGAAGTCCTCGAGCTGCTCGACGGCGATGCCCTGGGCGGCCGCCCGCTCGCGGCGGATCTCCGCCGACCACAGCCCGGAGTCCTGGAAGATCGCGTCGGGGTTCACGATGTTCGAGCGGATGCCGTGAGGCGCGCCCTCCAGCGCGAGGACCTTGGCGAGCTGGGCCTCGGCCGCCTTCGCCGCGGAGTACGCGGCGAAATCCTTGCCCGGCGACATCACGTTCTTGGTCGCCACGAACACCAGCGCGCCGCCGATGCCCTGCCGGATCAGCACCCGCATCGCCTCTCGCGCCACCAGGAAGTGGCCGGTGGCGTTGACGGCGAACGAGCGCTCCCAGTCGGCCAGCGCCATGCGATCGACCGGCGAGGAATGCGCGATGCCGGCGTTGGAGACGAGAACGTCGAGCCCGCCCCAGCGCAGGATCGTCTCCTCGAACGCCTCCCGCACCGAGGCCTCGCGCGTGACGTCGAGCGCCAGCCCGACCGCGCGCCCGGGCCCGACCGCCTTGCCGATCTCGTCGGCGACGCGGACCGCCGATGCCGCGTCGACGTCGGTGACGGCGACGTGGGCGCCTTCGGCGGCCAGCCGGTGCGCCACCGCGCGGCCGATGCCGGAGCCGCCGCCGGTGACCAGCGCGATGCGCCGGGCCAGCTCCTTGTCCGGCGGGGCCAGCGTCAGCTTGTAGAGCTCGAGCGGCCAGTACTCCACGTCGAAGGCGTCCCTGGCCGACAGCGACACGTAGCGGCCGAAGCCGGCCGCGTTGCCGATGACGTCGATCGTGTGGTGGTAGATGTCGTTCACGATGCCGGCGGTGCGCGCGTCGCGGCCGGCGGTGAACATGCCGAGCCCGGGCACCAGCACGACGCGCGGCAGCGGATCGGTCAGCTCGACGCCCGGACCGCGGTGACCGTCGACGTAGGCGGTGTAGTCGCCGACGAAGGTCTCGAGCGCGCGGTCGATCGCGGCGGTGACCGCCGCCGGGTCGCGGGCGTCGGCGAGCGCCACGAAGCACGGCAGGCGCCTGGTGTAGATCGTGTGATCGGGCGTGGCGGGGCCGACCTGGCTGAGCGCGGGCGCCTCCGCCGAGGCGACGAACTCCGTCACGGCCGGCGTGTCGTCGAAGGCCATGACCACGCGCCGCCCGCGCGACAGGCGGCCGCGCAGCCGCGGCGCCACGTCGAGCGCCGTCGCCCGCCGGGCGGCCGGCTCCGGCACCGACACCCGCGGGGCGCCGAAGACGCGGCGGCCGCGCCGGCGCTCGGCGATGGCGTCCTCGGCCCGCGTGATCAGCGCCACCGTCGCCTCGTAGGCCTCGCGCACGGTCGCGCCCCAGCAGATCGTGCCGTGCTTGGACAGCAGCAGCGCCCGGGCCTGGGCGTTGGCCGCGATCGCGTCGGCGACCTCCCGCGAGATCTTGAAGCCCGGCCGGCGATAGTCGAGCGCGATGACGTCCTTGCCGTACACGCCGGCGAGAACATCGGCCGCGCGGTCGTTGTTCGTCAGCGAGACGATCGCGTCGGCGTGGGTGTGGATGACCGCCGCCGCCTCGACGAAGCCGTGCAGCAGCGTCTCGATCGACGGCCGCGGCCCGCCGGGCTCCTGCAGCGCGTGGGCGAGATAGGCGACCATCTCCTCGTCGCCCATGTCCTGGCGCTCGAGAAGCGCGCGGATGTCGTCCATCCGCACGCCCGGGAAATCCTTCTTCTGGATCGACTTGAGGTCCGAGCCGCTGCCCTTGACGCGCAGCACGGGGATGTCGCGGCCGCGGTGATCGCGCTCGGTGACCTTGATCGAGGTGTTGCCGCCGCCCCACACGACCAGCGAGGTCTCGGCGCCGACGAGGCGGGAAGCGTAGACGAGCAGTTCGACGCCGGAGAGCGCGGCGGCTTCAGCGTCGTTCCAGCGCGATCGCATCGCGCCTCACGATACCACGCAGGGCGCGGGCGGGGACAGCGGCGTGCGCCGACGACGTCGACGGACGCGAAAACGACCACGGGGCCGGGGCGATCGTGAAGCCTGGCCCCGGCCCCGCTGGCGAGCGACTACCGCGCCTCGTAGACCGTGATCCGCTGGCCGTCGTTGAACGCGGCCGGTGGCGGCGCCGACGCCGAGGAGGAGCTCGGCGTGCTGCCACCGCTGAAGCCGTTGAAGACGGTGCCGCACTCGTTCTTCGTCTTGTAGGCGCCGTAGCCGGCGCCGACCGCGGTGCCGGCGAGGCCGCCGATGAGCGCGCCCTTGCCGGCCGCCTTGCCACCGTTGGCGATCGCGCCGGTGGCGGCGCCCACGCCGGCGCCCAGGAGCGCGCCGACCACGCCGGGCTTGGCGATGCGCATCACCCGGTCACCGTTCGTGCCGCACTCCGCGGCTGCGGTCGAGACCGGCGTCGTGGCCACCGGCGTCGCGACGCGCGTCACCCGCACGGGCGGCGCCGCGCGTACGACGGCCGACGACGGCGCGGGCGCCAGGCGGGCCGTCGGGGCGGGCGGCGTCGCCGTCTCCTCGGCGGTTGCCGACGCCGCGGGCCGCAGCATCCACGCCGTCGTGAGCCCGGTGCCCAGAGCCGTCGTGCCCATCAGAGCCAGTCCGATCGTCGCGAGCTTCCACGGGTCGTGCTGCATGGCTCGGTCCCTCCTGTCATCCGGTGAGACGGGGGGCTCCACGCCCCTATTCGCGACGGTACGTGTTACAAGCGGGCGGTGGCCGGGCGAGGGCCGCCGACACGCGCGGTGTTCGGGCGGCGCTACAATGCCACCTGACCGGGGAGGCGACGACGATGACGGCTCCGCTGAACGATCTCATGATGGACTACCCGCTCACGCTCACGCAGTTCTTCGAGCGCAGCCGCCGACTGTGGGCGAAGAAAACGCTCACCACGCGCGTTCCGGGCCGGCCGCTGTTCCGGTACACCTACGGCGACTTCGCCGCGCGCACGGCGCGCCTGGCCGGCGCCCTGCAGGCGCTCGGCGTCAAGAAAGGCGATCGCGTGGCGACGCTGGCCTGGAACAGCCACCGCCATCTCGAGCTGTACTGGGCGATCCCGCTCATGGGCGCCGTGCTCCACACGCTCAACTTCCGGCTGGCGCCGCGGGACCTCGCCTACATCGTCAACCACGCCGGCGACTCCGTGGTGTTCTGCGACGCCAGCACGTGGCCGGTGCTGGACGGCATCCGCCGGGACTGTCCCGGCCTGCGCCACATCGTCGTCATGAAGGACGGCCCCGACGCGACCGTGCCGCCGGGGCTGCTGGAGTACGAGGCGCTGCTCGCCGGGGCGACGCCGGTCGGCGCGTGGCCGCCGCTGGACGAGCGCGACGCCGCCGCCATGTGCTACACCTCCGGCACCACCGGCAACCCCAAGGGCGTCGTCTACACGCATCGCGCGATCTACCTGCACTGCCTGGCCGAGTCGATGACCGACACCATGGCGCTGTCCGAGCGCGACGTCATCCTCCACATCGTGCCCATGTTCCACGCCAACGCGTGGTGTGTGCCCTTCGCGGCGGTCATGCTCGGCGCCACCCAGATCTTCGGGGGCCCCAACCCGCAGCCCCGCGACATCGCCGAGCTCGTGCAGTCGGAGAAGGTCACCTTCGTGGGCGCGGTGCCCACGGTGTGGATCGCGGTCAAGGAGCTGGTCGAGAAGGACGGCTACGACATCTCCTCCATCCGCTGCATCCCGATCGGCGGCTCCGCCGCGCCGCAGGCGCTGATCGAGCTCTTCGAGAAGAAGTTCGGCGTGTCGATGCTGCACGCCTGGGGCATGACCGAGATGACCCCGCTCGGCACGATCTCCCGGCTGAAGTCGTACATGCTCGAGCGGCCCGAGGCCGAGCAGTACGCCATCCGCGCCAAGCAAGGCTACGTGGCGACCGGCGTCGATCTGCGGATCGTCGACGAGCATGGGCGCGAGGCGCCCTGGGACGGCAAGACCATGGGGGAAATCCAGGTGCGCGGGCCGTGGATCGTGAAGGCGTACTACGACAACCCGGACAGCGCCGAGCGCTTCACACCCGATGGCTGGTTCAAGACCGGCGACATCGCCACGATCGACGCCGAGGGCTACATCCCCGAAGTGGATCGAGCGGCCGCTCGCCTGCGTCGTCCCCCGGCCGGGCGCGACCGGGCGGCTGACCGAGCGCGACGTCATCGAGTTCCTGCGGCCGCAGGTGGCCCGCTGGATGCTGCCCGACGAGGTCGTCTTCATCGACGCGGTGCCGAAGACGGGCGTGGGCAAGTTCGACAAGAAAGTCCTGCGCGAGCGGTTCAAGCACTGGACGCCGAAAGCCTGACAGGCTACAGTCGGCCACCCGAGGAGGTGCTCATGCGCCCTGTGAACCGTCGGCAGTTCCTTGCCACGACCGCGACCGGACTGGCCGGCATCCTGGCCGCCCGGATACCGCCGGCGCTCGGCCAGACGCGCGAGATCTCCTACCTGTGCTGGAACAATTTCGCGCCGCTGTCGGACAAGAAGCTGGCCGAGCTGGGGCCGCGGTTCACGAAGGAGACCGGCATCAAGATCCGCATCGACCACATCGCGGCGCCGCAGCAGGCCGCCAAGTACGCCTCCGAGGTGCAGACGCAGGCCGGGCACGACCTCATCGAGATGCGCATGCACGTACCCTGGCTCTACGAGCCGCAGCTGGTCGATCTCTCCGACATCGTGGCCGACCTCGAGAAGAAGTACGGCAAGGTCCTCGGCTCGGGCTACGAGGCCGCCCACGTCAAGGGCGTCTGGCGCGCGGTGCCGCAGTATCACACCACCTTCGTGGCCGCCTACCGCGAGGACCTCTTCAAGAAGGCGGGGCTCAAGACGCCGGCGACCTGGGAAGACCTCTACACCGTGGGCAAGGAGCTGAAGAAGATGGGGAACCCGGTCGGCATCCCCATCAGCCAGAACTTCGACACGATCTCCACCGGCTCGGCGGTCATGTGGTGCTTCGGCGCCAGGGAAGTCGACAAGGACGGCAAGACGGTCAAGATCAACTCGGCCCAGACCGCCGAGGTCGTCGAGTGGTACCGGAAGATGTACCGCGACTGCATGGAGCCCGAGGTGCTGTCCTGGACCGACGCCAGCAACAACGAGTCGCTCCAGCAGGGCAAGGCCGGCTGGATCCACAACCCGGTGAGCGCCTACATCGTCGCCCGGGACCAGAAGCTGGTCACCGCCGACGGCATCAACCACCACCAGAGCCTGTCGGGGCCGGCCGGCCGCCACGACACCGACGCTCCCCGTTCGATCGGCATCTGGAAGTTCAGCAAGAACGTGGAGCCGGCCAAGGAGTGGATTCGCTACCTGCTCGGCAAGAAAGAGGTGTACGACGAGTACATCATGTCGGGCGGCGCGTTCAATCAGCCGATCTTCACGAAGCTGCAGGATCACCCGGTCTTCAAGACCGATCCCAAGCTCGCCGTCCTCAAGGGCGAAGGCGTCAACTACCACACCTACGGGTGGCCGGCGCCGGCCTCCGACAGGGTGCAGCTCATCACCAATTCGTTCATCCTGCCCAACATGCTCGCCAAGGCGGTGACCGGGACGTCCACCAAGGAGGCGATCGCCTGGGCGGAGAGCGAGATGAAGAAGGTCATGGCGGGATAGCGATGGCGATCGGAAGCCTGCGGGTCGCGTCGACGGCGCGCCCGACGTCGCTCCGCGTCCGCCTGCGGACCGCCCTCGACCGCGAGCGCGCCCTCGGCCCGCTGCTGGTCACCCCGGCGCTGGTCCTCCTCGTGCTCCTGGTCGCCTACCCGTTCGGCATGGCGCTCTACTTCTCGCTGTCCGACTCGTTCATCGGGCGGCCGAGCCACTTCATCGGGCTCCGCAACTTCGTGAACCTCTGGGACAGCGACGCCTTCCGTCAGACCTTCCAGAACGCGTTCGTCTTCACGGGCCTCTCGGTCGCCTGCAAGCTGGTGCTGGGGATCTGGCTCGCCCTGCTCCTCAACGAGCAGCTGTGGCTCAAGCGGCTGATCCGGGGGGCGGTGCTGCTGCCGTGGGTGATTCCGACCGCGCTGTCCGTGCTGGGCTGGTGGTGGATGTTCAACTCGCTCTACAGCGTGGTGAACTGGACCGGCATCCACCTGGGACTGCTCGATCCGCCCGGCCCGAACTGGCTCGGCCAGAAGTACTACGCGATGGCCGCCGTCGTCGTCGTGAACATCTGGCGCGGCCTGCCGTTCTTCGCGATCACCATCCTGGCCGGGCTGGTCTCCATTCCCCGCGACCTCTACGAGGCGGCCGAGACCGACGGGGCGGGGCCGGTGCGGCGCTTCTGGTACGTGACGCTGCCCCTCCTGAGCCCGGTGCTGGCCATCGTCGTGCTCTTCTCGACGATCTTCACGTTCAGCGATTTCAACATCGTCTACGTCCTCACGCGCGGCGGGCCGATCAACTCCACCCACCTGTTCGCCACGCTGGCGCGGCAGGTCGGGCTGGAGACCGGTCGCATCGGCGAGGGCGCGGCGATCTCGCTCTATCTCTTCCCGGTGCTGGTCCTGGTGGTCTTCGCGCAGCTCCGCTTCGTGCGGAAGCGGGCCTACTGATGGTGTCGCGGAAGCTGCTCCGGAAGCTCGGCATCCACGCGATGCTGGTGCCGTTCCTGATCTTCGCGCTGTTCCCCTTCTATCACATGACGCTGACCTCGCTGAAGCAGAACCGGGAGCTCTACGATCGGAACGCGGTGCCGCTGCTGATCCGCCAGGGGCCGACGCTCGAACACTATCAGAAGCTCCTGTGGGAGACCGAATTCCTCACCTGGACGAAGAACAGCCTCATGGTCACGCTGATCGCCACCACGGTCTCGCTGGTCATCGGCACGGTGGCGGCCTACGCGCTGGCCCGGCTCAAGTTCTTCGGCGTGGGGAGCTTCGGCACCGGGATCTTCGTGACCTACCTGGTGCCGACGTCCCTGCTGTTCTTGCCGCTGGCCCAGGTCGTGAACTGGCTCGGTCTCGCCGACTCGAAATGGTCGCTGGTCGTGACCTATCCGACGTTCCTGGTCCCCTTCTGCACCTGGCTGCTGATGGGCTACTTCCGCACGGTGCCCAAGGAGGTCGAGGAGTGCGCGATGGTCGACGGCGCCACCCGGATCCAGGCGCTCTGGCGCATCGTGTTGCCGATCGCGGTGCCGGGCCTCGTGTGCGCCGCGCTCTTCGCCTTCACGCTGTCCTGGAACGAGTTCATCTACGCGCTGACGTTCACCTCGTCGTCGGACCAGATCACCGCCAGCGTCGGCGTGCTCAGCGAGCTCATCCGCGGCGACATCTACTTCTGGGGCTCGCTGATGGCCGGCGCCGTGCTCGGCTCGGTGCCGATCGTGATCCTCTACGTCTTCTTCCTCGACTACTACGTCTCCGGCCTCACCGCCGGCGCCGTGAAGTAGCCGGGGACCGCCCCGGGCAATTCGTTCCGACCCGCGGGCGTCGGCCCGCATCCGCTTGACCGCCTCTCCAGACGGTGGCCCACTGGATGCGAGGGCTGCCGGGTCCCCCGGGGCCTCTCGAGCGCTCCACCTTGGAGGATTCAGCATGATCGAGCGCAAGAGCTTCCCGGTCGACGACGAGTACAGCATCAACATCGTCACCGAGCAGATGAAGGACGGTGGCTGGGCGGTGGTGACGTCCATCGTCCAGCAGACACCGACCGGCGAGAAGACGACCGATCTGCCGGTCTGCGAGGAGCGCTTCGCGGCCGAGGCGGCGGCCGAGGAGGCGGGGCTGCGCCAGGCGCGCGACTGGCTCGAGCGCAACATGCCGCCCGCTCCCGCCCTACCGTTTGCGTCGGCGTGCGAGCCCGCGCTCATCGCGGGCGCGCGGGCGTCGCACCGCGGGTGGGTGCGGCGACCTTCAGTTGTCGCCGTTTCTTCCGCCGGAGATTTCGGGGGTGGGGGGGCGGCGGGACCAGGCTTTGCGGAGGCGGTGGCGCCAGGCGCGACGCTGGCCGCGCTGGGCGAGACGGCGCCAGGGGGCGAGCGAGGGCGCCGAGAGGCGCAGGGCGTGGGCGGCGTCCTCGAAGAGCGAGTAGGCCACCGGCGTCACCAAGAGCGTCAGCAGCAGGCACAGCGTCTGGCCCCCGATGACGACGACGGCGATGGCCCGGCGCTCCTCGGCGCCCGGGCCGGTGCCGACCCAGAGCGGCAGCATGCCGGCCACCAGCGCGAGCGTCGTCATTAAGATTGGGCGGAGCCGGTCGCGGTTGCCCTGCATGATCGCCGCCGCGCGGTTCATGCCGTGCGCGCGCAGGTTGTTCATGTGGTCGATCTGCAAGATGGCGTTCTTCTTCACGACCCCGAACAGCACGAGGATGCCGAGCGCCGAGTAGAGGTTCAGCGTGTTGCCCGTGTACCACAGCGAGAACAGCGCGAACGGCACCGACAGCGGCAGCGACAGCAGGATGGTCAGCGGGTGGATCACGCTCTCGAACTGCGAGGCCAGGATCATGTACATGAAGACGACCGAGAGGAGGAAGACCCACAGGAACTCGGTGAAGGTCTTCTCCATCTCCTTCGCCTTGCCGGTGACGAACGTCGAGTAGCCCGCCGGCAGGTTCAGCGCGACCACGGCGCGCTTGAGCGCCTCGATGCGGTCGGCCTGGCCGTAGCCGGGGGCGACGCCGGCCCGGATCCGCGTCTCGCGCTGCCGGTCGGTGCGGTCGATGCGCGAGGCGGTGGCCGCCGGCTCGATCTTCACCACGTTGTCGAGGCGCACGAGGCCGCCGCCGGGGGCGAGGTTCACCTGGGCCGCCGCGCCCGTGGCCGGATTGGTCGAGATCGTGTCCCGGGAGACGTACAGCCGCTCGATCGTCTTTCTGCTGGGTGTCCACTCTCAGGTCGCCGGCGCGTTGCCGGTCGATGACGACGCGGAACTCCGGCTTGTCGAGCTTCAGCGTGCTGTCCACGTCCACGATGCCGCCGAGCTCACGCGCCTTCTCCTTGAGGGTCTCGCCGTACTCGGCCAGCTTCTCCAGCTCGGGTCCGCGCAGGGCGAGGTCGATGTCGAAGGTCCCGCCGCCGATGTTGAAGCCGGCGATGTTGCGGATCTGCGTGCGGAGGTCGCGATACTTCCGGAAGCGCTGGCGCAGCGCCAGGATCACATCGCGCTGGCTGTAGTTGCCGCGGAAGGCCTCCAGCGGCCGCCCGTGGATCAGCCCGTGCCAGAGCCGCCCGGGCGTCAGCGTGCGCTCCTCGTGCGGCACCGTGCGGACGTACATGTAGCCCTGGTTGACCTTGTTGAGGAAGCTGCCGCCGGCCGAGGCCAGCGTGAGCGCCACGCCCCTGGTGTCGCGCGCCTCGCGGGCCAGCGCCTGCATCGCCTCGTCCATCGCCGCCAGGCTCATGTGCTCGGGACCGAACACGAGCACCTCGAACTCGGACTCGTCCACGTCGCTCGGGATGTACTCCTGCTTCACGTTGCGGTAGATCGGCACCGAGGCGACGATGGCGGCCACGCTGACGACGACGATCAGCCAGCGGTGGGCCATGGCCAGCCGCAGGCTCCAGGTGTAGCCGCGGTCGAGCCAGCTGTAGAAGCCGCCGCGGGAGGCGGCGTGGCCCTCGCCGCCGTGGCCGGCGGCGTCCTCGGTTCGCAGCAACCGCGCGCACATCATCGGCGTCAGCGAGAAGGACACCAGCAGGCTCACCATCACCGACACCGCCGCCGTGATGCCGAACTGGTAGAGGAAGCGGCCGGAGATCGACGACATGAAGGACACCGGCACGAAGATCACGACCAGCGAGAACGTGGTCGCCATGACGGCGAGGCCGATGTCGGCGGTCGCCTCGCGGGCGGCCTCGAACGGCCGCATCTTCTTCTCCTCGACGAAGCGGAAGACGTTCTCGAGCACGACGATGGCGTCGTCGATGACGATGCCGGTCGCGAGCGACAGCGCGAGCATCGTCATGTTGTTCAGCGTGAAGCCGGCCATTTTCATGAACGTGAACGTCCCGACGATCGACGTCGGGATGGCCAGCGCGGCGATGAACGTCACGCGGATGTTGCGGATGAACAGGAACACGACGACGCTGGCGAGCAGGCCGCCGAGAATCAGGTGGAGCTTGATGTCCTCGAACGAGCGGCGGATGAAGCGCGACTGATCGTTGCCGATGCTGACTTGAATGTCCTGCGGTAGAGCCGCCTGGATCCGCTTCAGCTTGTCCTGCACCCGGTCGACGACTTCGATCGTGTTCGTCCCGGACTGCTTTCGGACCTGTACACCGATCGCCGGCGTGCCGCTCAACCGGGTGGCGCTGCGAATTTCCTGGACGCTGTCCTGGACGCGGCCGATGTCGCCAAACGTGATCACCGATCCGTCGGCGCGATAGGAGATGACGATGCGGTTGAAGTCTTCCACGTCGCGGATGCGCCCCATCGTCCGCACCGCCACGTCGGCGGGGCCGGCCGTGAACTGACCGCCCGGAATCTCGACGTTCTGACGCTCGACGGCGTTGCGCACCTGTTCGACGCTGAGCCCGTACGCGTTGAGCCGGTCGGCGTTCAGCAGCAGCTGGATTTCTCGCTTGCGCTCGCCGTTGTAGCCGACCGATCCCACGTCCTTGACCGTCTCCAGCTCCTGCTTCACGCGCTTCTCGGTGATCTCGGTGATCTCCTTCGGCGCGCGCGGGCCGTAGACGGCGAAGCCGAAGATCGGCTGGGCATCCGGATCCATCTTCGTGATCTGCAGCGGACGGGTGTCGCGCGGGAACTGGTTGACGATCTGCGCGAGCTTGTCGCGCACGTCCTGCGTCGCCGACTCGATCTCGCGCTCGAGCGTGAACGTGATCGTGACGCGCGAGTTGCCCTGATCCGACGACGCGCGCAGCTCGTCGATGCCGCTGATGGTGTTGACCGCCTCCTCGATGCGCTTGGTGATCGTCGTCTCGATCTCTTCGGCGCTGGCGCCGGGGAGGTTCGCCTGCACTGACACGACGGGCGCATCGGTCTTGGGCATCAGGTCGAGCCCCAGCTCCTCGTACGACACGGCGCCGAGGACGATGAGCGCCGCCGTCATCATGATGGCGAAAACGGGCCGCTTGACGCTGACTTCCGCGAGCTTCATTCCTGGCTCCCTGCGCGGCTCCCGGACCGCTCGACCCGGACGGCGACGCCGGTCGCGAGCTGATTGAGATTCGTGGTGGCGAGCGTCTCGTCGCCTTTGAGTCCGGCGACGATTTCGACGAGCCTGTCCTGACGCGCGCCGAGCGAGACCTGCTGCTGGCGCGCCTTGTCGTGTTCGATGACGTACACCGTCGACACGCCGGCGAGCGTCGAGATCGCGGTCTCCGGCACGGCGAGGACGTTCGCGTCGACCTTCGTCAGCGCCGTCCCCCTCGCGAAGAAGCCGGGCTTCAGCACCCGGTCCGGATTATCGACGATCGCTTCGACCGGAAACGTGCGCGTCGTCTGATCGACGGCCGGGCTCACGTAGGCGATCTTGCCGATGAACTTTCGATCCGGAAATGCCTCCACGAAGAATTCGACCGTTTGACCGCCGCGAATGAGTCCTGCGTGGCGCTCCTGAATCGCGGTCTTGAGCTTCAGCGGATTCATCTGCACGATCGTGGCGACGGGCGTGTTCTCGCGGATGTACTCGCCCGGCTGCACGAGCCGCTCGGCGATCGATCCCGCGACCGGCGCGCGCACGACGGCGTCGTTCAGTTTCTTCTGCGCCAGCTCGAACGCGGCGCGGCGATCCTGGAGGCTCGCTTTGAGGCTGCGGACGCCGTCGATCGCCGCCTGGTAGTTCGCCTCCGCGACCTTCAGGCGCGTTTCCGAGGTGTCGTAGTCGACCTGCGACATCAGCCCGCGCCCGTGCAGCTGATCGGCGCGCTTGAACGCGTTGCGCGCATCGTCGCGGTTCGCGATCGCCTGCCGGATCGAGGCGATCTGATCGTCGGCGGGCGGCTGCTTGTCCTGGCCGCGATCGATGCCGAGCTGCGCTTCGACCTGCCGCAGCGCGCTCTCGGCGCGGTCGACGGCGAGCTGCAGCTCACGCGTGTCGAGGCGGACGAGGATGTCGCGCGGCCGCACCTCGGAGCCGAGCTGCACCGGCACGTCGAGGATGATGCCGCCCACTTCGCTGCTCACTCTGGCCTGGTCGGGCGAGAGCAGCGTTCCGGACAGATCGACCTGGCGCTGAATGGAGATTCGCTGCAGCGTCGTGGTGTCGATCGAAATCGCCGCGCCGCCGCGGCCGCCCCGCCCACGACCGCCGCGGCCGCCGGAACCCGGCGCTTCGCCCGACGTCGTGTTGCACGCCGTCAGGCACGTCGCGGCGATGAGCGAGAGCACGAGAGAGAAATGACGCACGCTTATAGATCCCTGAATGAATGCTTACCGTTTCTTTACCCGCCGGACACACCACAACGCGCCGCGGTGGCGCGCTGAAAAATTTTGCGATTACGCGTTTTCTGCTGCCGCCGGCGCGTGCACGTCGCGTCGCGGCGCCGCGGCCGGCTGCGGGCGCTTGCCCGCGAGCCAGAGGCGCGCGCCTTCGATGTACACGTAGTAGACCGGCGTGATGTACAGCGTCAGCAACTGGGAGACGACCAGGCCGCCGACGACCGCCAAGCCGAGCGGACGGCGTGATTCAGCGCCCGAGCCGAATCCGAGCGCGATCGGCAGCGTGCCGACCAGCGCCGCGCACGTCGTCATCATGATCGGGCGGAAGCGGACGAGACACGCTTCGTGAATCGCCTCGCGCGGCGTCTTGCCGTGCACGCGCTGCGCTTCGACGGCGAAGTCCACCATCATGATGCCGTTCTTCTTCACGAGCCCGACGAGCATGATCACGCCGACGAACGCGTACAGACTCAGCTCTGTCTTGAAGATGAGCAGCGTCAGCAGCGCGCCGAAGCCGGCCGACGGCAGACCCGAGAGAATCGTCAGCGGGTGCGTGAAGCTCTCGTACAGGATTCCGAGCACGATGTAGATCACGACGATCGCCATGATCAGAATCAGGCCGAGCCCGCGCAGCGAGTCCTGGAACGCCTGCGCCGTGCCCTGGAAGTTCGTCGCGATCGTCGACGGCAGCGTCGCCGCAGCGGTCTGCTGAACGGCGCTGACCGCGTCACCCAGCGCGACGCCAGGCCTCAGATTGAAGGAAACCGTCACCGACGGCAGCTGGCCCGTGTGGCTGACGGTCAGCGGTCCGGCGTCGGTGCTCACTTTGACGACGGTGTCCAGCGGAATCAGGCTGCCCGCCGAGGACCGCACGTACAGCATCGAGAGCGCCGACGGATCGCGCTGGAATTCCGGCGCGACCTGCATGATGACCTGGTACTGATTGTTCGGCGCGAAGATCTGCGACACCTGCCGCGTGCCGTATGCGTTGTAGAGTGCGGTCTCGACCTGATTGACGGTGAGGCCGAGGGTCGCGATCTTTTCGCGGTTCAGATCGATCTGCACCTGCGGGTTCTTCAACTGCAGATCGCTGCTGACGTCCTCGATGCCGGGCAGCTCGCGAACTTTCTGTTCGAAGATCGGCGCCCAGTGGTACAGCTCCGCCGTGTCGGTGTCCTGCAGGGTGAACTGATACAGGCTGCGCGCACCCCCTTGGCCGCCGAGATTGATTGGCGGCTGATTCGTCATGTACGCGCGAATGCCCGGAATCTGTGCCAGCTTCGGCCGCAGATTCGCGATCAGCTGATCGACGCTGAGCGCGCGATCGGCTCGGGGTTTGAGCTCCACCATGACGCGCCCGGTGTTGAGACCTCCGCTGCCGAACCCGCCGCCGCCGACCTGTATCTGGATTTGAGCGACGTTCGGATCCTTCCCGACCACGTCGGCGACCTCCAGCTGATGCCGCGTCATTTCGTCGAGGCTGATGCCCTGAACCGCTTCGGTGCTGATGCTGAACCGACCCTGGTCCTCGCTCGGCAGGAATCCTTTCGGCACCGCCTGGAACAGATACCAGGTCCCGACGAGCAGGGCGATCGAGATGGCCATCGTGACGGCGTGGAAGCGCAGGCTGCCGCGCAGCGTCCAGTCGTACAGACGCAGCCACATGTCGAACATCTTTTCGATCGCGTTGTAGATGAAGCCGTGTCTCTGCGCGTGCGGCGGCCGCAGGAAGCGGCTCGCGAGCATCGGCGTCAGGCTGATCGACACCAGGCCGGACACGAGAATCGCGACGCCGATCGTCACGGCGAACTCATGAAGCAGCCGTCCGACGATGCCGCCCATGAACAGCACCGGAATGAAAACAGCGGTGAGCGACAGCGTCATCGAGACGATCGTGAACGCGATTTCCTTCGACCCGTCGTAGGCGGCGCGCATCGGCGCCTTGCCCATCTCCATGTGCCGGACGATGTTCTCCAGCATGACGATGGCGTCGTCGACGACGAAGCCGACGCAGAGCGTCAGCGCCATGAGCGACAGGTTGTCGAGGCTGTAGTCGAGGAGGTACATCACGGCGAACGTGCCGACGATCGACGCCGGCAGCGCGAGGCTCGGGATGATCGTCGCCGAAATGTTCCGCAGGAAGATGAAGATGACCAGGACGACGAGGCAGACCGTCAGGATGAGCGTGAACTTGACGTCGTGAACCGAGTCGCGGATGGATACGGATCGATCGAACCGGGTGTCGAGCGACACCGACGCCGGCAGCTGCTCGCGCAGCGTCGGCAGCAGCGTCTTCACGGCGTCGACGACGGCGACGACGTTCGTGCCGGGCTGCTTGAGGATCGGCAGCATGATCGCGCGCTCGCCCTTGAACCAGCCGGTCTGCTTGTCGTCTTCGATGCCGTCGAAGACGCGCGAGACGTCGTCGAGGCGCACCGGGTTGCCGTTGCGGTACGCGATGATCATCGGCGCGTACGCCTGCGCCTTCATCAGCTGACCGTTGGTCTGTACGACGAACGTCTTGTCTCCGTACATCGTACCGGTCGGCAGGTTGACGTTCGCGTTCGCGATCGCCGTCGCGACCTCGTCGATGCCGATGCCGTGCGCCGCGAGCTTCTTCGGATCGACGTCGACGCGGACGGCGTACTTCGCCGCGCCGAACACCTGCACCTGCGCCACGCCGCTGACCATCGAGATCCGCTGCGCCATCGTCGACTCGGCGTACTCGTCGAGAGTCGCCATCTGCATCGTGCCCGATCGCAGGACCAGCATCATCACCGGCTGATCGCCAGGATTGACTTTCTGAAAGGAGGGCGGCGCCGGCATCTGCGGCGGAAGCTGCCGCTGCGCCCGCGCGATCATCGACTGGACGTCCTGCGCCGCGGCGTCGATGTTCCGGCTCAGATCGAACTGCAGCACGATGTTCGAGCGACCCAGCGAGCTGGTCGAGTTGATCGAATTCAACCCCGCGATCGACGCGAACTGCTTCTCGAGCGGCAGCGCGACGGCCGACGCCATCGTCTCGGGGCTCGCGCCCGGCAGTCCCGCGTTGACGTTGATGGTAGGGAAGTCGATCGTCGGGAGGTCGCTGACCGGCAGCAACCGGTACGCCATCGCGCCGAACACGAT
>VBPC01000104.1 GCA_005887895.1 Candidatus Rokuibacteriota bacterium
CGGAGCGCCGCGCCGCCGATCGGGGCGACGCCGTCGCGCGGCTGGCTGCCCAGGCGGTCGCCGCCATCGAGCGGGAGCGGTGGGATCTCGTCGTCGTCACCGGCGGGGAGACCGCCGTGGCACTGTGGAGTGCGCTCGGCGCCGAACGCCTCGACCTCATCGGCGCGCCGGCGCCCGGTCTGGCACTCGGCCAGCTGCGCGCGCCGGGCCGTGACCCGCTGGCCGTGCTCACCAAGGCCGGCGGCTTCGGCCCGCCCGACCTCCTGGTCACATTACAGAGGGAGGCGGTGGCATGAAGCGACCGATCCTCGGCGTCACGATGGGCGATCCGGCCGGCGTCGGCCCGGAGATCATCGCGCGCGCCGCCGCCGAGCCCGCCGTGCGGGCCGCCAGCCGTCCCGTCGTCATCGGTGCCGCCGCCACGATGGCCGAGGCGCTGGCGCTGATCGGCAGCCCGCTCACGCTGCACGCCGTGCGGCGCGTGGCCGAGTGCCGATGGGCCGACGGCACGCTCGAGGTGCTCGACCTCGCCAACGTCGACATGACGACGCTGCCGCGCGCCGAGGTGAGCGCGGCCGCCGGCCGCGCGGCCTACGCGTACATCGAGCGGGCGGTGACGCTGGCCAAGGCCGGCGAGATCCACGCGATCGTCACCGCGCCCGTCAACAAGGAAGCGCTGGCGGCGGCCGGCGTGCAGCACTCCGGGCACACGGAGATCCTGGCCCAGCTCACCGACACGCGCGACTTCGCCATGCTGCTGATGGGCCGGCAGCTCCGGGTCATCCACGTGACCACGCACGTCGCGCTGCGCCGCGTCCCCGACCTGGTCACGCGCGAACGCGTGCTGCGCACGATCCGCCTGGCCCAGCGCACGCTCGAGGATCTCGGCCGACCGCGCGGCCGCATCGCGGTGGCCGGGCTCAACCCGCACGCCGGCGAGGAGGGCCTCTTCGGCGACGAGGAGCAGCGCGCGATCATTCCCGCCGTCGAGGCGGCCCGCGCCGACGGCCTCGACGTCACCGGTCCCCTTCCCGCCGACACGCTCTTCTCGCGGGCCCGCGGCGGCGAGTTCGACATCGTCGTCGCGATGTATCACGACCAGGGCCACATCCCGGTGAAGACGCTCGGCTTCGAGTACGACGAGACGATCAAGAAGTGGACCGGGCTGTCGGGCGTCAACGTCACCGTCGGGCTGCCGTTCCTGCGCGTGTCCGTCGATCACGGCACCGCGTTCGACCGGGCCTGGAAGGGCATCGCGAACCACGAGTCGATGGTCGAGGCGCTCGACGTGGCGACCACGATGCTGGAGGCGCGCGCATGATGGACGAGCCAGGGATCCGAGCGCTCATCGAGGACGTCAAGACGCATCGCCTCAGCCGTCGCGGCTTCGTGCAGACGATGGTCGGCCTCGGTCTCACCGCGCCGCTCGCCGCCCAGATGCTGAGCGCCGCCGGCGTCGCCGCCCAGCCCAAGGCGCCGAGATTCGCGCCGAGCAAGCGCGGGGGCGGCGGACCGTTGAGAGTCCTGTGGTGGCAGGCGCCGACCCTGCTGAACCCGCACTTCGCCACCGGCACCAAGGATCAGGACGCCTCCCGCATCTTCTACGAGCCGCTGGCCGCCTACGATCCCGAGGGCACCATCGTCCCGATCCTCGCCGCCGACGTCCCGAGCGTCGACAACGGCGGCCTCGCGAAGGACGGGACCTGGGTGATCTGGCGCCTCAAGCGTGGCGTGGCCTGGCACGACGGCCGTCCGTTCACCGCCGACGACGTGGTCTTCAACTGGGAGTTCGTCGCCGATCCGGCTACCGCCGCCGTCACGAACGGCTCGTACCGCGCGATCGAGCGCATCGAGAAGCTCGATAGCCATACGGTGAAGCTCGTCTTCACCGCGCCGCAGCCTTTCTGGTCGGACGCGTTCTGCGGCTTCCGCGGCATGATCATCCCCAAGCACCTGTTCGAATCGTACAGGGGCGCCCGCTCGCGCGAGGCGCCCGCCAACCTCAAGCCGGTCGGCACCGGCCCCTTCCGGTTCGTGGATTTCAAGCCAGGCGACGCCGTCCGGGGCGAGATCAATCCCAATTACCACGTGCCGAACCGGCCCTTCTTCGACCGGGTCGAGATGAAGGGCGGCGGCGACGCCGCCTCCGCCGCCCGGGCCGTCTTGCAGACGGCCGAGTTCGACTACGCCTGGAACATGCAGGTCGAGGACGATATCCTGCGACGGCTCGAGCAGAGCGGCAAGGGCCGCGTCAACATCTGGACCACGGGCGGGATCGAGCACATCCAGTGCAACTTCACCGATCCGTGGAAAGAGGTCGACGGCGAGCGGGCGAGCGTGAAGATGCCCCACCCGCTGCTCAGCGACCCCGCCGTCCGCCAGGCGCTCAACCTGCTGGTCGATCGGGCGGCGGTCCAGGAGCAGATCTACGGGCGTCAGGGCCAGGCCACGGCCAACTTCCTCAACGCCCCCACCCGCTTCGTCTCGCGCAACACGCGCTGGGAGTTCAACGTCGACAAGGCGAATCAGATCCTCGACCAGGCCGGCTGGAGTCGCGGGTCCGACGGCATCCGCGCCAAGGACGGCAAGCGCCTGCGGCTCGTCTACCAGACCTCCATCAACCAGCCCCGCCAGAAGAACCAGCAGATCGTCAAGCAGGCGGCGGCCAGGGCCGGCATCGAGCTCGAGCTCAAGTCGGTGGTCGCCTCCGTGTTCTTCTCCTCCGACGCCGCCAACGTCGACACCTACTCCCATTTCTACTGCGATCTGCAGATGTACAACACCGGCCCCGGCGCGCCCGACCCGCAGTACTTCATGAACCATTTCACCTCGTGGGAGATCGCGACCAGGGAGAACAAGTGGCAGGGGCGCAACGTGATGCGCTGGCGCAGCGAGGACTACGACCGCCTCTATCACGCGGCCGAGACCGAGCTCGATCCCGTGAAGCGCGCCGCCTTGTTCGTGAAGATGAACGACCTCGTCATCCAGCACGTCGTCGTCATTCCGGTGCTGTGGCGCAACGGGGTGTCGGCGTCCACCGCGCGTCTGCGGGGCATGGACCTCTCGGGCTGGGAGGGGACGTTCTGGCGACTGCCCTACTGGCACAAGGCCTGAGCTCGCCTTGACACGTCGGGAGCGCGGAAACTATAAGGAATCACCGCCGGTTGGCACTGTGACTCTTCTCTGCGGGAGGACCTCATGGACGAGCGCGCGCTGAGGACGTTGATCGACGAGGTGAAGCGCGGCCGGCTGAGCCGCCGGCGCTTCGTCCAGACGATGGTCGGGCTCGGGCTGACCGCGCCGCTGGCGAGCCAGATGCTCGCCGCGGCCGGCGTGGCCCAGGCCCAGACGCCGAAGCTGGTCTACAAGCCGACCAAGCGCGGCGGCGGTGGCGCGCTGAAGACGCTGTGGTGGCAGGGCGCCACCCTGCTCAACCCCCACTTCGCGGTGGGCACCAAGGACCAGGACGGCTCGCGCATCTTCTACGAGCCCCTGGCCGCGTGGGACCCCGACGGCAATCTCTCCCCCACCCTGGCCGCCGAGATCCCGAGCGTGCAGAACGGTGGCGTCGGCAAGGACGGCAGGTCCGTCACCTGGAAGCTCAAGAAGGGCGTGACGTGGCACGACGGCAAGCCGTTCACGGCCGACGACTGCGTCTTCACCTGGGAGTACGCGGCCGACCCGGCCACCGCGGCCTACACCATCGGCACCTACAAGGACCTCAAGGTCGACAAGGTCGACAGCCACACGATCAAGGTGACGTTCGCCAAGCCGACGCCGTTCTGGGCCGATGCGTTCGTGGGCGTGCGCGGCATGATCCTGCCCAAGCACCTCTTCGAGCCGTTCAAGGGCGCCAAGTCGCGGGAAGCGCCGAGCAACCTCAAGCCGGTCGGCACCGGGCCCTACCGGTTCGTCGACTTCAAGCCGGGCGACATCGTCCGCGGCGAGCTGAACCCGAGCTACCACATGCCCAACCGGCCCTTCTTCGACACCATCGAGATGAAGGGCGGCGGTGACGCCGCCTCGGCGGCCCGGGCCGTCCTGCAGACCGGAGAGTTCGACTACGCCTGGAACCTGCAGGTCGAGGACGAGATCCTCAAGCGGCTGGAGCAGGCCGGGCGCGGCCGCGTCGACATCGTGCAGGGCGGCAACATCGAGCACATCCAGCTCAACAACACCGACCCGTGGAAAGAGGTGGACGGCGAGCGCTCGAGCATCAAGACCAAGCACCCGTTCCTCACCGATCCCGCCGTGCGCCAGGCGCTCAACCTGCTGGTGGACCGGGCCTCGGTGCAGGAGCAGATCTACGGGCGCACCGGCATCGCCACCGCCAACTTCCTGAACCAGCCGGCCAAGTTCGGCTCGAAGAACACGCGGTGGGAATACAACGTCGACAAGGCCAGCCAGATCCTCGAGGCGGCCGGCTGGAAGAAAGGCCCCGACGGCGTGCGCGCCAAGGGCGGCGTGAAGCTGAAGCTCGTCTACCAGTCGTCGATCAACTCGCTCCGGCAGAAGACGCAGGCGATCGTCAAGCAGGCGGCCGCCAAGGCCGGGATCGAGATGGAGCTGAAGTCGGTGACCGCCTCCGTCTACTTCTCCTCCGACGTGGCCAACCCCGACACCTACACGCACTTCTACACCGACATCCAGATGTACACGACGACCATGACCCAGCCCGATCC
>VBPC01000296.1 GCA_005887895.1 Candidatus Rokuibacteriota bacterium
CCCTTCGTCGACACGATCCTCGCCGTCCTGGCGGCGCGTCCCGCGGTGCGCGGGGGTGCCGGCCTCTACGTCGGCTGTGGCAACGGCCGCAATTATCTTCCGCTCGTGGACGGCGGCCTCACGCTGTGGGGTCTCGACCTCTCGCCGGAGGCCCTGCGCCAGCTGGCCGCGCGTCGTCCCGACCAGGCCGCCCGGCTCCGGCACGCCGACTTCCTCGGCTTCGAGCCGGACGGCGCGCTCGCGTACGTGATCGCCATCCAGGTGTTCCAGCACGCCCGCCAGGCCGACGTCCACGCCTACTTCGCGCGAGCGCGGGCGCTGCTGCAGCCCGGCGGTCTCCTCTTCCTGCGCGTGAACTCGGCGGCGACCGAGATCCATCACGCCCACGAGGTCGTCGAGCGGAATGCGCAGGGCGGATTCACGGTCGAGTACCGGGACGGCCCCAAGCGGGGGCTCTCCGTTCACTTCTACACGCGCGCCGAGCTCGCCGCGCTCACCGAGGACGGCTTCCGCGGCGTGACGGAGGCGCGCGAGGACGTCATCCGCCGCCCGGAGCCCAAGCAGGGCTCGTGGGCCCAGTGGGAGGCGATCTACGAGAAGCGGTGACTAGCGGGTGTCGAGGGGCGCCGCGGCTCCGCCGGGGAGCCCCGAGCGTTGGGGGGTTGGGGGGCCATCTCGGGGCCCCCATGTCATGGGCAACACGATCCGGAGCCCTTCGCGGTCCTGCTCGATCGTGTAAGTGACCTGGCGGTGCAGCTCGATGACGAGCCGGGCGACACCCTTGCGGAACTGGCTGCCGCGCAGCACGCGCACCGGATCGATGCCGACGGGCACCGGCTTCGCCGACCAGCGGTACGCCGTGTCCTCGAAGTCGACGACGAGGCGGAAGGGCCCGTCCATCAGCTCGGCCTGATAGCGCGCCGGGCGCGTGAGCCGCACCCAGATCTCCAGCGCGCCCTCGCGATCGACGACCGCCGCGTCGGTGAGCGCCGCCGGCTCGACCTGCGCATGGGCGCCGGCGACGGCGCCGAGCAGCGCGACGAGCATCGTCAGCGACGCGAGTGCGCATCTCATCTGCGCGAGCATACCCCAGCACGCGGGATTTCGGGCACCACGACCGCGGCTCCGCCGCCGCGGTAGACTGGTGGGGCCCGCCGCGGCCCGATCGCCGGGCCGGGTGAAGCCGTGTCGAGCAGGCCCGCCGATCAAGGGCGGGGATGGACGGCCCTCGCGACCTCGACCCGGATAGTCGCCGGCGTAACGTCCGGCCGGCGGGCCCGACCTCACTCCGGCGCGAGCGGAACGACGACCACGCCGATCGGCTCGCCGCTGCGCGCATCCACGAGTCGCGCGGTCAGGCTCACGGGCGCCGTCCCCGCCGGCGCATGCTCGAAGTAGAGAAAGCCGCTCGCGCTCGCACCGGGCGCGAGCGCGCCCTGCGGAAGCGCGCTCTGCACCATGTCGGCCGAGGGCAGTTCCCACGTGCGGGAAACCTCTTGCGAGGGATCCGAGCGCGGATCGGGCACCGCCTCGCTGAGCGCCCACCCGGGGCCGGACTGCTCGCGCAAAGGGCCGAGCGTCAGTCCAGCGACCGGTCGCGAGGTCGGCGGCGGCTCGGCCACCACGGCGCGCACGTCGTCGACCGGCGCCGCGGCCAGACGCCGGCCGTCGGGCAACGCGAGGGCGAAGAGCCCCGCGTCCAGGCGCAGCGGGACGCCACCGCCGTTGACGACCCGCACGCGCACCGGGGTGACGAGGGTCGGAAGCAGGCTCGGCCAGCCACGCCAGGCGCCGGTCGCGACGACGACCTCGATGCCGCCCGCCGTGGCCGAGGCCACGCGCGGCCCCGCCGGCGCGGACGGGCCGCCGTGGCCGGCGCAGCCGACGAGGAGCAGCACCGCCAGCGTGGAGGCGGCGAGGCATCCGACCGCTGCCGCGTGGTTCATGTGAGGCCTCCGCATTCGTCGTGCGACCTGCTCCAGTATCGCGCGTCCATCTATCTGGTTCGGGGCGGCGGAGCGCTATGAGAGCATGAAGAGCGATGCTGCATGACGTCCGGGCCTCTCTGGCGCTGCTCTCGCGGCGGGCGCGCTGGCGGTGGGCCGCGCTCATCCCGTTCGCGCTGGCGGCCGCCGCCGCCGAGGCGGTCGGCGCCGGCGCCGCCTTCGGGCTCATCTCCATCCTCGGCGATCCCGCGCGCGCCGCCACGCTGCCGGTCGCCGCACGGATCTATCCCTACCTGCCGCGGCACGACGCACCCGCCGTCATCGTGGCCTTCACGATCCTGGTCATGGCGTTCTACGTCGCGCGCAACGCGCTGCTGGCCGCGGTGGCGTGGGTGCAGGAGCGCGCGCTCGACGCGTCGGTGCGCCACCTCTCCCACCGGCTGCTGGCCGCCTACCTGGCGGCGCCCTACGCGTTTCACTTCCGCCGGAACTCGGCGGCGCTGATCCAGCGCGTCACCGACGCCGTCAACAGCGTGTTCCGCGGCGTGCTCGGCTCGCTCGTCAACGTGGCGTCGGAGTTGCTGGTGGTTGCCGGCATCGTCGTCATCCTGGCGTGGACGGCGCCCGGCGTGACGCTGGTCGCCGTCGTCGTCGTGGGCGCGATGCTGCTGGTGCCGCTCACGCTCTCGCGGCACGCCACGACGCGCTGGGGCCGCGCCGTGCAGGAGCTCGACACCGAGATCCTCCAGACGCTGCAGCAGAGCCTGGGCGGCGTGAAGGAGGTCAAGGTGCTCGGCTGCGAGAGCTTCTTCCTCTCGCAGTTCGACGAGCGCGTGGCCACCGCGGCCCACCTGCGCTCGCGCTACGCCACCGTGTCCACCACGCTGCGCATGGGCGTCGAGACGATGTTCGTCTGCGGCCTCCTGCTCGTGAGCCTGTTCCTCACGCTGAGCCGTGGCTCGGCGGCGCTGCCGCTGCTCGGCCTGTTCGCCTATGCCGGCTTTCGTGTGATCCCCGCCGCCAATCGCGTCATGCTCTACATCACCCAGCTCCGCTACAGCCGCCCGTGGATCCAGGCCCTGCACGCCGACCTCGCGACGCTGCCGCCCCCGGCGCCCGCCGCCGGGGGCGGCGCCGCCGACGCCATCCGCTTCACGCGCGCCATCGCGTTCGAGCGCGTGTCCTACACGTACGAGGGCGAGCGCGACGCGGTGCTGATCGACGTGGAGCTCGCCATCGCCAAGGGCGAGGCGGTCGCGATCGTCGGGCCGTCCGGCGCCGGCAAGAGCACGCTGGTCGACGTGCTGCTGGGCCTGCTGCCGCCGACCAGCGGCCGCATCACCGTCGACGGCCGCGACATCGCCGGCGCGCTGCGCTCGTGGCAGCGTCACATCGGCTACGTGCCGCAGGAGCCGTTCGTCCTCGACGACACCCTGCGCCGCAACGTCGCCTTCGGCCTCGCCGACGCCGCGATCGACGAGCGGCGCGTGACGGCGGCGCTGCGGCTGGCCCAGCTGAGCGACCTCGTGACCGCACTGCCGCGAGGCCTCGACACGATGCTGGGCGAGCGCGGCACGCGGCTGTCGGGCGGCCAGCGGCAGCGGGTGGCGATCGCCCGCGCGCTCTATCACGAGCCGGAGGTGCTGGTCTTCGACGAGGCGACCTCCGCGCTCGACACGCCGACCGAGCGTGAGCTGATCGCCGCCCTGGAGGCGCTGCGCGGCGTGACGACGCTGGTCGTCATCGCCCACCGCCTCAGCACCGTCCGCCGCTGTGACCGTCTGGCCGTGCTGCGCGACGGGCGCCTGGTGGCGGTCGGTCCCTACCGGGAGCTCCTCGAGCGCGATGCGAGCCTCATGGGGGACCTCGAACGGGCCCCTCAAGCTCCCCAGCTGGCCCGGGGCGCCCCGGCGCAGCCGTAACGCCACTTCCTCACGGCGTCGCCGCCGCCTCGGCCACGGCGGCCCGGATCTCGCGCATGAAGCGCTCGGCCGAGAACAGCGGCGCGCGCGTGGCGAGATGCGCGCGCAGCGCCGCCTCCTCGGCGGGGTCGCGCAGTGTGCGCACGGTCTTCGCGATCGCGTCGTCCACCGAGTCGTAGGTCAGGCGTGAATCGGCCACGATCTCCACCTGCCCGCCGCCGTTCGGCACCCACACGATGCAGCCGGCGCGCACCAGCTCGGCCGGCGCCATCCCGAAGTGCTCCTCGGCCATGCCGTGGATGCCGTAGCGCTGGCGCGCGACCAGGTCCACGAGCCGCGCGCGCGAGAAGTTCACGTGCACGACGAAGCCGGCCGCCCGGGCGCGAGCGGTGACCCTTCGCGCGTACCGCCGATCGTCCGGCGTGCCGACGATGTGCAGGCCCGCCTCCGGGACCTGTTCGCGAACGCCGGCGACGATCTCGATCACCCGCTCGACCCGCTTCTCGGGGGACAGGCTCCGACGAAGCCCGGCTCGCGCGCATGCCATGGCACCGGCGGAAACTCGATGGTGACCGGCGGATAGACCGTACGGCACACGAAGCCGTGGCGACGATGGGCGAGCCGGCCCGTCCAGTCGGAGTTGACGAGTGTGAGGTTGCGGTGCGCGCCGGCCGGCGCGAAGCCCGACAGGGTCCTGCACAGCCGGTAGTAGAGCGGCAGCAGGATCGAGATGTGGTACCAGCGGATCTCGACGTCGGGGCGCGGCAACGTATTCCACGGGTAGTGCACGTACTGCACGCCGACGGTGCGGAAGTCGGCCTCGTTGTTCGCCGTCACCGGCAGGTCGTACGCTCCGCGCAGCCGCCGGACCGTGCGCAGCATGATGAAGCGCCTCGACGACCCGGCGCACGCGGGCCGGCACGCGGAAGGCCCGGAAGTCGCCCGCCCGCAGCGACGTGCCCCCCAAGCGGTTCATCGCGCCGAGGTCGATGGCCGCCCAGGTGAAGACCGTCACCTCGTGGGCGTCCCGGAGGGCCTGCAGCATCCAGGCGGCCACACCGTTGCCGCCGCCCGGCGGCCGCAGCGAAGGCTGCCGGAAGAGGATGCGCATCAGCGGCGCGCCGGGCGCGTCACCGCATCTGCATCGTCGCCAGCGCCAGCAGCGAGAGCGAGAGCGAGACCACGTAGAGCAGCAGCACGGCGGCCCGATGCGAGAGGCCGAGCCCGAGCAGGCGGTAGTGCAGGTGCTGCTGATCCGCCGAGAAGACGTGGCGGATGCCGAGGCCGCGCGTGCGGCGCACGACCGAGAGCAGCGTCTCGGAGATCGGCAGCGCGAAGATCAGCAGCGGCACCGCCACCGCCAGCGCGGTGGCGCCCTTCTGCCAGCCGGTGACCGCGGTCACGGCGAGGGCGTAGCCGACCACCAGGCTGCCGGAATCGCCGAGGAAGATCGTGGCCGGGTTGAAGTTGTACGGCAGGAATCCGCACAGCGCGCCCAGCAGCGCGACCAGGAGCAGGCCGCCCTGCGAGTCGCCGCGCGAAATCGACACCGCGGCGCACGTCGCGGCGGCGATGATCGCCAGGCCGGTGGCCAGTCCGTCGAGACCGTCCATCAGGTTGAACGCGTTCGTGAGGCCGACGATCCACAGCAGCGTGAGCGGGATCGCCAGCGCGTGACGACCGGGCGGACCGGCCGCAGATCGTCGCGGAAGCCGATGCCGAACACGATGAGCCCGCCGACCAGCGTCGGCAGCCAGGCGCGGAGGTCGGCGACGCTCACGCCGCCGGCCGCGGTCGCGCCGACCAGTGCGAGCATGGCGGCGAGCGTCACGGCGACGCCGCCGACGCGCGGCACCGAGACCGTGTGGATCTTGCGGCCCCCCGGCAGGTCGACGAGCCCCCACCGCCGCGCGAACACGCGGACGACGGGCGTGAGCGCCGCCGCCAGCAGCGCGGCAAGGACCAGCAGGGCGAGGTAGCTCACCAGCGCCCCGCCATCAACGTCTCGCAGTCGGCCACGATGCGGGCGGCGGCGTCGGGCGCGGCCATCCGGCGGGCGGCCTCGGACGCCGCCGTCCAGGCCCCCGCGTCGCCGAGCAGCGTCGTCAGGCGGGCCGCGAGCGCATCGCCGCGCCAGTCGCGCTCGCGCACGCTCACGCCGGCGCCCGCCGCGGCGACGGCCGCGGCGTTGGCGGCCTGATGATCGTCGGAGGCGTCGGCCAGCGGCACGAAGAGAGCGGGCACACCGGCGACGGCGGCCTCGGCGACGGTGCCGGCGCCGGAGCGCGCGATGACGAGGTCGGCCCAGCGATACGCGCCGGCGATCTCGTCCACGTACGACGCCACGCTCGCCTTCACGCCGGCCCGCCGGTATGCGTGGGCGACGTCGTCGGGCGGGACCTCGCCCGACTGGTGCAGCGCCTCCACCGCGATCCCGCGGCGCTCGAGCTCGGCCAGCAGCGCCGGGACGCGCATGGCCAGGAACGGCGCGCCGCGCGTGCTGCTGAGCACCAGCACGCGCGCGGCCCGCCCGCGTTCCGGCGCCTGCCGCGGCTCGCGCGCCAGCGCCGCGATGTCGGCGCGCACGGGGTGCCCGGTCACGAGCCGCCGCCGCGCGGGGAAGCTCACGGCGGCGGCGGCGAAGCCGAGGTAGACGCGGTGCACGAACGGCGCGGCCAGGCGATTGGCCAGGCCCGGCACGACGTTCGCCTCGTGGATGGCCACGCGGGCGCCGAGCGCCCGGGCGGCCAGCAGCACGGCGCCGGACGCGTATCCGCCGAGCCCGATGACGAGCCGCGTGCCGTGAGCGCGCATCAGCCGGCGCGCCTGCGCCATGCCGGCGGCGACCCGCGGCAGCGCGGCCAGCTTGCCGCGGGCGCCGACGTTGACGAGCGGCGAGGCGCTGATCGGCTCGAGCGTCAAGCCTCGCCCGGCGAGCAGCCGCGCCGCGGGGCCGTCGACCGGACCGGCGAAGCGCACGTCGACGCTCGTCCCGGTCGCGAGTCGATACGCCTCGGCGATCGCCAGCGCGGGGTAGACGTGACCGGCGGTGGGGCCGACGACGATCAGCAGCCGACGCAGCGCGTCGGTGGTGGGGAACTGCCGGGTCGGTATGCTAGGCTCCTCGTGGCTCCGCGAAGGTATGCGAGTAACCACGGTGGTCCTCGGCGATCTGGGGCGCAGTCCCCGCATGCAATATCACGCCGAAGCGCTGGCCGCCCACGAGGTCGACGTCGACATCGTGGCCTGCGCGGGCAGCGCCCTGCACGCGGAACTGCGCGGCCATCCGCGCATCACGTGTCATCTGCTTCCTCCGGCGCGCGAGCGCTCGCTGCCGCGCGCGTTGCTCCTGCCGGTGGCGGCCGGGCGGGCCGTCCTCCAGGCACTCCGCCTAGTCTGGGTGTTCCTGGTCGTCCTGCGCAAGCCTGACGTGATCCTCGTCCAGAATCCTCCGGCGGTCCCCACGCTTCTTGTAACAATTGCCGCCGCGCGCCTCCGGGGCGCGCGCCTGATCATCGACTGGCACAACCTCGCGTGGGCCGTCCTGGCGCTGGGCATCGGGCCCCGCCATCCGCTGGTCTCCCTCGCGCGCTGGTACGAGCGGGTGCTCGGCCGCCGGGCCGACGGACACCTCGCGGTCTCGGACGCGCTACGCGCGGAGCTCGCGGTCCGGTGGGGCATCGCGCCGGTGCGCGTGCTGCGCGATCGCCCGGCCGAGCGCTTCGCGCCGCTGCCCGACGAGGCGCGGCGCCTGCTGCGCCGCCGGCTCGTCGAGAGGCTGGGCCTGGCCGGCCTCGAGCCCGCGCTGGTCGTGAGCCCGACCTCGTGGACGCGCGACGAGGACTTCGACCTGCTGCTCGACGCCGTGCGCCGGTGCGAGGCGCTGGCGGCCGAGCGCGCGTTCCCCGACGTCCTGGTGCTGCTCACCGGGCGCGGCCCACGCCGGGCGCGCTTCGAGGCCCAGGCGGCGACGCTGCCGGGGCGGCGACTGCACGTGCGCACGCTGTGGCTCGAGCCCGACGACTATCCGCGCGTGCTCGGCGCCGCCGACCTCGGGCTCTGCCTGCATCGCTCGGCGTCGGGCCTGGACCTGCCGATGAAGATCGCCGACATGCAGGGCGCGGGATTGCCGGTGTGCGCGCTCGATTACGGCCTCTGTCTGGACGAGGCGCTCCGCCACGAGGACACCGGCCTCCGCTTCGCCGACGCCGCCGCGCTGGCGCGCCAGTGGATCGACTTGCTGGCGACGTTCCCGCGGGCGACCGAGCACCTCGCCCGCCTGCGGAGCAACGTCGAGAAGGCGCGCGGCACGACGTGGCGCGCGGGCTGGGAGGCCGAGGCGCGAGAGGTGTTGCTGCCGCATGCGTGAGCGACTGGTCGCCTTCGGCCATCGCTGGCTGCTCGTGCTGATCGTCGTGGCGGCGTTCCTGATGCGGACGGTGTTCCTGTGGCGCGCGGTGTTCGCCGGCGGCGACGTGAACTACCAGGACAGCGATGCCTGGTATCACATGCGGCTCATCGACAATCTCACGCGCAACTACCCGCATCGGGCGACCATCGATCCCTATCTCGGCGCCGAGGCGCCGGTGGTGGCGGTGCCGCTGCTCTTCGATCTCTTCGTCGGCGGCGTGGCGTGGCTGATCGGGCTGGGCGCGCCGTCGCCGCGCACGGTCGAGCTGGTGGGGGCGCTGGTGCCGCCGATCCTCGGGGCGCTGACGACGCTACCGGTGTACCTCATCGGGCAGCGACTCTTCGATCGGCGGGCCGGGCTGCTGGCGGCCGGCCTGCTGGCCATCGCGCCGGGGCAGTTCCTGGCCCGCTCGGTGCTCGGCTTCACCGACCACCACGTGGCCGAGGCGCTGCTGACCTCGGTGACGGTCTTCGCCGCGATCCGGGCGATCCAGACCGACCCTCCGCGCGCGCGCCTGCTCGGCGGCGCGCTGACGGGCCTGGCGCTGAGCGCCTATCTGCTGGCGTGGAGCGGCGGCGCGCTGCTCGTCTTCGTGCTCTGCGCGTGGGGCGTCGCGCAGTACGTGCTCGACGACGCGCGGCGGGAGGCCGACCGGGTGGCGCCCGTGCTGCTGCCCGCCCTGGCGGTCGCGCTCGCCACGCTGCTGCTCCTGCAGGACCGCGGGCAGTGGCGGTTCGCGATCCAGATGACCTCGGTCGTCGCCGGCCTCGGCGTCGTCGCCGCGGTGGCGGCGGCGCGCTGGGGGCTCGGCCGGGTCCGCGCGCCGCGCGGCATGCTGGCGGCGGCGCTCCTCGTGCTGCTCGTCGGCGGCGTGCTCGCCTTCCGCGTGCTGGCGCCGGACCTGACCGGCCGCATCCTCGGCGACCTCGAGCGATTCCGTCCGAGCAGCGGCAGCACCGGCTTCACCGTGAGCGAGGTGCGGCCGCTGCTGCTCATGACCGGCACCATGTCGATCGCGGTGCCGTTCGCCGTCTTCGGGCCGTCGTTCTACATCGCGCTGGCCGCGCTCCTGTGGCTGGCGTGGCGCGCCGTGCGCACCGCCTCGCCGGCGCTCCTGCTATTCGTCACCTGGAGCGCGTTGATGTTCCTGGCCACGCTGGGCCAGAACCGCTTCGGCTACTACCTGGGCCTGAACCTGGCGCTGCTGACCGGCTGGCTGTGCGGGCTGGCGCTCAAGTGGGCGTGGGCGCCGCCCCGCCGGGCCCGCTCGCGCGCCGATGCGCGCCGGGCGCGCGCCCGCGACGGTGACGCGCCGGGCGGCGCTCGGCTGTGGCTGCGCCTCGGCGCCAGCGCGGCCGTGGCGGCGCTCGTGTTCGCGCCGAGCGCGCTGCTGGCCCGCCCGATGGCGAGCAACAACCTCGGCCTGGCCGCCGGCTATCGCGCGTCCCTCGACTGGCTCCGCCACAACACGCCCGATCCGTTCGCGACCCCGGACTATTACTACGCGCGCTATCGTCGTGGGCAGACGCTGCAGCCGTCCTACGCCGTGATGGCGTGGTGGGACTACGGCTACGAGATCATCCGCCTGGGCCGCCGCGTGCCGGTGGCCAACCCGACGCAGGCCGGCGCCGGCACCGCCGGGCGCTTCTTCACGGCCACCGACGAGAGCGAGGCCGTCAAGATCCTCGACGAGACGAAGACCCGCTACGTCATCACCCACGCCGAGGTGCCGATCCTGCCGCGCGGCGACGTCGTGCAGGGCAAGTTCGAGACGATGGTGGCGTGGGCGGGCAAGGACATCAGGAATTACTGGGAGACGTTCCTGACGAAGGACCCGCAGGGACGCCTGGGCCCGCTCGTGCTGTTCCACCCGGAGTACTACCAGACGCTCATGGTGCGGCTGTACGTGTACGGCGGCGGCGAGTACGTGCCGAAGGACTCGACCTACGTGATCACGTACGCCGAGCGCAGCGATCCGGACGGGACGAAGGGCAAGGAGATTCTCGAGTCGCGGCGCTTCAAGACCTACGAGGGCGCCGCGGCCTACCTCGACCGCTACGGCCACACGGGCCGCGCGATCGTCGGGCTCGATCCCAAGCAGTCGCCGGTGCCGGTGGCGCCCCTCACGCGCTTCCGGTTCCTGCACGAATCGCCGGTCTCGCCGCCGGCCGTGCGGGTCTTTGAATATGTGGGGCCCCGAAATGGCCCCCCAACCCCCCCGGACGTTCGGAGCGTCCCGGCAAAGCCGTGACGCTCCTCTAACGACGCACGAGCGCGAGCAGGGCGGCTTCCAGCCGATCGCCGAAGGCGCGGCGCGAGAAGTTCGCGCGCACGTGGGCCCAGCCGGCCTCGCCCATCCGCCGCGCGACGGCGCCGTTCGCGAGCACGCGGGCCAGCGCCTCCGCGAATGCCGGCGCCCGCGGCTCGACCAGGAAGCCGGTCTCGCCGTCGACGATCGTCTCCGTCGGCCCGCCGCGGTTCACAGCGATGACCGGCCGGGCCGCCGCCATCGCCTCCAGCGGCACGATGCCGAAGTGCTCGGCCCGCGGCGTGTAGACGACGCAGGCCGCGCGGGCCAGCAGCGCGCGACGCTCGGCGTCGGACGGTGAGCGCGCCAGGCTGATCTGGCGCTCGAGCCCGAGCGCGCGCGCCCGCGCCTCGAGCGCGGCCGCGAGCGCCACGACCTCGGCCAGCCGCGCGTCGAAGTGACCGGCCAGGACGAGCCGCACCCGCGGGAACTCCGTCGCCGGCATCCGCCCGCGCAGCGCCGCCAGCGCCTCGATCGCCAGGCCGAGATTCTTGCCCGGATCGAACCGGCTGACGGACAGCACGAGCGGCTCGCCCGACGGCGGCGGAGGCGGCGTCGCGTCGACCTCGACGCCGGGCGGAATCACCTCGAGCGCATCGGCGTCGAGGTCGGGAAACGTCACCTGGACGATCGAGCCGGTGAAGCGGCTGTTCACCAGCACCCGGTCGGCGGCGGCCACCCCGGCGGCCTCGAGCCGATCGAGCGGCGCGCGATAGAGGGCATAGAGGCCGCGACGGCGAGGCGCCAGCAGCACGTCAGGGAAGTGGCAGTAGTACGCCACGGGCGCACGCACGAGCCGCCGTAGCAGCGGAATCACGTGCGCGACGAGGTCGCAGACGATCACGTCGAAGCCGGGCCGCACCCGCCCCAGCGCCCGCGCCGCCCACGCCGCTCGCAGGATCGCCGCCGGCGCGCGCAGGCGCTGGGCGACGTGGGCGGGCAGTCGCGTCCCGACCGCGGTGACGCGAACGCGACCCGCCCGCACGTCCTCGAGCTGCGCCTCCTGCCGATCGCCCACGAACAGCGTGACGTCGTGGCCGCGGGCGCCGAGCTCGAGCGCGGCGTCGACGACGAGGCGCTCGGCGCCGCCGATGCCGAGGCCCGGGCGGAGGAACGCAATGCGGAGGCGGCGGGGGGTCATCGCAGGAACGGAAAAATCTTACCCTCTTTTCGCGTGGGCACGATGCTGTTCCCGAGCATCGACGCGACGACCGGCGTCTTCTTCGGGTGGGGCGGCGACGGCACCGGCTGCGTGTCGGCCAATGACCCGACGGGAACGAGCGGCTGCCTGCCGAGCAGCACGTCCGTGTTCCCGCGTGGCGCCACCGTGGACCTCGTGCCGTTCGACCTCCCCTTCGTCCCCGGAACCGTGGGGACCGACTGCACCCAGGTCGGCAGCACCCAGGCCGGTATCCTGCCCAGCGGCGACGCCCTCGGCACGATCGCGAGCAGCGCCGAGGAACTGGGGTGCCTGGGTTACCATAGGCGGCATGCGACTCGCCATGGCGTTCCTGGTCCTCACGACGCTGACCGGCTGCACCGTGAAGTACGATCTGCAGGGCACCGACTGGAAGAAGTCGAACACGATGCTCCCGCAGACGACGCAGGACGAGATGGACTGCGTCCGGGCCGCTCGCGAGGACGGCTGGACGCCTGATCTCGTCCTGGGCGGGCTGCTCGACGTCGTCCGCTGGAACGTCGGAGACCGGATGCGGCTGAGCAGCTACAAGCGCTGCATGGTCGCCAGAGGCTACCAGCCGAGCTGACGCCGCCCGGCCGCCAGGCCGGCGACGGCGATCAGCGCGCCCATCCCGACGAGGCTGGCGCTGGGTGGCCAGCGCGTCGGCAGCAGGTCGAACACCTCGCCGGCGCGCGCCGGCAGCGGCCGCCCCTGCAGCGCGGAAATCGTCCCGGGCGTCTCGTGCACGTCGAGCTGGTTGACGACGTCCTGCACGCCCCGCACGCTGCGCACCCGGCGCATGAGCCGATCGATCTCCTCGGTCAGCACCGGCCCGCGCAGGGTGACGCGGCCGTCGTCCACGTGAGTCTCGATGCCGCCGCCGTGTCCGACGACCGACCCGATGCGCGCGCGGACGCGCTCGCGCAGCACGTCGTCGCTCACGTGGTCGTTGCGGCTGAAGCGGCCGCGCAGCTCGGCCACCACGCCGCGCGCACGGTTGGTCATGTCGCGCGACGTCGCGTCGACGGCGTCGGTCGTCTTGTGCGCCGCGCTGACGAGCTGATCGCGGAGCAGGGCACGGCGCCGGCGCCCGCCCTCGGGATCGAGCAGGTACATGAGCCCGGCGCCGACGGCGGCGCCCGCGAAGAGGCGTGCGAGGCGCATGGCTCAGGCCGCCTCGCCGGCGCGGCCGGCGGCGATGAGCTGGAACGCCTTGTCGTAATCGTTACCACAGACCTCGCAGCGTGCCATGGCGAATCCTCCTGGGGGCCCCGTCGGGATCTGGGCCCCGAGAACCGCTGCATTCCGTATGCCCTCAGGCCGCGGCTCGAGCGCCGGTCAGCTTTGGCATCACCTCGCGCGCGTAGAAGCGCATGAAGCCCTCCTGGTCGGGGCCGATCTGATGGACGCCGACGTGGTCGAAGCCAGCCTCAACGTACTCCTCGATCGCCTCGACGTGGCGCTGGGGGTCCGGGCCACACACGGCCGTCTTGGCGACGGCGTCCTCGCCGAGCATCCTGGCGGCGCCCTGGAAGTGGGCGGGGATGGCCAGCTCGGTCGTGAGCGATCCCGTCATGGCCACGATCGGCCAGCGCTCGTGGGCGGTGCGTCGCGCGGAGGCCTCGTCCTTCGCCCAGCAGACCGTCACCTCGGCATAGCGCGGCTTGCCGCTGCCGCCGGCGGCCGTGAAGCGCTCGACGACCTTGGAATCCGGCTCGGTGGCGATGAGGCCGTCGCCGATGCGACCGGCGAGCGCGGCGCTACGCGCGCCGGCCGCGGCCACCAGCAGCGGCGGCGGCGCCGACGGCAGCGTGTACAGCCGCGCGTTCTCGACGGTGAAGAACCGGCCGTGGTGATCCTGGTAGCCGCCCTGCCAGAGCTGTCGGATGACGGCGACCGCCTCCTCGAGCATGGCCTGGCGGATCTCGATCGCCGGCCAGCGCGCGCCGACGACGTGCTCGTTCAGGTTCTCACCGGTGCCGACGCCGAGGAAGAAGCGGCCGGGCAGCATCGCCGCCGACGTCGCGGCCGCCTGCGCAATGATCGCCGGGTGGATGCGCATCGTCGGGCAGGTGACGCCGGTGCCGACGACCAGGCGCGACGTGGCGTGCGCGATCCCGCCGATGACGCTCCAGACGAACGGGCTCTGTCCCTGCGCGTCGGTCCACGGATGGAAGTGATCGGAGATGAGTCCGAACTCGAAGCCGTGGTCCTCGGCCAGCCGGGCGAAGCGGACGAGGTCGTTGGGACCATGCTCTTCGCTGCAGAGCTTGTAGCCGAGCTTCACCATCGTCGCACCTCCGCCGACGCGCCGGCTGCAAGACGGTCGCCAGCGAGCGTGTCGCCGTAAGATACGCGGGTGACCCTCGACTGGGCGGCCGGCGCCCTCGTCATCTTCGTCGCCAGCTTCGTCATGGGCCTCACCGGCTTCGGCATCGCGCTGGTGGCGATGGCCTTCCTGCCGTGGCTGATGGAGCCGGCGACGGCCATCATCGTGCTCACGGTCTACGCGCTGGTCTTCTCGCTCGTCGTGATGGTCCAGCTCCGCCGCGACGTCACGCCCCGCGCGCTGGTGGACCTGTTCGCGGGGACGATCGTCGGCACGCCGCTTGGCGTGTGGGTGCTGGCCTCGCTGCCGGTCAGCGCGCTCAATCGCCTGATCGGCCTCGTGCTCGTCGTCGTGGTGGCGCTTGAGCGCTACCGCGCGCTGCCCGTCCTGTCCGGACGCGGCTGGGGGCTCGGCGCCGGCGTCCTAGCCGGCCTGGTCGGCGGCGCCGTCGGCACGCCGGGGCCGCCCGTGATCGTCTACGCGACCACGCAAGGCTGGCCGCCGCGCACGCTCAAGGCGAACATCATGACGTTCTTCGTCGTCAACCAGGGCGTGATCCTGCTCGGCTACTGGTGGGCGGGGTTGCTGACGCCGACAGCGCTGCGAGCGACGGCGGTGTTCGCCGCGCCGGCGCTGGCGGGGGCGCTCGTGGGGATCGCGCTCTTCGGCCGGCTCGACGCGGCCGTCTTCAGGCGGATCGTGTTCGCGCTGCTGCTCGTCTCCGGCCTGCTGCTACTCGGGCGCGGCTGAGCCTCAGCGCCGCGCCGCCTTCCACTGCTCGACGTTGGCCTCGATCTGCCGCGCGTGCACCTCGAGATGGTCGGAATAGATGCGCAGCCAGTCCTCGGGGGTGTAGCGGCCGGACTCGGTGTGCCGGCCGGCGCGGGTCCACACCGACTCCGGCAGCCGTCGCAGCAACGCCGCGGTGCTGGCGCGCACGGCCTCGACGACCGACAGCGCCACGTCGAGCGGCAGCGTGTGATAGTCGAACGTCTGCGCCCAGCGGTCCTGGTCGTAGGCGGCGAGGACCGGCTCCGGCTCGGCCGCCAGGAAACGAATGCGGGTGAACGCGTTCGTCTCCGAGTCGGCGCAGTGCACCACCACCTCGTGCGCCGACCACTCGCCCGGCTTCGGCCTCCACTGCGGGGCCGCCGCCGGCACGCTGGCCAGCGCAGTCTTCAGCCGTGCCGGCCCCGCCTCGTACTGCGCGATCAGCTTCTCCCGCTCCGCCGTCGTCATCATCCAGTCCTCAACAAGCCTCGAACAGGCCGGCGGCGCCCTGGCCGCCGCCGATGCACATCGTCACCACGCCGTAGCGCGCCTTGCGACGCTGCATCTCATTGGCGATGGTGCCCACCATGCGCGAGCCGGTCATGCCGAAGGGGTGTCCGATCGAGATCGACCCGCCGTTGGGATTGAGCTTCTCGGGATCGAGGCCGAGCTTGTCGCGGCAGTAGACGACCTGCGAGGCGAACGCCTCGTTCAGCTCCCACACGTCGATGTCCTTGACCTGCAGCCCGTGGCGCTTCAGCAGCTTGGGCACCGCATACACCGGGCCGATGCCCATCTCGTCGGGCTCGCAGCCGGCGATGGCGAAGCCACGGAAGACGAGCTTGGGCCGGATGCCGAGCGCCTTCGCCCGCTCCATCGACATCACGAGCGTGGCCGAGGCGCCGTCGGAGAGCTGCGAGGAATTGCCGGCGGTCACGGTGCCCTCGCCGCTGGTCTTGTCGAAGTGCGGCGGCAGCTTCAGCAGGCCTTCCAGCGTCGTGTCGCCCCGGTTGCACTCGTCCTTCTCGACGTAGAACGGCTCCTCGCCGGTCTTCTCGCCCGTCTTCTTGTCGAGGACCGCGCGCGTCACGTGCATCGGCGCCAGCTCTTCCTTGAAGAAGCCCGCCTGCTGCGCCCGCGCGGTGCGCTGCTGCGAGAGGAGCGCGTACTGGTCCTGGGCCTCGCGGCTGATCTTGTAGCGCTTGGCCACGACCTCGGCCGTGTCGCCCATGACCATGTAGATGCCGGGCACATGCTCCTTCACCCACGGGTTCGGCTTGTTGTCGCGCTCCATCATCGTGATCGATTCGATGCCGCCGCCGAAGACGACGTCGGCGCCCTCGTTGATGACGTAGTTCGCCGCGATCGCGATGGCGTTGAGGCCCGAGGAGCAGAAGCGGTTGATCGTGAGGCCGGCGACCGACACCGGCAGGCCCGCCCGCATGGCGGCGACCCGCGCGATGTTGTGGCCCTGGGCGCCGTGCGGCTGGCCGCAGCCCAGGATGACGTCCTCCACCTCCCGGGGATCGAGCTGCGGCAGCTTCCCGAGCGCGTCCTTGATGCAGTGGGCGGCCAGGTCCGACGGCAGCGTCATGTTGAACGAGCCGCGCTGCGACTTGGCGAGCGGGGTGCGGGAGCTGGCGACGACGACGGCCTCTCTCATGGGGTACCCTTTCCTGGTGGGGACGGTTGTCCGATTTTCCGCCGCTTCGTCGTCGCCCGCAAGTCTCCCCTCAGGCGGGGATGTCGGCCGGCGTTCGGCTGGAGACGCTCCCCTGGTCCACCACCACCGGCTCGTCCACCCAACTCGGCGCCCGCGTTCCGGAGATCCGTCCTCAGCGACGGCCAGGACGCGATGCCGCGGCCGCGCACGACGTCGGCTTCCACCAGGGTCCACGGCCCGTGGCAGATCACCGCCACCGGCTTCTGCTCGCCGACGAACGCCTTGACGAATGCCACTGCCGACGGGTTCATGCGCAGCGTGTCGGGATTCATCACGCCGCCCGGCAGCAGCAGCACGTCGCAGTCCTCCGGGCGCGCGGCGTCGAGGCCGACGTCGCGCCCCTCCTCGATGTCGGAAATTCCGCGCGCCGACGGGCGCGGGCGCCGGGGCAGGAGCGTGCGAGGGAGATGCCGGCTAGCGCGGCAGACGTGGCGCTTCGGCGCAGGTCCGCTCGACGTCGTCGATGCTCTTCGGCGTGCCGGCGGTGAGGACGTCGAGACCGTCAGGGGTGACGAGCACGTCGTCCTCGATGCGCACGCCGATGCCGCGGAACTCCTTCGGGATCGGGTGCGTGATGCTCTGGGCCTTGGCCTTTTCCTCGTCCTCGAGCTTCCTGGCGGCGGCCACGCCGAGGCGGAGGCGGCGCTCCCACATCTCGTCCTCGCCGTACTCACGCAGGTGGAAGGTGGCGCTCTCCCGCTCGGGATCGATGTAAAGACCGGGCTCGACGGTGAAGACCATGCCCGGCTCCAGCGCCCGCCACTGCCGCATCACCCGGTAGTCGCCGACGTCGTGGACGTCCATGCCGAGCCAGTGCCCGGTGCCGTGCATGAAGAACTCGCGGTAGTGGTGCATGGCGAGCGATTCGTCCACGCCGCGGGGGAGCAGCTTGAGCTCGACGAGGCCCTCGGTGAGGACGCGGCGGGCCGCGTCGTGGACCACCTCGTAGCGGGCGCCGGGCTTGGCGGCGGCGATGGCGGCCAGCTGGGCCTCCAGGACCACCTCGTAGATGGCCCGCTGCGGAGCGCTGAAGCGACCGTTGACCGGAAACGTGCGCGTGATGTCGGCGGCGTGATAGCCGTACTCGCAGCCGGCGTCGATCAGCAGGAGATCGCCGTCTTCCATCCGCCGCCGGTTGTCCACGTAGTGCAGGATGCACGCGTTCGGCCCCGAGGCGATGATCGACGGATAGGCGTCGCGCGGCGAGCCCTGGGAGCGGAACACGAACTCCACGGCGGCCTGCACCTGGTATTCGTGCAGGCCGGGCCGGGCGTAGCGCATCGCCTCGATGTGGGCGTCGCGGCTGATCTGGCAGGCGCGGCGCTGGCGCGCGAGCTCGGCGGGCGAGCGGCGCAGCCGCAGCTCGTGGACGAGCGGGCCCGGATCCTCGATGCGCGTCGGCGCCGGAAACCCGCGGGCCCGGGCGTGCCGCAGGTCGGCCACGAGCCGGATCACGCGCGGATCGAAGACGGCGTTGCCGAGCCGGTAGACGAGCGTGGAGCGCTCGATGGCGTACTCGCGCAGCTTGATGTCGAGCTGCTCGATCGGATAGGCGGCGTCGGCGCCGTAGGAGGCGACGGCACCCTCCACGCCCGCCCGATGACCGGTCCAGACCTCCAGCTCGCGGTCGCGCGGACGCACGAACAGCACGTAGCGTTCCTTGGCGTGGGCGGGGTTGAACACCGCCACCGCGTCGGGCTCGTCGAAGCCGGTGAGGAAGTAGAAGTCGGAGTGCTGGCGGAACGGGTGGCTGACGTCGTTGTTGCGGAGCGTCTCCGGCGCGGCCGGCACCACCGCCAGGCCGTCGCCGATCGCCTCGACGAACCGTCGCCGTCGCTCGATGAAGGTCGCCAGCTCCTCGCTCGTCATCCGTTCCCCTCCCGTTCACTTGATAGCATATGCTGCACGGCAATGCTTCGGCTCGGCGTGCTCGACCAGTCCCCCGTGCGCAGCGGCGCCACGCCGGCCGAGGCGATTCGCGAGACGCTCGCCCTGGCGCGGGCCACCGACCGCCTCGGCTACCACCGCTACTGGCTCGCCGAGCATCACTCCACGCCGGCGCTGGCCGGGCCGAGCCCCGAGGTGCTGATCCCGCAGGTCGCGGCGGTGACGACGGGCATCCGCGTCGGCTCGGGCGGCGTGATGCTGCAGCACTACAGCGCGCTCAAGGTGGCCGAGTCGTTCCGTGTGCTCGAGACGCTCTATCCCGGACGCATCGACCTCGGCATCGGCCGCGCGCCGGGGAGCGACCAGGTCACCGCCCGCGCCCTGGCCGGGCCGCTCGGGGGCAGCATCGAGGACTTTCCGGACAAGATCGCCGACCTCCTCGGGTTCCTCCACGGCGATCTGCCGCCCGAGCATCCGCACGCCGGCGTGCTCGCGATGCCCACCGGCCCCGGCGCACCGGAGGTCTGGCTGCTCGGCTCCAGCGATCAGTCGGCCGCGATGGCCGCGCACTTCGGCACCGGCTTCTCGTTCGCGCACTTCATCAACGCCGAGGGCGGCGCCGCGGTGACGCGCGCCTACGCGGGCGCGTTCAAACCGTCGCCGCTGCTGGCCGAGCCGCGGGCGAGCGTGGCGGTCTTCGTGGTCTGCGCGCCGACGGAGGAGGACGCGCGCCGGCTCGCGCAGAGCCGCGACCTCTTCATCGTGCGGCTCTACACCGGGCGCCTCAGCCGCTATCCGACCGTGGCCGAGGCCGAGGCGTACCAGTACTCGCCGCGCGAGTGGGCGATCGTCGAGCACGCCCGGCGCCGGCGCATCGCCGGCACGCCACCGCAGTGCCGGGCCGGGCTGGAGGCGCTGGCCGCGGAATACGGGGTCGACGAGGTGGTCGTGGTGACGATCACCGAGTCGTGGGAGACCCGGCTGCGCTCCTACGCGCTGCTGGCCGCGGCGTTCGGCCTGACCCCGCGCGGCTAGCCGGACAAGTGTGTCATGATTGGCCGGTCTCGCCATCTCCACTCGAGAGGACATCGCCATGAACGTGAAGCGTCACAACGCGGGACCCCGCATGAGCGGGGCGGTCGTGCACGGCAACACGGTCTACCTCGCCGGCCAGGTCGCCGACGGCGCGACCGTCAAGGCGCAGACCGAAGCGGTGCTGAAGAAGGTCGACGACCTGCTGGCCGCCACCGGCAGCAGCAAGGCCAACCTGCTGTCGGCGACGATCTACCTCGCCGACATCCGCGGCTTCGAGGAGATGAACGCGGTGTGGGATGCCTGGGTCTCGCCGGGCAACGCGCCGGCCCGGGCGACGGTGGAGGCGCGGCTGGCCAATCCGAAGTACCTCGTCGAGATCATGATCACCGCCGCGGTGTAGAGTCGAGGATGGGAGCGCGATAAGGAGATCACCATGGCAGACGCCGTCATCGTCTCGACCGCCCGCACGCCGATCGGCCGGGCCTATCGCGGCGCGTTCAACAACACGCACGGCGCCGACCTCGGCGGCCACGTCATCCAGCACGCGGTGACGCGCGCACGCGTGGAGCCCGGCGAGGTCGAGGACGTGATCCTTGGCTGCGCCCTGCCGGAAGGCGCCACCGGCAACAACATCGCGCGCCAGGCGGCGATCCGGGCCGGGTTGCCGGTGACCACCGCCGGCGTGACGGTGAACCGGTTCTGCTCGTCCGGCCTGCAGGCGATCGCCATGGCCGCGCAGCGCGTGATCGTGGACCGGGTGCCGATCATGGTGGCGGGCGGGCTGGAGTCGATCTCGCTCGTGCAGAACGAGCACATGAACCTGCACCGCTTCCGGGACGCGTGGCTGGAGGACCACAAGCCGGAGATCTACATGTCCATGATCGAGACGGCCGAGGTCGTGGCCAAGCGCTACTACATCCCCCGCGAGGTGCAGGACGACTACGCGCTGGCCAGCCAGCAGCGCACCGCCGCCGCCCAGCGCGAGGGACGGCTGAGCCAGGAGATCGTGCCGCTGCCGACGACGAAGCTGGTCGTGGACAAGGCCAGCGGCGAGCCGCGCGAGGAGCCGGTGACGCTGGCGCAGGACGAGGGCAACCGGCCCGACACCACGCGCGAAGGCCTGGCCTCGCTGAAGCCGGTCGCCGGTGAGAAGGGCCACGTCACCGCCGGCAACGCCAGCCAGCTCTCCGACGGCGCCTCCGCCTGCGTGGTCATGGACGCCAAGGTCGCCGAGCGCCGCGGGCTCTCGCCGCTCGGCATCTTCCGCGGCTTTGCCGTGGCCGCCGGCGAGCCCGACGAGATGGGCATCGGCCCCGTCTTCGCCGTGCCCCGCCTGCTGGAGCGCACCGGCATCCGGATGAACCAGATCGACCTCTGGGAGCTGAACGAGGCCTTCGCCGTCCAGGTCGTGTACTGCCGCGACAAGCTCGGCATCCCGATGGACCGGCTGAACGTCGACGGCGGCGCGATCTCCATCGGGCATCCCTACGGCATGAGCGGCGCCCGCATGGTGGGCCACGCGCTGATCGAGGGCAAGCGCCGCGGGGCGCGCTACGTCGTGTGCACGATGTGCATCGGCGGCGGCATGGGCGCCGCCGGGCTCTTCGAGGTCGCCTGAGCGCCCTGGCCGTCCTCCTCGCGGTCGTACTGGCGGCGCTCCTGCCGCTCGCCTATGCCAGCCCACCTGATCCGACGTGGTTCGGCGGCCTGTGGGACGACGACGATTACGACGACGTCGTGGTGGCGGCCGTCCAGGCGGTGGCCTGCGTCGACAATCTGGCCGCGTTCGAACCCAAGCGTTTCCGCTGACACCCCCTACCAGCTCCGCGCGCCTCCGGCCTAGACGTCCTCACCGCTGAGCTTCCCCACGCGGAGCCGAGTGGGCTCCGCTCTGGGTTCTTCACGCTGGGGCAGCACGAGCGGCCGGCAAGCCCGCTCCTGCGCCCTCGACGACATGCTCGAACCGGGGAGAGTCAGGAATGGAGCCTGCGAACGCGCCGACTCGGACGCACAGTCTGAAACGCTCGTGGCATCTCGCGTTGCTCCTGGGTCTGTCCATCATCATCCTCGGCTTCAATTTCAACTCGCGTCAACTGCTGACGAACGATGACACGCGGTTTCCGGTCATGGCCCGAGACGTTCTGGCCCATGGCCACTGGCTCCTGCCGGCTCTTCCCGACGGCCGGCCGCACCTGGCCAAGCCGCCCCTCGTGGTCTGGCTCATGAGCCTCGCCTCCTGGCCGGGCGGGGCCGTGAGCGCCAGGACGGCCCTCCTGCCTTCCCTTCTCGAGGCCGTCGGTGTGGTGCTCCTCACCTACTGGATCGGTCGACGACTGTTCGATGCCGAGGCCGGCGTGGTGGCCGCGCTGATCGCGCTCACGACCGTTGGCGTGTTTTCGTTCGCCCACTCGGCGATGCCCGACATGGCGCTCCTGCTCGCGCTGACCGGTGCCATGGCGGCCTATGTGCGCTGGGAGACCGGCGGCACCTCCGCTGACCTCATCGCGTTCTACGCGCTCGTCGGGATCGCCTGCCTGACGAAGGGAGCGGCCGGATTGCTGCCCCTGGCGATCGTCCTCGTCCACACGCTCACCGTCGCCGGTGTCGCGGGGCTCAGGCGTCTCGGGTCGGCGCCGGGCCTCGTGCTGCTGGTCGTCATCGCGGTGCCGTGGTGGATCGCGGCCGCCGTGGCCGATCGAGAACGATTCGTCACCGGCATCGTGCTCCACGATCAGTTCCTCTGGTACGTTCCGACGACGGGATGGCACTGGCGGGCGATCGGCGAGCCGATCGGTCACGCGGTGGCGATCACGCTGCCCTGGTGCATCCTGCTCCCGGTCGCCGTCCGGGCCGCGATCCGGGAGGCGAAAACCGAGCGGAGCCGGCACCTGCGATTGCTCCTCGTGTGGCTGGCAACGGTATTCGCGATCATCGCCGTCTCGGAGCAACAGAGGGAGCGTTACTATCTTCCGCTCTGCCCCGCCCTGGCCCTGCTGATCGGCTGGTGGCATTCGACGCTGGCCTGGCGGAGGCGGGTCTGGGCCTTCGCAGGCGCCTGGATCACGCTCGTCGCGATCGGCGCCGTGGTCGACACGATTCACACTCGTCGCTTCAATGAGGCCACCGACCTCGCCGCGGTCCGCGCGGCGCTGGGGAACCGGTCCGTCCCGCTGTATGCGACCGACGTCCCCGAGCTGGCCTTGACCTTCAATCTCGATCATCCCGTCCTGGTCAGCAAGAACCTTCGCTTCTTTCAGGAACGCGTGGGGCCGGACGGGCGCCTCATCATCTCCGATCGAGCCCTCGCGGGCGCGCCGGACCGATCGTGCCTGCGCCCGCTCGCGCGGGGGGTTCTCGACCGACAACCGTTCACGCTCGTGATCAAGGCTGGGTGTTGAGGACGATCGCCCAGCCGGCATCCGCGAGCGGCCTGGCCCGTTCGCCGCGCGAGCGGGCCTGCGGGTCGTTGGCGGTGCCGGCGAGGACGCGGCCCATGATGCCCTGCGCGATCGCCGCGAGACGGAAGATCGCGAAGACGACGTACCAGTCCCAGTCGGGGATGCGCGCGCGGCCGACGCGGCGGCAGTAGTCGGCGACGTACGCCTGTTCGGTCGGCAGGCCGAGGGCCGCCAGGTCCTTCCCGCGGAACCCGTCCCACTCCATCCCCAGGCGGTAGGGCATGATGTTGTAGGCGAGGTCGGCCAGCGGGTGGCCGAGCGTCGACAGCTCCCAGTCGAGGACGGCGGCGACGCGGGGCTCCGTGGGGTGCATGATGAGGTTGCCGGGCCGGAAGTCGCCGTGCACGAGCGTGGTCGCGTCCTCGGCCGGCAGATGCGCGGGCAGCCACTCGATGAGACGCTCCATCGAGTCGAAGCGCTCGGTCTCGGAGGCTCGATACTGTGACGTCCAGCGATGGATCTGGCGGCTGAAGTAATTCCCCGGCTTGCCGTAGTCGCCGAGTCCGACCGCGGTGTAGTCGACGGCGTGCAGGCGGGCGAGGACGTCGTTCATCGAGTCGTACATCGCCCGCCGCGCGGCCGGGCTGACGCCGGGCAGCGCGGGATCGGAGAAGACGCGGCCGTGCACGCAGTCCATCACGTAGAACGCGGTGCCGATGACGCTGTCGTCCTCGCACAGGACCCAGGTGCGCGGCACCGGCACCGTCGTGCGGCCCAGCGCGGTGATCACGCGGTACTCGCGATCGACGGCGTGCGCGGACGGCAGCAGCTTGCCGGGCGGCTTGCGGCGCAGGACGTACTCGAGGCCGCCGGCGACGAGGTGATACGTCGGGTTGGATTGGCCACCACGGAACTGCCGCACCTCGAGCGGTCCGCGGAAGTCGGGGACGCGCTCACCCAGGTACCGCTCGAGCGCGGCGACGTCGAAGCGATGCTGCTCGCGGACTTCCGCGGTCTGCGCGATCATCCGCGTCCTCTCTTCACCCACGCTCGCTGGCAACCGTCTTGCAAATCATTGCATTCGATGCGTATCGCGCAGGTGGCTCCCCTCTTCGAGTCCGTGCCGCCGCGGCGCTATGGAGGCACCGAGCGCGTCGTGTCCTATCTCACCGACGAGCTCGCGCGCCGCGGTCACGACGTCACGCTGTTCGCCAGCGGCGATTCGCGCACCGCGGCCCGGCTGGTGCCGGTCACCGAGCGCGCCATGCGGCTGGAGCCGACGACGCACGACCTGCTGTGCGCGGACACCATCCGCGAGCTCGACATGGCGTTCGGGCGGGCCGCCGACTTCGACGTGATTCACAGCCACGTGGACTACCTCGTCTTTCCGCTCACCCGTCTGGTGACGACGCCCACCGTGCACACGCTGCACGGGCGGCTCGACCTGCCGGGGCTGCGGCCGCTCTATCGCCAGTTCCGCGACGTCTCGCTCGTGTCGATCAGCGACGCGCAGCGGCGGCCGCTCGACGACCTCGGCCTCCGGTGGGCGGGGACGGTGTACCACGGCCAGCCCGTGGAGCGCTACTCCTTCACGGCCGAGGACGGTGGCTATCTTGCCTTCCTCGGCCGCTGCTCGCCGGAAAAGCAGGTGGACCTGGCCATCGAGGTCGCGCGGCGCGTGGGCATGCCGCTGAAGATCGCCGCCAAGGTCGACGCGAGCGACCGCGAGTACTTCGAGCGCGTGGTGACGCCCATGCTCGATGATCCGCTCGTGGAGTTCCTCGGCGAGATCAGCGAGGAGGACAAGCCGGCGTTTCTCGGGGGCGCGCGTGCCCTGCTGTTTCCGATCGACTGGCCGGAGCCGTTCGGCCTGGTGATGGTCGAAGCGATGGCGTGCGGCACGCCAGTGGTCGCCCGCCCGTGCGGCGCGGTGCCGGAGGTCGTCGTCGACGGTCGCACCGGCTTCCTCGGCGCGTCGCTGCTGGAGCTGGTCGACGCGGTGAAGCGAATCGACGAGATCGACCGCGCCGAGTGCCGCCGTCACGTCGAGCAGCGCTTCTCGGTGTCGCGAATGGTCGACGACTACGAGGCGGTGTACCGCCGGCTGGCGGAGGCCCCCGCTCGGCCATGAGCGCCGACCGCCCGGCGCGCGACGTAGCGCCGGAGACCGCGCGGGGGGACGTGCTCCTCGGCGAGCAGTACTACATCCTCGCCTCCGAGGTCGCCGCCGATCTTCCCAAGCTCGTCCTCAAGCACGACGAGGCCTTCCTGGTGGCCAACCGCCGGGGAGACCTGCCGAACATGCCCGACAGCGAATTCGGCTTCTACGTCGACGGCACCCGCTTCCTGCGCCAGCTCGAGCTGCGCGTGCACGGGCATCGGCCCATCGTGCTCAACGCCGGCGTGGCCGAGGACGCCATGCAGGCGACGATCGATCTCACCAACCCCGACGTCCTGCTGGCCCCGCACGTGCTGCTGCCGGGCCGCTCGCTGCGCATCGCCCGCCGGACGACCGTGCACGCCGGCCAGCTCTACCAGTTGCTGCTGGTCGAGGCGTTCACGCGCGAGCCGCACGAGCTGTCGCTGACGCTGTCGTTCGCCGCCGACTTCGTGGACGTCTTCGAGGTCCGGGGGCACCCGCGCCCCCAGCGAGGACAGTTCCTGCCGGCCGCCGTCGACGTCGGCGCCGTGCGACTGGGCTATCGTGGGCTCGACGACCTCCTCCGAACGACCACGCTGGCCTTCACGCCGGCGCCCGCGCGGCTCGACGAGGCCGGCGCCGAGTTCCGGCTGACGCTGGCGCCCGGGGGCAGCGCGGAGATGACCGTGGTGGTGACGGCGGCCACCGATCCGGGCGCGCCGCCGAGGCTGCTCGGCTATGGCGAGGCGCTGCGCCGGCGGCGCCTGCTGCCCGACGGGCTCGATCGGGACGCGGTCGAGGTGCGCAGCGATCACGACCTCTTCGCGGTGTGGGTGGCCCGCTCGCGGCGCGACCTGCACCTCTTGCTGACCGAGACGGCCGACGGCGTGGTGCCCTACGCCGGGATCCCGTGGTACGTGGCGGCGTTCGGGCGCGACGCGCTCACCACCGCGCTGCAGGTGCTGCCGTTCGAGCCACGGGTCGCCGCCGGCACGCTGCGCTTCCTGGCCCGGCACGTCGGCCGGGTGGACGACGCGTTCACCGACCAGGAGCCGGGCAAGATCATCCACGAGCTGCGGCGTGGTGAGATGGCGAACTGTCGCGAGATCCCGTTCATCCCTTACTACGGCAGCGTCGACGCCTCGCCGCTGTTCCTCGTGCTGCTCGCCGAATACTGGAAGTGGACGGCCGACGATGCGTTCCTGCGCGAGCTGTGGCCGACGGCCGCGCGCGTCCTGGGGTGGATGCTGGCGGCAGCCGATGCCCACAACGGTTACCTCACCTACGCGCGACGCTCGCCGCGCGGCCTGGTCAACCAGGGCTGGAAGGACTCGCACGACGCGATCATGCACGCCTCCGGTCACCTCGCCGAAGCGCCCATCGCGCTGGCGGAGGCGCAGGGCTACCAGTACGCCGCCCTGCTGGCGGCCGCCGACGTCGCCGAGATCCTCGGTGAGAGCGATCGGCCGCGCACGCTCCGTGAGCGCGCGCGCCGGCTGCGCGAGCGCTTCGAGGCCGATTTCTGGCTGCCGGACCAGGCGTACTACGCGCTGGCGCTCGACGGCGAGGGCCGGCCGTGCCGGGTCATCACGTCGAATCCCGGCCATCTCCTCTGGATGCGGCTCGTCAGCGAGAGTCGGGCGGCCATCGTGGCCCGCCGGCTCATGGCCGACGACATGTACACCGGCTGGGGCGTGCGCACGCTGGCCAGCGGCGAGCGTCTCTACAACCCGATGAGCTACCACAACGGCTCGGTGTGGCCACACGACACCGCCATCGCGGCGGTCGGCATGCGCCGGTACGGGTTCGGCGATCCCTCGCTCACGCTGACCACCGGGCTCTTCGAGGCCGTGCTGCAGTTCGAGAACATGCGCATGCCGGAGCTCTTCTGCGGATTTCCGCGCGTGGACGGCTACGGCCCCACGCAGTACCCGGTGGCGTGCGCCCCGCAAGCATGGGCGGCCGGTGTCGTCTTCATGCTGATCGCGTCGATGCTGGGCCTCGTCCCCGACGCCGCCGACAACCAGCTCACGCTGAACCGCCCGCGGCTGCCGCCGTGGCTGTCCTGGATCGAGCTGCGCAACCTGGCGCTGCGCTCGTCGAAGATGTCGCTGCGCGCGTCCCAAGGTCACGATGGGGCGGCGATCGAAATGCTCTCGCGTTCCGGTGACGCCGAGCTCGTCGTCCGTCGCTAGCCTTTCGCGACCACGGCGGCGGGGGCGGGGGCCGGGGGTCGCTGGCGATTCCGCGTGAGACCTTCGGGTGCGCCTGCCGAGGTTTGGTGAAATCCGACGGGAGGCATTACACGATCGAAGCCAACGGAATCGCCGGCGACCCCCGGCCCCCGCCCCCGCCGCCGTGGCCGTGGAGTCGAGTGATCGTCGACAACCTCGCGGCATCGCGGGCTCGGAGCATCTCGATCGCCCCGCGCGGGGGGGCGGTGATTGACGGGGTTGGGGGCGGGGGCTAATCTCGGCTGCACCGGGAGTTGGATCCGGCCAAGGGAGACATCGTATGCACGTCGGCATGGCCAGCGTGTTTCAGAATCCGAAGAGGGGGCGGTCGGATTTCGAGGTGTACCGGAACGAGCTGAGGCTGGCGGAGCTGGCGGAGCCGCTGGGGTTCGAGTCGGTGTGGGGAGTCGAGCATCACTTCACCGACTACACGATGTGTCCGGACGTCCTGCAGTTCCTCACCTACATGGCCGGGCGCACCGAGCGCGCGCAGCTCGGCTCGATGGTGGTCGTGCTGCCCTGGCACGATCCGATGCGGGCCGCCGAAGAGATCGCGATGCTCGACAACATCTCGGGGGGCCGGTTGATCCTCGGCCTCGGCCGCGGCGCCGGTAAGGTGGAGTTCGACGGCTTCCGCCTGCCGATGGACGAGTCGCGGCCGCGCTTCGTCGAATCCGCGGAGATGGTGCTGCGTGGTCTGGAGACCGGCTACTGCGAGTACGACGGCGCCTACGTCAAGCAGCCGCGCGCGGCCATCCGGCCGGCGCCGTTCAAGTCGTTCCGCGGACGCACCTACGCGGCGGCCGTCTCGCCCGAGTCGCTGCCGATCATGGCCAGGCTTGGCGTCGGCATCCTGATCATCCCCCAGAAGCCCTGGCACGAGGTGGCCAAGGAGCTGGAGACCTATCGCAGCGTCTACCAGCAGGTGAACGGCGTGGACGCGCCGCCGCCCGTGTCGGCCGGGTGGACGTTCTGCGACACGAATGCCGAGCGCGCGCGCGAGCAGGCGCGGCGCTGGATCGGCGGCTACTACGAGACGGTGCTCGACCACTACCAGTTCCAGGGCGATCACCTGGCCAAGACGAAGGGCTACGAGTACTACGGCAAGATGAGCGACAAGATCGCGCAGTACGGCACCGAGACGGTCATCGACTACTTCGCCAATCTTCAAGTGTGGGGCACGCCCGAGCAGTGCTACGACAAGATCGTCGACATCCACCGGCGGACCGGCAACAGTCACTACGTCGGCGTGTTCTCCTACGCCGGCATGCCCTGGGACGAGGCCGAGCGGAACATGCGGCTGTTCGCCGCCGAGGTCATGCCCACCCTGAAGAAGCTCGAGGTGACGGCGCCGGCGCCGCCGGAGCCCGCCCCCGCCGGCGCCGGCCGCGACGTCCGCGCGCTCGGTTTCTAGCGGTGGAAGTGCGAGCCGCAGGACGTCGCGGGGCTGGGGCCCCGCCGTCCGAGGCGAGCCTATGAACAAGAACTTCGAGACCGTTCGCTACGACGTCGCCGAGGGCGTGGCGACGCTCACCCTGCATCGCCCCGATCGCCTCAACGCCGTCAACGCGACGATGATCCGGGAGCTGGTCGAGGCCTTCGACCGCGCCGACGGCGATGACGGCGTGCGCGTGGTGATCGTCACCGGGAGCGGTCGCGCCTTCTGCGCGGGCGCCGACCTCGGCGCCGGCGGCCGGACGTTCGCGGGCGGGCCCGGCCGCAGCGAGCGCCCGGAGGATCACCGCGACGGCGGGGGCGTCGTCACGCTGCGCATCTTCGACATGACGAAGCCGGTGATCGCGGCCATCAACGGGCCCGCCGTCGGCTTCGGGATCACGCTGACGCTGGCGATGGACGTCCGTCTCGCCTCGACGGCGGCGAAGATCGGCTTCGTCTTCTCGCGGCGGGGCGTCGTCCCCGAGGCCTGCAGCACGTGGTTCCTGCCGCGGCTGGTCGGCATCGCCCGGGCGGCCGAGTGGACGTACTCCGGCCGCGTCTTCTCCGCCGAGGAGGCCCAGGCCGGCGGTCTCGTGAGCCGCGTGCTCGCGCCGGAGGCGCTGCTGCCGGCCGCGCGCGAGCTGGCGCTCGACATCGCGCGCAACACCTCGGCCGTGTCGGTGGCGCTCATCCGGCAGATGCTGTGGCGAATGCTCGGCGCCGATCACCCGCGCGAGGCGCACCGCATCGACTCGCTCGGCATGTGGCACACGGGCCGCTCGGCCGACGCCCACGAGGGCGTGACCTCGTTCCTCGAGAAACGGCCGCCGCGCTTCACCGGCCGGCCCGGCAAGGACATGCCGCCCTTCTATCCGTGGTGGGCATGACGACGCCGCTCACCGTGCATCTGCCGTTCAACCGCGACGTGCTCGACGCGGCCTTCGCGCCGGCCAAGCGCGGCGGCAAGCCGCCGGCCGATCGCGGCCACTGGCTGCTCGTGCAGGGCCAGAGCCTGCTGGTCCGCGCCGACGGCGCCGACCTGCGGCTGCCGTTCGGCGACTGTCCCCTCGGCGTCGCGGCCCCGCCGTTCTGGCTCGGCACGTATCACGACGCGCCGTGCTGGGTGGTGCCGGTGGCCGCCGATGCGCCGGTGCCGGACGGCCTCACCCGCGAGACGCTGGTGCCGATGCGCGGCGCGCGGCTGCCCGACGAGCTGC
>VBPC01000152.1 GCA_005887895.1 Candidatus Rokuibacteriota bacterium
GTCGGCGGCACGGCGACGGTCAGGAGCACCACCGAGAGCAACGACACCCAGGCGAACCGTTTGGCCGTCGACATCGGGGGCGCCCTCCAACTCGCGTCATGAGCCTACGCCGCTCGCCGTCGAGCGTCAAAGCCAACCGTGGCCGTCCGGCGGGTGGTGAGCCGTCTGGGACTCGAACCCAGGACCCCCTGATTAAAAGTCAGGTGCTCTACCAACTGAGCTAACGGCTCGACGGGCACTTGCAGCACGCGCGGGCTCGATTCTACCGCGTTGTGCTGAAATTGTGCTGAGGACCGGCAGGGACGCGACAGCATCGCGGAGCCGGTCGGGGCTCGCGTGGTATGGCGCAGGTCGTGGAAATTGATCGAACTGGTGGCGATGTCGCCAACGACGACGCGCTCCCCTGAGCGACGCCACCGCGCCGAACAGCTTGATTCGATCTTCCTCCAACGTCCGCGGCTCCTCGGTAAGAACCCATTGATCCTCAATCTCCATTTGGGCCGCCTTGCAGCCGACGTCTTTGGGTAGCCTCGCAGGCAAAATAAGAAAAGGCTTTCAGGGATTGAACCAAACGCGGGTCCACGTAACCCTACGCATGAGGTGCACCTCGCAAATGCCTCAGCGGCCAACGGCGCACGCGAGCGTTCTCGAGGACTACTGGATAGGCCCGACGCTGGTGAGCTTGGCCTATGGCTCAGCCTCGCCCCACGAGCATACGAATCAGCGCCGCAGTGTGCCAACTCGATCGCTGACGCTTCGTCGCCGGCGCCCGACAATTACGCACCATCAGACGAGCACGAGCCGGGCCCTACGCCAAGCGCCGCTCGTCCTCATCGTCGACGACTCGGCGGACACGCGCGAGCTCTACACCGAGTATCTGACTAGCCGCCGATTTCGTGTCGCCTCGGCCGCGGACGGCAACGCTGGGGTGTTGACGGCGCTGGGCCTGCGGCCGGATGTCATCGTCATGGACCTCGCCATGCCCGTGCTCAACGGCACGAAAGCGATCGCTCGCCTCAAGACAGACCCGCGCACTCGGCGGGTCCCGATCATCGTGCTCACCGGGTACGCGTTCCGCGCGATTCAGGAGGGGGCGCTGGAGACCGGCGCCGATGTGTTCTTGACGAAGCCATGCCTACCGGAGGAGCTCGAGGGACAGGTGCGGAAACTATTCGACGTCAGCCGCAGGAAGCCTACCCGCGTCGGATTTTGAGGACCTGCAAGATCTCCGCGCCGAGATCGAACGGATCTACGGGCTTGAGCAGCTTGCGGGTGAACGGGGCCGCCGCAAGACGTGGGTGTTGGCTTTCAGCGAGACCCGTCAACGCGATCACTGGAACCGGCCTCGGCCGCTGATTGATCTGCTCCAAGAGCCAGACACCGTCGTCGCCCGGCATGACGAAGTCGGCAACGACGATGGCGGCCTGGGGTACAGCGAGCAGCGCTTCGCGGGCGGTCGCCATGCTCGTTACGATCGCACCCTGAAATCGCAGCGTCTGCTCGAGGATGTCGCGCGTGTCGTCATGGTCGTCAACGATTAGGACGTGAATACCGGAGAGGGGCATCTACTGACCCCGACACGCCCGCCGAAAGACCGGCGCTGCCGTGGAGTCTGAACCGGGAGAATCAAAGCCCAGATACCAGAGGGTCGAACGGCAAGTGCGTCAACCCGGGAACCCAATGGCCGGCGGAGGCACTATACCAGGACCGTTCAGTAACCGCCATCGCGGCTGGCGACCGGAACGGCGCTGCGGAGCGCCCAACCCCGCCGTGGGTCGAGGCCGACCGTGCTGGCGAGCCGCGCTACCCTAGCGTGGCGCCCAGCGCGGCGCGCCCGTCGTCGTCCGCCCGTAACGATCCACGCCGGGCGCGTTGCGCCAGTCACGCTGGGGGTCGTACTGCTCGTCGCCTCGCGGAGCGGAGTCCTCCGTGCCCTTGGCACGATCATCGGTGCCGTTGACCTGGGCGTTGAGGTGCTGATCCGCATGGGCGTTCGCGTGCTGTGACGTCGGACCCGACGCCCCGCGGGTCGCCTCCGGGCCAGGGACGCGATCGGCGGCAGCCACCCGGCCGGCGTTCAGCGAAAGCCCGAGCGCCGCGCCGGCGGCCAGCACGGCAACGAAGTTCCTGAAATGTCCCTTCATGGTGCTCCTCCGGGACGCGCGACCGCGCAACTCACTGTGCGCGCGTCCTGAGATGCACGTTCTGGGCCGGCCAGTTCGCTGAACGCTTCGATCCTCTGTTACGGTCCGACCGTTTTCCGGATGCTGCCGACATGCTCGTCGATATGGGCGATCAGGCCCCGCATGACGAGCTGCTCGGCGGTCATCGGCGGCGCGTCGGTGAAGACCGTCCCGCTCTTCGCCAGTTGATCGTCGCTGAGGCCCCGAACCACTGCGGCGGCCTTCGGCGCGCCCTTCCTGAGGAGCGCGACCGTCTCCGCCCTGGTGCAGTTGGCGTGCTCCCGCGCGTGCCGGGCGTTCATCTCGTCGAGCATGGCCCGGGAGAAACCCCCCGGCAGCGTCCCGGACACGATCCCGGTGATGATGCCGGCGACCGGCTCGAAAGCGCCCGCCAGGTGGTGCGCGGTCACGCCGACGGTCCACCTCTCCGCCGCGGTCACCTTCTTCCAGTCGGCGTCACTCAGCATCTCGATCACGGCGACGGCCTCCTGAGCCTTCGTCTCGAACTGCTTCGCGAGTCCCTCACTCTTCGCTCTCACTGGTGTCCTCCTCCTGAGCCTTCCGGACGACCTCGACCGGCTGAATCCGGGCTCTACCTATACGTCGAACGAGGGGTTGCGAATTCGACATCGTCGAGGCCCCAGGGCATCGATCGGGGTGACCTCACACTGCAACCAGATCGACGTCACGGCCATCTCAAATGTGGCGGGGACTCCGCGGACATTCGGGAGACCCTGGGCAGAAGGTAGGTAGACGATGAATCGAAGGCTGGTAATCGCTCTCGCTTGCATGGCCGCCGCGCTTGGTGGCTGTGCGACCTCGCTCGCCACGACCGACAACGCGCCCTCGACCGAAGGGTCCGCGTCTCCGACCACCACCTCCCCGGCGTCTCTGCCTCCCAACGTCTTCGCACCGTCGGTGCCTCATGACTTCGGGTCGATGGGGCCTTAGAAGCGTCGATCCCCCACCCGGGGGGAAATGTTTCCCGTCTTCACGCGTGCCCGCGGCCGTCATATCGTGGCGGTCAGTGGGCGACGAGCTCCTCCTCTTACTGCAAGGCCGGGATCGGCCTTGACCTGACACGCCTCGTCGACGACTGAGCGCTCTGCGGGACGTCGAGCACCGCGCCCTGGCTTTTCTGGGGTTCCGCCGGGGCCGGGTCCCGTCATATCGTGGCCGGCATACGTTCCATGGTCAGCCACGACGATCGACCGGTAAGTCTCGGCCGAATCCTCATCGTCGACGACGATGCCGCGCTCGTCGAGTTCCTCAGGTGTCGGGTCCTTCAGCAGATGCGAACGCGCGCTGCCGCCCTCACCACGCTGAAGCCGCGGTCGCGGAGCGCGGCAATCGCCTGATCGGCTGAGCCCGGTCGCTATCGATTCCGTGGCCAAGAAGCCGCGTCCCAAGCCCGCCCGCCGCAAACCACGGCGTCGCGCGCCGTCGCGCCCGCGCCCGCCGAAGGACACGCCCGCCGCCGTGTGCTATTTCTGCGGCGCCGAGATCACCCCCGACGATCGCGTGCGGCAGTTCCACGAGCTGATGGTCCACCAGACGTGCTACCAGCGCGACGTCAGCCGCTGAGGTCGATCAGAGCCACGAGGCGACGGTCGCGCTCGACCGTTTCTGGAACGAGATCGTCGCCGAGTACGGCGCCTGTCCGCGCCCTCGGTCTGACCGATTCCTCGCTCCATCGCACGCTGCCGCTCGTAATTTTTCTTTGCACGGTCCACATATGGTTGTTACAGTCAGCGCGGCTACAACATCTGGGAGGCCAAGCGCTGCTGACGGAACCGGTCGCGAGCTACCTCGTCGTCGTTGCCGCCTCCGAGGAGGCGCTCTACCACTACCTCAAGCAGCGCTTCGAGCCCGACGCCAGCACGCGCGTCATCCTCGACCGACGCCGCCGCAACGACGCGACGGCCGCTGAACGCCGCCGCGCCCACACGGCGCACAACCTGTCATCCCCGCGGGTCGCGGTCATCCGGCTGACCGACGAGACGCGGATGCACGGGACCACTGGGACCGACACCGCCGGCAAGAGGGGAAGAGTGAGCATGGAAGGCATGGAGGGTCTGGAGGACCGGCAACGCGTGGACCGCTGGCTCGAGGAGAGTCAGTACCTCATCGGCCGCATGATCCCGGCCTATCTCGACGACCGCGACCGCGTGCGTGGGCGGCTGGAGATGTCCGACAGGGATAACGAGCGGCTCCGCGCCGAGGTGACCGACGCGCGCCGCGAGATCGCCGAGCTGCGGGCCGAGCTGGAGTTCCTGCGCGCCGAGCGGGCCAGCGTCGCCGACTCGTTCAGCACGATCGTGGAGCACCTCACGGCGCTGCAGAAGCCCGTCAACGACATCTCCCGCCACCTGCACGCCGTCCAGCCCAGCGAAGTCCATGCCTGATTGACCGGGGGATGGTCGAAGCTGGGGGGCCATTTCTGGCCCCCCAGACCCCCCAATCGTTCGGAGCCGCCCCGGAGAACCCGGGGCGCTCCTCTAAACCCGGACTAGACTACACGAGGCTCGACCGCACGGACGGGTACCAGCGCAGGAGCGGCGAGTCCTCGCAGAGGATCGTCTCGTCGCGCTGGGCGCCGGTCGAGATCAGGCAGAAGGGCACGCCGATCAGCTCTTCCAGCCGCTCGAGATAGCGCCGGGCCTTGGCCGGCAGATCGGCCTCGTTCTTGGCGCCCGCCGTCGGCGCCCGCCAGCCCTCGCTCTCCTCGTAGACGGGCTCGGCGGCCGCGACCACGTTCTCGTCCTCGGGGAACTCGGTGAGGATCTCGCCGCGGTACCGGTAGCCCACGCACACCTTCAGCGACTCGCACTGGTCGAGGACGTCGAGCTTGGTGAGCGCCACGGTGTCCAGGCCGTTGATGCGAGCCGCGTAGCGGCCGATCACGGCGTCGAACCAGCCGCAGCGGCGGGGCCGCCCGGTGGTCGCGCCGTATTCGTGGCCGCGCGCGCGGATGGCCTCGGCCAGCGGCCCCGACATCTCCGACGGGAACGGCCCGCCGCCCACGCGGGTCGTGTAGGCCTTGGAGACGCCGAGCACGCCGTGGATCCGCGTGGGTGGCACGCCGGTGCCCGTCGAGGCGCCGCCGGCGGTCGTCGACGACGAGGTGATGTAGGGGTAGGTGCCGTGGTCGATGTCGAGCATCGTGGCCTGGGCCCCCTCGAAGAGGACGCTGTAGCCGCTGTCGATCCAGCGCGAGAGCAGGAGCGCGGTGTCGGTGATGTAGGGGGCCAGCCAGCCCGCATAGCGCAGGTACTGGTTGAGGATCTCCTCCACCGAGAAGGTCTGCGCGTCGTAGATCTCGCGCAGCAGCCGGTTCTTCTGGGCCACGTTGAGCTCGAGCTTCTCGCGGAACAGCGCCTCGTTGAGGAGATCGGCCATGCGGATGCCGACGCGGGCCGCCTTGTCGACGTAGGCCGGCCCCACCCCCTTGCCGGTCGTCCCGATCCGCCGCTTGCCCAGCTTGGCCTCGGAGGCGCGATCGAGCGCGGGGTGATAGGGCATGATCAGGTGCGCGTTCTTCGAGATGAAGAGGTGGTCGAGGGTCACGCCGCGCTGCACCAGCGACTCCATCTCCTCGATCAGCGAGCCCGGATCGACGACGACGCCGCAGCCGATGACGCTGCGGCAGCCGGGGTGCAGGATCCCGGACGGCACGGTGTGCAGGACGTACTTCTCCCGTCCGACGACGACGGTGTGACCGGCGTTGTTGCCGCCGGCGAACCGCGCCACGACGTTGACGTGCGGCGTGAGGATGTCGACGACCTTCCCCTTGCCCTCGTCTCCCCACTGCGTGCCGACCACCACGATGTTAGGCATGACTGTTCCCCTTCACCTCGGCGAAATGCCGTTCGGGCCGTTCCAGGACGTCGCGGACCGGCAGCGTCCGCTCGCCCCCGCCGATCAGGTCCAGCGCCAGCAGCGAGTCGGCGGCCGTCCGCGGGCTGCCGACCACCAGCACGTGGCGCGCCCGCTGGGCGCGCGCGTAGGCCAGCGACTCCTCGAGCCCGCGGCTGATGATGTCGCGGGCGACCGAGGCGCCGCCGTCGCGCAGGCGGCGGGCCAGCGAGAGGGCGGCCGTCTTCTCGCGCGTGAAGTCGATGATGAAGAAGTCGGGCCCCGGCAGTGCGACCGCCACGCCCTGCGCCTCCATGACCGCCAGCACCCGGGCCACGTCGAACGCGAACCCGACCGCGGCGCACTCGTAGCCGAAGCGCCCCAGCATGTGGTCGTAGCGGCCGCCGCCGGCCACCGAGGCGCCGAAGCCCGCCACGTACGCCTCGAAGTAGGTCCCCGAGTAGTAGTCGAACCCGCGGACCTCGCCGAGGTCGAGCAGGACGGCGTCGGCCAGCCCATAGATCGTCAGCAGCCGGTAGACCTCCGAGAGGTTCGCCAGCGCCCGGGCCGAGCGGTCGTTTCGCGCGTACCCGGCCGCCTGGTCGAGCACGCCGGCATGGCCGAACAGCGTCGGCAACGCGCACAGCGCGTCGCCCACGTGCGCCGGCGGCGCGATCTCGCCGACCACGCGCTCCAGCGTGCTGACGTCCTTGCGCGCCAGCGCTTGCTGCAGCTCCTGCTGCCGCCCGGTGTCGGTCTTGATCTCCTCCAGCAGCCCCCGGAAGAAGTCGGGATGGCCGAGGTCGAGCTGGAAGCGGTCGAGGCCCAGGGCCCGCAGGCCCTCGATGGCCATGGCGATGACCTCCACCTCGGCCTCCGGTTTCTCGAGCCCGATCAGCTCGACGCCGGCCTGGTAGAACTCGCGATAGTGCGACACCTGCGGCTCGTCGTAGCGGAACACGTTGGTCACGTAGCCAAGCCGCAGCGGCTTGGGCTCCTCGCGCAGCCGGGTGGCGACGATCCGCGCGATCTGGGGCGTGATGTCGGCGCGCAGCGCCAGCATCCGGCCCGTCTCGCGGTCGACCAGCTTGAACATGTTCTCCTGCACGCCGAGGTCGGTGCCCCGCGCCAGCACGTCCGCGTACTCGAACGTGGACGTGACGATCTCGCGGTAGCCCCAGCGGCGGAACACGTCGAACAGCTGCGCTTCGACGTGCCGCTTGCGGGCCGCCTCGTCGGGCAGGTAGATCCGCGCTCCCCGCGGCAGCTGCGCATGCACGGGCTTCACCGCCCGCCCTCGTCGAGGCGGGCGGGCACGGCGACGCCCTCCGGCGGCTCGGCCTCGATGCGATCGAGGTGCGTCAGCGTGTTCATGCGGTGCACCGTCACCCAGCCATCCTGGTACTCGATCTCCGTGATCCCGGCCGGCGAGGCGTCGACGGACCACAGGCGGTCGGGCTCCAGCCCCAGCGCCGCCAGCACGATGAGCCGCGTGACGATCGCATGCGAGACGAGCACCACCGTCCCGCCGGCGTGCTCGTCGAGCAGCCCCGCAAGGCCGGCCGCCACCCGCGCCGCCACCGCGTCGAGGCGCTCGCCGCCGGGCGGCGCCGCCAGGTGCGGCGTGGCCCGCCACGCCTCGTACGCCTCGGGCCAGCGCACCCCGACCTCCGCACCGCTGAGCCCCTCCCACTGCCCGAAGGCCATCTCGCGGAAGGCCGGCTCGACGCGCACCTCGAGGCTGTGCGGCGCGGCGATGACCGCGGCCGTGGCGCGAGCCCGCTCGAGCGGGCTCGCGTAGACCGCGCCCACGACGGCGCCCGCCAGCGCGTCGGCGAGCGCCTCGCCCTGGCGTCGGCCGCGCGGCGTGAGCGCGACGTCGCGCGAGCCCGCGAAGCGGCGGTCGCGGGCGAGCTCCGTTTCTCCGTGCCGTATGGCGAACAGCTTGACCGGTTTCACAACCGGTCCATTCTATCCTATCCGTGCGATGCGACCGGCTCTGGTCCTGGCTCTGGCAGTGCTCGTCGGCGGCGGCTGCGCCGAGCGCTTCCACTTCCGGCCGCTCCGCGGCGACGAGGCCGCCATCCTGAGCGCAGCCAGCAGCGGCCTCCTGCCGCAGGTGGGTTATCTGGGCGCGGGGCCGAGCTGCCAGATCGGCGCGGCGATCAACGAGGTACCGGCGCGAGACGTCGAGGTCCTGCCCGCCACCTCGCCCGAC
>VBPC01000297.1 GCA_005887895.1 Candidatus Rokuibacteriota bacterium
TCTTGAACCACTGCCTCGCGCGCCCGCCGGTGGCGACGGTCGTGAGGCGCTCGGCCGCGTCGGCGGCCGTCAGCGTGCGGCTCTCGGTGTCCACGACGGTCACTGCGCTCGCCGGCGGCCGGCGCGGCCACACGCTCACCGGCACCGGCGCGCGGGCGGTGAACAGCGCGCCGGTGTCGCACGCGCCCGTCAGGTCGTCCGCGACGATGGTCAGAGGCCTGCTTCGCGTCGGCTTCATCGGCGGTGGCTCAATATAGAGGTATACTGCGCGTGATTCAATGCGACCACTGCCGGCCGTCGTGATCGCAGTCGTCGCGGTGTCCGCCGCGGCGGCCGTCGGCTTCTTCACCGTCGAGTCGCGACTCGCCGACGAGCGCGCGGTCGGTGTGACGACACCCGCCACGTCGGAGCGCGCCGCCGTCCCACCGGCGCCGGCAGCGCCGCTCGTGGCGGCGACCGCGGCGGCACGGCCACGTCGCGTCCGCGCCCTGCCGGTGGCCGACGCGATCAAGGAGCTCGACCTCATCAAGCCGGCGCGCCCGAAGCTGGCCGACGACTTCACGGTGCCGACGCCGGGTGGCGCAAACTTCCACCTGGCCGAGCAGCGCGGCAAGGTCGTCATGATCAATTTCTGGGCGACGTGGTGCCCGCCGTGCCTGGAGGAGATGCCGGCCATGGAGCGGCTCTACCGGCAGCAGAAGGACGCCGGCTTCACCCTGATCGCGGTGTCGGTCGACGCCGATCCCCGCAAGGTGGCGCCGTACCTGCGCGCCCACAAGCTGACCTTCCCGGTCGGCCTCGATCCCAAGATGGAACTCGCCAACACGTACGGCGTGCGCGCGCTGCCCTCGAGCTTCGTCGTCGGACGCGACGGCAACCTGGCCGCGCTGGCGCTGGGGCCGCGGCACTGGGACGGCGAGGCCGCGCACTCGCTCGTCGAGGGCATGGCCCGCTGATGGGCGGCTCGCTCGGCGTGGTCGTCGCCTTCAGCGCCGGCCTCTTCTCGTTTCTGTCGCCGTGCGTGCTGCCGCTGTTCCCCTCGTATCTGTCGTTCATCACCGGCATGTCGGTCGCCGACCTCTCGACCGACCTCACGGCCGCCGCCCGGCGGCGCGTCCTCCTGCACTCCATCACGTTCGTGGTCGGCTTCTCGGTGGTCTTCGTCGCGCTGGGAGCCTCGTTCAGCGCGGCCGGACAGGTGCTCTTCCAGTACCGCGACTGGATCCGTCGCATCGGCGGCCTGCTCATCATCGTCTTCGGGCTCTACATCGCCGGCCTGCTCAACGTCGGGCTGTTCGGCCGCACGCAGCAGTGGCAGATCCGCGAGAAGCCGGCCGGCTACGTCGGCTCGTTCCTGGTCGGTGTCACCTTCGCCATCGGCTGGACGCCGTGCGTGGGGCCGATCCTCGGCGCGATCCTCTCGCTGGCCGGCACCGCCGAGACCGTGCAGCGCGGCGTCGGGCTGCTGATCGCCTACTCGGCCGGGCTCGGCGTGCCGTTCCTGCTCTCGGCGCTCGCGCTCGGCGCGTTCCTCAGGTTCTTCAAGCGCTATCGTCCGTTCATCCCGATCGTCGAGCGCGGTGCGGGGGTGCTGCTGGTGGCGGTGGGCATCCTCGTCGCGACGAACTACTACGTGATCCTCAACTCCTGGGCGGTCTCGCTGACCCCGGAGTGGCTGCTCAAACGGCTCTGAGCGCGCCGTTGCGCGTTCGTGTCCGGGTCCCCGCCACCTCCGCGAACCTCGGTCCGGGCTTCGACGCGCTCGGCCTCGCGCTCGCGCTCTACAACGAGGTCAGCGCGAGCGAGGCCGACGGCGTCAGCGTGACGCTGCCCGGCCCGAGCGTGGGCGGGCTGCCGACCGGCAGCGACAACCTCGTCGTGCGCGGCGTGCGCATGGCCTACGAGGCCGCCGCGCGGACGTTCAAGGGCGTCGCGCTCGCCTGCGTCAACCGCATCCCGCCCGCGCGCGGTCTCGGCTCGAGCGCCGCGGCCTGGGTCGGCGGGCTGGTGGCCGGCAACGCGCTGCTCGGGGGGCCGCTCTCGCGCGACGCGTTGCTGGCGCTGGCGGCCCGCGCCGAGGGCCACCCCGACAACGTGGCCGCCGCGCTGTGCGGCGGGCTCACCGTCTCGTGCGCCGAGAGCGACGGTCGGGTCATCGCCGTCTCGGTGCCGGTGCCGGCCGCGCTGCGGTGGGTGGTGCTCGTGCCGGAGCTGACCAATGCCACCGCCGAGGCGCGCGCCGTGCTTCCGGACGCGGTGTCGCGTGCGGACGCCGTCTTCAACGTGCAGCGCGTCGCGCTGCTGCTGGCGGCGCTGCAGGCCCAGCGGATGCCGGCGCTGGCCGCCGCGCTCGTCGACCGCCTGCATCAGCCCTACCGGCAGCGGCTGTTTCCGTGGATGCCGGCCGTCGTCGACGCCGCGCGCGGGGCCGGCGCGCTTGGCTGCGTGCTCTCCGGCGCCGGCCCATCGCTGCTGGCCGCCGTCAACGGCGAGCCCGAGCCGGTCGCCCGGGCGATGGAGAACGCGCTGGCGAACGCCGGCATTCCCGGCGCCGCCCGCGCGTTCGCGGTGGACACGGAGGGCGCCCTGGTGCTAGGTGACGCTCGATGAGCGACGACGAGCGTCCCGGCGTCCTGCCCGACCACGAGCTGCGCGCCGCCGTGGAGGCCGGCTGGATCATGGCGCGGGTGGCGCTGGCGGACGAGCAGTTCCAGCCCGCCAGCCTCGACCTGCGCCTGGGGCCGGTGGCCTATCAACTCCGCGCGAGCTTCCTGCCGTTTCGCGAGACGGTCAGCGACCGGCTCGACGGTGATGCCGACCTCGTCATCGATCGCCTGTCGCTGACCGACGGCGCGACGCTGCAGCGTGGCTCGGTGTACCTGGTCCCGCTGCTCGAATCGCTGGCGCTGCCGGCCGGCATGCGCGGCCGCTCGAATCCCAAGAGCACGACCGGGCGTCTCGACATCTTCACGCGGGTCATCACCGACCGGACGCCGCGCTTCGACGAGATCGCGCCGGGTTACCGGGGGGGCCTCTATCTGGAGGTCTCACCCCAGTCCTTCCCGGTGCGCGTGCAGGCCGGAGCGTCGCTGAACCAGCTGCGCCTGCTGGTCGGGGAGAGCGCGACCTCCGACCGTGTGCTGCGCGACCTCTACCGGGACGCGCCGCTGCTCTTCGACGACGACGACCGGCCGGTCCCGCTCGAGCGCGCCTCGTTCAACGACGGGCTCTGCATGGGCGTGGACCTCTCCGGCCGCGCCACCGGCGGGATCATCGGCTACCGGGCGCATCCGAACCCACCGGCGGTGGACCTCGCCCGGGTGGGCCACTACGACCCCGCCGAGTTCTGGGAGCCGATCAAGCGCCCGAGCCGCGACGCCTACATCCTGGAGGCGAACCGTTTCTACATCCTGGTGTCCAAGGAGCGCATCCGCGTGCCCCCCGACTACGCCGCCGAGATGGTCGTGTACGATGCAGGCGCCGGCGAGATTCGCACACATTACGCGGGCTTCTTCGACCCGGGCTTCGGCTTCGGCGACGGGAGCGTGCTTGGCACCAAGGTTGTTATGGAGGTGAGGGCCCGCGAGGTGCCCTTCCTGGTGTACGACGGACAGATCTCCTTCAAGGTGTGGTTCGAGCGGCTCCGCAGTCGCCCGACGCGGGTGTACGGGGTGGGGCTCCGGTCGTCGTACCAGCACCAGACGTTGAGCCTCAGCAAGCACTTCAAGCGCTAGGCCCGGCCCGCGCATCAAAGATATTGCGGGGTCGATCCCATCAGTTAGAATTGAAGCGGCGAGGTCACCGGTCGGTCGTGGGCACCGCTTGGTGCCCCGATGGAGGGCATCATGGCTGAGCAGAAGAAGAAAGAGACGCGGCCCACGAAGCCGAACGAAGGCGGCGGCGATGGCGCCGCGGCCAATCCCGAGCTGGCCAAGAAGGGCAAGAAGATCAAGGAGGACATCGACAAGCTCCTCGACGAGATCGACGACATCCTCGAGGAGAACGCCGAGGAGTTCGTCAAGAGCTACGTCCAGCGAGGGGGCGAGTAGTCGATGCCGATCTACGAGTATCGCTGCCGCGGCTGCGGGCGGGACTTCGAGAAGTACGTGGCCGGCGCCTCGACGAAGGTGGCCTGTCCCGCGTGCGCGAGCAGCGACATCACCCGCAAGCTCTCCGTCTTCGGACTGAAGAGCGACGGCGGGTTCGTCGCCTCCTCCATGCCGAGCGGTGGCGGCTGCTGCGGCGGAGGCGGCTGCGGCTGCCACTAGCCACCTGGACCTCCGCCGCCTCGAAATCTTCCTGAAGGTCGCCGAGCTCGGGAGCTTCTCGCGCGCGGCCGAATCGCTGTTCCTGACCCAGCCCACCGTCTCCGAGCACGTGCGCGCGCTCGAGGACGAGCTGGGCGTCCAGCTGCTCGACCGCCTCGGCCGCGGCGCCACGCCGACGCGCGCCGGCCAGCTCCTCCTCGGCTACGCGCGGCGCCTGCTGGCGCTCTCCCGCGAGGCGAAGCAGGCGATCGAGCAGTTCCAGGGACGCGTCAGCGGCGAGCTCGTGGTCGGCGGCTCGACCATTCCCGGGGAGTACGTGCTGCCGGCGCTCATCGGCGCCTTTCGCGGCAAGTATCCCGAGGTGTCGATCTCGCTGCGCATCGGCGGCAGCCGGCAGGTCATGGACTGGGTGGAGACGGGCGACGTCGAGGTGGGCGTCGTCGGCGCGCCACCGACCTCACGGACGCTGGAGGCGCGGCAGCTCATGGCCGACGACCTCGTCCTCGCGGTCCCGCCCGAGCATCCCTGGGCGGCTCGCAAGACGATCGCGATCGAGGACGTCAAGCGCGAGCCGCTGATCCTGCGCGAGCGCGGCTCCGGCTCGCGGGAGACGCTCGAGCGGGCGCTGGGCGCCGTCGGCCTCGACCTGACCACCTTCAACGTCGTCGCCGAGATCGCCTCGACCCAGGCGGTGAAGCAGGCGGTGCGCGCCGGCCTCGGCCTGTCCTTCATCTCCGCGCGTGCGGTGGAGGACGAGTGCCGCGCGCGCCTGCTCAGCTGCGTCAAGGTGCGCGATCTCAACGTGACCCGCGCCTTCCACCTCATCACGCATCGCGACCGCAGCCGGTCGCCGCTGGCCCAGGCCTTCCTGGCCTTCGTCGAATCCCAGCCGGCCGACCGCCCGTCGTAAGTCGTAAGATGGCCGCGATGGACAGCGGCGCCCGCATCCGCCTGACCTCGTACGCCGCCTGCGCCGGCTGAGCGTCCAAGATGGCTCCTGGAGACCTCCAGGAGGTGCTGGCCGGGCTCAAGCGGCCGTCGGGCGTGTCGGCCGAGGCCGAGCGCAACCTGCTCGTCGGCCTCGGCCACGCCGACGACGCCGCCGTCTACCGCCTGGGCCCCGACCTGGCGATCGTCGAGACCGTCGACTTCTTCCCGCCCGTTGTCGACGACCCGTGGACGTGGGGGGCGGTGGCCGCGGTGAACGCGATGTCCGACGTGTACGCGATGGGCGGCGAGGTCCTGTTCGCGCTCGCGGTCGCCGGCTTCCCGCGAGACTTCGACAAGAAGATCATCACCGAGGTGTTCCGCGGCGGCGCCGAGAAGGTCGCCGAGGCCGGCGGCGTGATCGCCGGGGGCCACACCGTGGTCGATCCGGAGCCGAAGTACGGCCTGTGCGTGACGGGCCGCGTGCATCCGGATCACGTCTTCATCAAGGGGGGGCTCCGGCCCGGCGACCGGCTGTTCCTGTCCAAGCCGCTCGGCACCGGCGTGATCACGACCGCAGCCAAGGATGGCGCCGCGCCGGACGACGTCGTGGACGGCGCGGTGCGCAGCATGCTCCGGCTCAACCGGGTGGCCGCGCACGTGGCGCGTGAGCACGGCGCCGCCGGCGCGACGGACATCACCGGCTTCGGGCTGCTGGGCCATGCCGCCGAGATGATCGAGGCCTCCGGCGCCGGCCTGGCGCTCTCGGCGGCCCGGTTGCCGCTGCTGCCCGGCGCGCTCGCGCTGGCCGAGGCCGGGCACTTCAGCGGCGGCATGAAGCGCAACCGCCGCCACCTGGATCACGTCTTCGGTGCGCGCCTGCAGATCCGGCCGGAGGTCTCGAAGACGCTGGCCGCGCTGCTGTCCGAGGCCGAGACCTCGGGCGGGCTGCTCTTCTCGATCACGCCCGAGCGGGCCGGCGGCGTGCTGGCGGCGTTCCGCGCGGCCGGCGAGGAGTGCTGGGAGATCGGCGAGGTCGTCGCCGAGCCCGTCATCCGCGTTCGCGCCTGACGCGCAGCTCGATTGATCGGCCGATTCCGATCACGCGCCGCGGTCCCATCGCATCTACCAATTTGTCTTCCTTCTGAATCCCGATACGCTTCGCGGCGCTCCCAAGACCACGCCGGGCGGAGCCACAGGAGGACGAATGGAGCGTCGAACGTTTCTCAAGCATGGTCTCGGTCTGTCGGCGGGGCTGCTGACGCTGTCGCGCTCGGCGCCAGTGGCGCGTGCCGCCGACGAGCCGAAGTGGCGGACCTTCGAAGTCGTGACGCGCGTCGAGCCGACCGAGGCGTCGGGGACGACGCGCGTGTGGGTCCCGCTGCCGCTCATGACCGACACCGATTACTTCAAGCGGCTCGGCGACACGTGGAAGAGCAACGGCACGGCGCGAATGATGCGCGACGACAAGTACGACGCCGGCTTCCTGTACGCGGAATGGCCGGCGACCGAGAAGGCGCCGGCGCTGGAGATCACCAGCCGCTTCTCCACGCGTGACCGCTTCGTCGACCTCTCGCGTCCGCCGGGGGCAGGCGCCAAGGAAGATCCCGCTGTCCTGCGGAAGTTCCTGCAGCCGACGCAGCTCATCCCGACCGACGGCCTCGTGCTCGAGACCGCGCAGCAGATCGTCAAGGGCGAGACGGGGGAGGTCGGGAAGGCGCGCGCCATCTACGAGTGGATCGTCGAGAACACGTTCCGTGATCCGAAGACGCGCGGCTGCGGCTTGGGCGACGTCAAGACGATGCTCGAGACGCGCAACCTCGGCGGCAAGTGCGCCGACCTCAACGCCCTCTACGTGGGGCTGGCGCGCTCGATCGGGCTACCGGCGCGCGACGTGTACGGCGTGCGCTGCGCCGACTCCGCGGCGTTCCGCAGCCTCGGCAAGAGCGGCGACATCAGCAAGGCCCAGCACTGCCGCGCCGAGGTCTACCTGACCGGCTACGGCTGGGTGCCCGTCGATCCGGCCGACGTCCGCAAGGTCGTGCTGGAAGAGCCGCCGTCCGGGCTGCCGCTCGGCGACCCGCTCGTCACGAAGGCCCGCGCCAAGCTCTTCGGCGCCTGGGAGATGAACTGGCTGGCCTATAACTACGCCCACGACGTCAAGCTGCCGAGCTCCGAGGGCAAGCCCGTTGCCTTCCTGATGTACCCGCAAGCCGAAACCGCCGGCGAGCGCAAGGACAGCCTGGACCCGGCGACGTTCGCCTACAAGATCACGGCGAAAGAGCTGACGGCGTAGGTCGGGCGATTCGAGCGTCGGGCGATCAGCGCTGCTGCTGGGGGGCGTTGCTGCTCTTCAGGACTGCCAGGAGACGTTTCTTGAGCTCGGAGGGAATCTCGACGTCGCCGAGTTTTCGGGCGGCGTCGATCGTTCCTCGGTACGTGTTGATGAATGCGACGCACGGCGGGCAGCCGTCGATGTGGAAATCGATGAGCTCACGCGTGTGCGGAGGCAACGTGCCCTCGAGATAATCGCCGAGCAGCTCGGCAATCTGCCGGCACTCGATCTCGGACGCCCCTCCGGACCTACACCCTGACATCGGCACTCATTATAGATGGATGCGCGGCGACCTGCCGGCGATTCAGCGGTCCCCTCCCGAGGCCCGATCGGGGGGTTCGGTAGGCCCTGGGGTATGCTCGGGCGATGCCTCGGCTGGCGGTCCTGACCCCGTTCGCGGCTCCGTCGGTGCGGGGTAACGCCGTCACGGTCGGCCGGGTCGTGCATGGCCTGCGCGAGCGGGGGATCGCCGTCGCGGTCTGGGACCTTTCGGCGAGCTCCGAGGCGACGATCGAAGGCGGGGTGGAGGGCGACCCGCCCGCGCTGATCCACGCCTTCCACGCCTATCGCGTCGGGCCCCTCGCCCTGCGCCTGGCGCGACGGCTGGAGGTTCCCCTCGTCGTCACGCTGACCGGGACCGACGCGAACCACGACCTGTTCGACCCCGCGCGGGCAGCCTCCGTGCGGCGGGTGCTGGAGGGGGCCGCGGCGGTCACCGCGTTCGATGACTCGATCGTCGAGCGGGTGGCGGGCGTGCTCCCCGATCTACGGAGCCGCCTCGTCGTCGTGCCCCAGGCGGTGCGCTTCGACGCCCGGGCGCCCTTCGACCTCGCGCGGCACTGGCCGTTGCCGAGCGCGCGCGTGCTGTTCGTCCTGCCCGGCGGTGTCCGGCCCGTGAAGGCGCCGCGAACGGCGGTGGCCGGCCTGGACGCGCTCGCCGCGGCCGACCCGCGCGTGCGCCTGCTGCTCGCGGGACCGGTGCTCGACGAGCAGGAAGGCGCGGCGCTCCACCGCGACCTGGCCGCCCGGCCGTGGGCGCGCCACATCGGCCCCGTGCCGCACGCGCAGATGGCCTCGCTTCTCGACGCCGCCGACGTGGTCTTGAACTGCTCGTTCTCCGAGGGCGGCATGCCGAACTCGGTGCTCGAGGCCCTGGCGCTCGGCCGCGCCGTGCTCGCCTCGGACATTCCCGGCAACCGCACCCTCGTCGAGGACGGCGTCACCGGACTGCTGTTCGCGGACAGCGGCGCGCTCGCCGCGCAGGCGGCGCGGCTGGCGCGCGATCCGGTGTTGCGTGGCCGCCTCGGTGCGGCGGGCCGCGCGCTGGTCGAATCGAAGTATCCGCCCGCGCGCGAGCTCGACGGCTACGCGGCAGTGTATCGCCGGCTCGCGCCGGTCGCATCGGCCTGAGCGCCACCGGCGGCGCTCGCCTCGTGACGCTGCCCGTTTGTCCGGCACGTGCCCGCTGCCTGGGCAGAGGACGTCAACGCGAGTCCCCGCAAACTGTTGCCGCAGGGCTGGCGCGTGGCTTGCAGCCGCCCCGTCCGGAGGACGAGACGCTGACGTGCCCTGTGGCCGCGGCTCTCCCGGGGCTTATAATGAGAGCGGAATGACCCACCGCTTCGTATCCGTTGCTCCCTCCGTCGCCATCGTAAGAGAGGAGTCGCGATGACCCAGGACGCCCGAGTGCAGGACTTTGTTGCCTCATTCGAGGTGCTGCGTGCCGAGGTCGAGAAAGTCATCGTCGGGCACCGGGAAATCATCAACCACGTGCTGATCGGGATGTTCGCCGGCGGCCACGTCCTCCTCGAGGGTGTCCCCGGGCTGGGCAAGACCCTGCTGATCAAGACCCTGGCCGAGGGGCTGGAGCTGTCGTTCTCGAGGATCCAGTTCACGCCCGATCTGATGCCGGCCGACATCATCGGGACAAACATCATCGTCGAGGACGCCGACGGCCGGAAGCACTTCCAGTTCCAGCAAGGGCCGATCTTCGCCCACATCCTGCTGGCCGACGAGATCAACCGCGCCACGCCCAAGACCCAGTCGGCGCTGCTCGAGGGCATGCAGGAGTCGGCGGTCACCGTGGGCGGCGTCTCGCGCCCACTGCCCGGACCGTTCTTCGTTCTGGCCACCCAGAACCCGATCGAGATGGAAGGCACGTACCCGCTGCCGGAGGCCCAGCTCGACCGGTTCCTGTTCAAGCTGCGCGTGCGGTACCCGGCGCTCGAGGAGCTGAACGCGATCATCGATCGCACTACCCAGGCGCACCCGGTGACGGTGGACCGCGTGATGAGCGGCGCCAGGGTCATGGCGTTCCGCGAGCTGATCCGCGAAGTGCCGATCGCCGCCCACGTCCGCGACCTCGCCTCCACGGTGATCATGGCCACTCATCCGGCGTGGGAGCATGCGCCGGAGGTCGCCCGCCGCTTCATCCGCTACGGGGCCAGCCCGCGCGGGGCCCAGGCGCTGGTGCTCGGGTCCAAGGTGCGCGCGCTCGCCGAGGGCCGTTTCAACGTGAGCGTGGACGACCTCCGCGCGCTGGCGGCGCCGGCGCTGCGGCATCGCATCATCCTGAACTTCGAGGGCGAGGCCGAGGGGATCGACATCGACGTCCTCATCGGCCAGATCGTCGAGAGCGCCGAAGCGGCCACCGTCCAGGGCAAGGAACCGTTTCTCCGCTGAGCCGGGAGGGCTTGATGGCGCATCCAGAGACGCTCGATCGTCTCGTGCGGCGCGTGGCCGCCCAGGTGCGGCGGCGGCGCATCGAGCATTACGCGCTGCGCGGCGCGTTCTGGGCGAGCCTGGTGGCCGTGCTGGCGCTGCTGTTCAAGCAGCCGCTCGGCGGCTGGGCCCTGATCGTCGCCGTCGCCGCGCTGGCCGTCGGCACGCTGGGCGGCGCGCTGTGGGGCGCCGTGCGCCGCACGCCGACGGCTGACGCCGCCCGTCTCGCCGATCGCGCCTGGCAGCTCGAGGATCGCGTGGCGACCGCGCTCGAATGGGCCGAGCGTCCCGACCGCACACCGATCGTCGACGCGCTCGTCGCCGACACCGTGGCGCGCGTGGAGCAGCTGGAGGCGCGCATGGCCGCGCGGCGCGTGATACCCTCCGACGGCCGCCTGCTGCCGATCCCGCTGGCGCTGGCGCTCGCGCTGGCCCTCGCCCCCGCGCTGCCGCTGCCCTCGGGCCGGCTGCCGGACTTCTCCGCCTCCGGCTCCGAGGATCCGATCGAGCCGCGCGCCGATGCCACGCTCATGGAAGACCGCGCCAAGCCGCTCGCCAAGGACAAGCTCAAGTCGCCGGCCTTCGAGGAGCGCGACTTCGCCACCCGCGCCGGTGGGAGCGGTGGCGCGATGGCCGGCGACCTGTCGGCGATCTTCAAGGACACGAACCTGTCGTCGCAGCGGCCGGACTTCCAGAGCTTCCTCAAGAAGGGCGACGACCGGCTGAAGCTGCTCGAGCAGGCCGACCGGCTGCCGGATCTACAGTCCGACTTCACCGCCAGCCAGTACAAGATGGTCTACCGCAAGTCCAAGTCGCTCACGAGCGGCCTGCGCCCCGATCAGATCTCGCCGCAGAAGCTCAAGGAGCTGCTGGAAGAGATGGAGCGGCTCGGCCGCAAGGGCGGCGCCAACTGGCAGGGCGATGCCGCCGAGGGCATGGAGGCGATGGAGGGCGGGCAGACCGACCGCGCGATGGAGGCCATGCAGCGCGCGCTCGACAAGATGCGCGCGCAGGACGAGGCGTCGCGCTCGGGCAAGAACCTCAAGGGCGGGCGCGAGTCGAATCGCAGCGGCATCGGCCGCGATCGCCGCGGCGGCGACGGCGGCGGCCCCGAGGACCAGGACTTCGGCGAGGGCGAGGGCCTGCTGCCCGGCAAGGGCCGCAGCGGATCGCCGAAGGGCGAGGCCACCGGCCGGCTGCGTGCGAGCCCCTACGACGTCGGCGTCGAGGGCGAATCGCGGCGCGGGCGCAAGGAGGGCTACGACACCAACCTCACCGGCAAGGGCGGGCAGATGGGCTCACGCCTGCAGTACCTGGGCGTGATCGGTCAGTATCGCAAGATGATGGAGGACGCGATCGCCCGCGAGTCGGTGCCCCGCGACTTCCACTCGCAGATCAAGGACTACTTCCAGGCCCTCGACGAGCGCTAAGCCTGTGCCCACCGCCAGCCGCACGAGCTTCTTCACGCCGGAGTTCCTGGCGCAGCTCGAGCGCCTGTCGCTGCTGTCGCGCCGGACCTTCCGCGGCAGCATCAAGGGCGAGCGGCGCAGTCCGCGCCGCGGGCACAGCGTGGAGTTCGCCGACTACCGCGCCTACGGGCACGGCGACGACCTCCGCTACGTCGACTGGAACATCTACGCCCGGCTGGACCGCCTGCACGTGAAGCTCTTCGTGGACGAAGAAGATCTCTGCCTGCACCTGCTGGTCGACGCTTCGGCGTCCATGGGGTTTGGAGCGCCGTCGAAGCTCCACTACGCCACCCGCCTCGCCGGAGCGCTGGGTTTCGTCGGTCTCGTCAACTTCGAGCGGGTCGGGCTCGGCATCCTGCGCGAGCGCGTGTCCGAGGGCTGGCCGCCGACGCGGGGCCGCAGCCACGTGCTGCCGATGATGGACTTCCTGGCCGCGGTCGAGCCGGGCGGCGGCACCAGCCTCGACGACGGCCTCGCCAACTACGCCCAGCGCGCGCGCGACCCGGGGCTGGTCGTGGTGATCTCCGACCTGCTCGATCGCGCGGGCTACGAGCGCGGCATCCGGGCGCTGCTCGAGCGGCGCTTCGAGGTGCACGTCGCGCACCTCGTGGATCCGGAGGAGATGAACCCGACCCTCGGCGGCGACCTGCGCCTGATCGACAGCGAAACCGGGGAGGTCCGCGACCTCACGGCCGACGGCGAGGCGCTGCGCGCGTACCGCGAGCGCCTCCGCCGCTTCCTGGAGCGCGCCGAGACCTTCTGCCGCATGCACGAGATCGGCTATCACCGGGTGATCACCGACACGCCGGTCGAGGCGTTCGTGGTCGCCCAGCTGCGCGGCCGGATGCTCGGATGAGCTTTCTCTCGCCGCTGGCCTTCGCGGCCTTCGCGCTGTCGCTGCCGCTGGTCCTGCTCTACTTCCTGAAGGTCCGCCGCCGCGAGCGCCGGATCTCCAGCCTCTTGCTGTGGGACGCCGCCCTCCGCGATCGCGAGGCGTCGACGTTCTTCCAGCGCCTGCAGCGGGACCCGCTGCTCGTCCTCCAGATCCTCGCGCTGCTGGCGCTCACCCTGGCGCTGGCGCGGCCGATCGTGACGGTGATAGGCGAGGGCGCCCGCAAGGTGGTGGTAGTGCTGGACGTGTCGGCCTCCATGAAGGCGCGCGACGTGTCACCCTCGCGCTTCGACGTCGCCCGCAGCGACGCCGCCCAGCTCGTGCGGCGCCTGGGCGAGGCGGCCGAGGTCATGGTGGTCGAGGCCGGCGTGCAGCCGACCGTCACCGCCGCGCTCTCCCGCGACCACGATCGCGCGCTGGCGGCGATCCGGGCGGCCTACGCTCGCGACCTGCCGAACCGCCTGCCGGAGGCCTTGCGCACGGCCCGCGCGCTGGTGGGCGGCGACCCGCGCGCCGAGATCCACGTGTTCACCGACGGCGCCTACCAGCTCGGCAGCACGCCGGAGACGACGGACCCGCGCGTGCGCTGGATCGGGGTCGGGCGGCGGAGCCAGAACGTCGGCATCACCAACCTCTCGGTCCGCAAGAGCTACACCGGGTCGTTCGACTACCAGGCGTTCGTCTCGCTGGTGAACTACACGCCGGAGTCACAGACGTTCGACTTTTCGCTGGAGGTCGACGGGCGCACGCTGGCCGAGAAGTCGGTGACGCTCGAGCCGAGCGTGCGCCGCTCGGTGGTGCTGCCCTTCACGCACAACGGCGGCGGCGCGGTGGCCGCCCGCCTGCACATCGACGACGACCTTGCCTCCGACAACGTGGCGTGGGCGGTGCTGCCGCCGCCGCGCAAGATCGCGGTGACGCTGGTCAGCCCCGGCAACCTGTTCCTGGAAAAGGTCCTCAAGACCGATCCCCAGGTCGCCCTCGACGTGAAGACGCCCGACCAGTACGCGGGCGGCATGGGCGAGGCCGATGTGGTCGTCGTCGACTCGACGGCGCCGCCGCGCGTCGGCCCCGGCCGGTTCGTCTTCGTCAACACGGTGCCGGCCGACGTCCCGATCGAGGTCCTCGGCCGCATCGAGCAGCCGACGATCATGGACTGGGACCGGCAGCACCCGGTCATGCGCCACGTCGAGTTCGCCAAGGTCGCCATCGAGGACGCCCTGCGGCTGCGGCCGCTGTCGGCCGGACGCCCGCTGGTCGAGGCGGTCGGCGGCCCGCTGATCTACGCGCTCGAGGAGCAGGACCGCAAGGCGGTCGTCATCGGCTTCGATCTGTTCAAGACCGACTTCCCGCTGCGCGTGGCCTTCCCGCTGATCCTGTCCAACACGCTGCGCTGGCTGCATCCTGCCGCGCTCGACCAGTCGAGCCTGCAGGTGGCCGCCGGGCAGCCGATCCTCCTGCCGGTCGCCCACGGCATCGCCTCGGCCACCATCACGACGCCGAGCGGCCGCACCGTGAAGGCGCCGATCACGCGCGGCGCGGTCAGCTTCACCGAGACCGACGAGGTCGGCCTCTACACGCTCTCCACCGTCCGTGGAGACCTGCGAGTGGCCGTCAACCTGATGGACGCCGACGAGTCGAACCTGACGCCCCGCCCGCTGCCGGCGCCGAGCGGTCCCGGCCCCCAGGCGGCCGCCCCGCAGCCGGTGCAGCGCGACCTCTGGCCGTTCTTCGTCGTGCTGGCGATCCTGCTGCTCGCCCTGGAAGGGCTGCTCTACTGGCGCCGACAGACCGGCGGCCGCCCGGTGTTGCCGGCCGGAGCAGGGGACCGGTGGGCGCTGGCGCTGCGCGGCAGCCTCGTGCTCCTGCTCGCGCTCACGCTGACGCGGCCGGTGCTGCCCCGGTGGGTGGATCGCCAGAACGTCGTCTTCCTGCTCGATCTCTCCGACAGCGTCAGCCTGGCCGCGCGCGAGCGCGCGTATCGCTTCATGGCGGAGTCGGTGCGCCATCTGCGCAGCGGCGACCGTCACAGCGTCATCGTGTTCGGCGAGGAAGCCGTCGTCGACCAGCCGCTGTCCAACCGGACGGGCGTCGATCGGCCGAAGGCGCAGGTGGGCGGGCACGGCACCAACATCTTCCAGGCGATCCAGCTCGCGCTGGCCACGCTGCCGCCCGGTCACGCCAACCGGATCGTGATGCTGACCGACGGCCGTCAGAACGCCGGCAACGCGCTGGCGGGCGCCCAGGCGGCCAAGAACGCCGGCGCCGACATCTACTACGTGGCGGCGCCGCTGACCTTCACCCAGGAGGTCGTGGCCGAGTCGATGGTGCTGCCGCAGGAGGTGAAGTACGGCGAGCCGTTCCAGGCGAAGGTCGTGGTGTGGAGCCACCGGGACACCCAGGGTCGGGTCTCCCTCTTCCGCAACGGCGAGTTCCTCGGCTCCCAGATCGTCCGGCTCAGCGCCGGCAAGAACGTCTTCGCCTATCGGCAGTAGCTCGATCAGAGCGGCATCCACGGCTACCAGGCGTCCATCGAGGTCGAGGGCGACACCATCGAGGAGAACAACCGCGCTGTCGGCACGGTGGTGGTCCGCGGTCGGCCGCAAGTCCTCCTGGCCGACAAGGACCGCTCGCACGCCCAATCGCTGGTCGCCGCGCTGCGCTCGCAGAACATCGACGTGACGGTGGTGGAGCCGGCGGCCATCCCGAAGGACGTTGCCGGACTGCAGAAGTTCGACGGCGTCGTCCTGTCGAACGTCTCGTCGCTCAAGCTGACCCGCGCGCAGATGACGCAGATCCGCGACTATGTCCGTGACTACGGCGGCGGCCTCATGATGGTCGGCGGCGAGGAGAGCTTCGGCCTCGGCGGCTACTACCGCACGCCGATCGAGGAGGCGCTGCCGGTCACGATGGAGGTCAAGCAGAAGGTCGAGATCCCCAGCCTGGCCGTGGTGCTCTCGATCGACCGCTCGGGCTCGATGGCGATGTCGACCGACGAGAAGATCACCAAGCTCGACCTCGCCAAGGAGGCCTCGCATCTCGTCGTCGACCTGCTCGACGAGCGCAACGAGGTCGGCGTGATGTCCTGGGACACCGAGTTCATCT
>VBPC01000298.1 GCA_005887895.1 Candidatus Rokuibacteriota bacterium
CTACCTGATCTTCAACGGCCCGCTCGGCACCACCGGCAGCCGCTAGCGATGTACGAAGCCTACTGGCAGCTGACCGAACCGCCGTTCGACAACTCGCCGAACCCGAAGTTCTTCTACCTGTCGCCCGAGCACGAGGAGGCGCTGGTCCGGCTGGTCTACACGGTGCGCCACCGCAAGGGCTGCGGGATGCTCACCGGCGAGTACGGCTGCGGCAAGACGACGCTGTCGCGCGCGCTGATCCAGCGGCTGGAGGCCGAGCGCTACGAGATCGGCCTGCTGACCAATCCCAGCTGGAACAGCATCGACTTCCTGCGGGAGACGCTCTACCAGCTCGGCCAGGAGTCGAGCGAGAAGAGCAAGCCCGAGCTGCTGCACCACCTCTACGACGTGTTCTTCCGCAACTTCCGCGAGGGCCGCGACACCGTGGTGATCGTGGACGAGGCCCAGCTCATCGACGACGACGCGGTGTTCGAGGAGTTGCGGCTGCTGATGAACTTCCAGACCGACGATCGCTTCCTGGTGACGATCCTCCTGATCGGCTCGCCGGAGCTGTCGGCCAAGGTGCGCCGGCTCAAGCACCTCGACCAGCGCATCACCATCCGCTATCACCTCAACACGCTCGACGCGGCCCACACCGCCAACTACATCGCCCACCGCCTCAAGATGGCCGGGCGCACGGCGCCGATCTTCACCGACCCGGCGATCAAGCTGATCTTCGACTTCACCCGGGGCACGCCGCGCGAGATCAACAACCTGTGCGACGTGGCCCTGCTGGTCGGCTACACCAAGCGCGCGAAGGACATCGGCGAGAAGACCGTGGCCGAAGTGATCAAGGACATGGTGGGCGTCTCCTGATGGTGCGCATGAGCGATCTCGTGCGGGGCATCACGCGGGAGGCGCCGCCGCGCCCGGTCGAGCGCGCCCAGGAGCCGGCCGCGCCGTCGCCGCCCGCGGCGCCGCCGAAGGCCCCCGAGGCACGCGTCGCCGAGCCGCCGGCGGCTCCGCCGCGGCCCGCGCCGCCGCCGCCCCAGGCCGCCGCGCCCGAGCCGGCCGCGCCTGCACCGGCCCCGCCGCCGACGCCGGCCGTCCCGGCGACGCCCCAGAGCCCGGGCGAGGATCCGCACCGGCTCTTCAGCGAGCTCCAGGAGCACCTGGTCGAGGTCCGCGGCCTCGTCCGCGGCGCCGGGTTTCCGTGGGCGCGCCTGGCCTCGCTCATCGACCGCGTCGTGACCTCGCTCGACCGCTCGCCCGACCTGTTCTGGGCGGCCAACGCCCAGACGGCGCCGCCCGGCGTCGACTACCTGGCGTTCCACCAGGCCCGCGTGGCGGTGATGGCGATGCGCATCGCGGCCAACAGCGGCTACGAGCGTGGCCGGCTGGCCGCCCTCGGCATGGCCGGCGCGCTCCTCGACGTCGGCCTCTGGCAGATGCCGGAGACGGTCCTGCGCCACATGGACGCGCTGGCCGGTGACGAGCTGGCCGCCTATCGCTCGCACCCGCGCCTGTCGGCGGAGACCATCCGGCGCTGGGGCGCGCCCGACGACCGCATCGTCGAGGCCGTGCTCGCGCACCACGAGCGCGAGCAGGGCCAGGGCTTCCCGCAGGGCCTCACCGGCGCAGCCATCGATCCCGACGCCAAGATCGTCGGGCTCGCCGACCTCTACGCCGGGCTCACGGTGCCGGCGACGTCGCGGCCGCGCCTGCGCCCGCACGAGGCGGTGCGCGAGATCGTCAAGTCGCGTCACGAGGCGTTCCCGACCGCGCTCGTGAAGGCGCTGCTGTCGGAGATCTCGGTGTTCCCGCCCGGCACCGTCGTGCGGCTCAATACCGAGGAGATCGGCCGCGTCGTCGCCGTCAACCGCAATCACCCGCTGCGGCCGCGCGTGGAGGTCATGGCGGATTCCAAGGGACACCGCCTGCCGGCGCCGAAGGTCATCGACCTGTCGGAAGCCCCGTTCCTGTACATCACCGGTCCGGTGACGGAGGGTAGTCGCTAGATGGCGCAGTACGAGATGAACATTCGCGACTACTGGCTGATCGTGCGCCGCCGGCGCCTGACGATCATCGGCTGCGTTGTGCTCACCATGTTCTTCGCCTTCTTCATCGCCCGGCAGAAGGTGCCGGACTACCAGGCCACCGCCGCCGTCAAGTTCGAGCAGTCGATGGCGCTCACCGGGCTCCTGGTCGAGGTGCTGTCCTACAACACCGGCGACAACATCGAGACGCAGGCGACGCTGATCAAGAGCTACCCGATCCTCGAGGAGGTCGCCCGGCGTATGGGGCGCCTGCCGCGAACGGTGGGCGGCGAGGCGGTGCGCGAGTCGCGCGCCTACACCGCCACGCTGGAGAACCTGGCCGGCAAGCTGCGCACCAACCGGGTCGGCGGCACCAGCATCCTGGAGATCACCGCCACCTCCACCAACGCGCTCGAGGCCCGCGACCTCGCCAACGCGGTGGCCGAGGTCTACCGCGACTACAACAAGGCGAACCGCAACGCGCGGATCGTCGAGGCCCGCAAGTTCATCGAGAGCCAGCTCAAGGAGGTCGAGGGGCGCGTGCGGCGGGCCGAGGAAGAGGTGTGGGCGTTCCGCGACGCCAACCGCATCATCTCGCCCGGCGCCGAGTCGTCGATGCTGCTGTCGCTCTTCACCCAGGTGCGCGGCGACGCCGAGAAGACGCGCCAGCAGCGCATCGAGCTCGAGCAGGTGCAGCTCCGGCTGGAGCGCACCGATCCCGGCAGCGTGACCGAGCGCGTCTACATCGACACCACCAACCCGGCGGTGGCGCGCCTGGTGGCCACGCAGACCGAGCTGCTGCTGGAGCGCAACAACCTGGCGCTGGAGGTCACCGAGCGTCACCCCCGGCTGCAGGCCATCGACGACCGCCTGCGCGAGGTGCGGCGCGAGCTGCGTCGCGAGGTGGCCGCCCAGATCGCGCTCCTGCGCAACCGCGAGGAGATCCTGGGCCGTCAAGAAGGCGAGCTGATGCAGCGCAACCGCGAGGTGCCGGCGGTCGAGCTGAGCCTGCAGCGCCTGCAGCGCGACGCCAAGGTCAACGACGATCTGCTGACGCTGCTGAAGACGCGCCACGAGGAAGCGCTGATCAAGGAGTCGGAGGGCGTCGAGGAGGTCAGCATCGTGCGGCCGGCCAGCGAGCCGAGCATGCCGGTGGGCACCGGCATCGCCAACACGCTGATGGTCGGCGCGCTCCTCGGCTTCGTGCTCGGCCTCGGCCTGGCGTTCCTGCAGGAGACGCTCGACACGTCCATCGGCACGATCGAGGACGTCGAGTCCTACCTGGAGGTCCCGGTGCTGGGCATCGTGCCGCACATCGATCCGCGGGAGACGATGCAGCGGCTCATCGAGCGACGGCCGGGCCTGGCCCGGATGGACCCCGAGGCGCTGCAGAGCCACGCGCTGCTCATCACGCACTTCGATCCGAAGTCGCCGGTGGCCGAGGCGTACCGCACGCTGCGCACGCACATCCAGTTCGCGCGGCAGGACCGCGGCGGCAAGGTGCTGGTCGTCACCAGCCCCACGCTGCAGGAAGGCAAGACCACGACCATCGTCAACCTGGCGCTGACGATGGCCCAGAGCGGCCAGAAGACGCTGCTGATCGGCGGCAACATGCGCCGGCCGAGCATCTACCGCTTCTTCGGCATCGAGCGCGAGCCGGGCCTCAGCGACATCCTGGTCGGCAACGCGCGCTGGCGCGACTGCATCCGCACGGTGGCCGACATCCTGATGGGCCGGTTCGAGATGGAAGACATCATGGCCGCGCCCGGCCTCGACAATCTGCACATCATCGAGGCCGGACCGATCCCGGCCAACCCATCGGAGCTGTTGTCGACGAGCGCGCTCGGCCAGTTCCTCCGCGAGGTGAGCGCCGAGTACGACATCGTCCTGATCGACACGCCGCCGGTGTTGCCGGTGACCGACTCCGCGATCGTTGCCGCCCAGGCCGACGGCGTGCTGCTCGTCTACCAGGCGGGCAAGGTCGGACGCCTCGTCCTCAAGCGGGCCAAGGCGCATCTCGAGTCGACGCGCGCCAAGGTGTGGGGCGTCGTCCTCAACGACGTGCAGACCGAGGTCTCCGGCTACACGTACACGCACTACTATACGCACTACTACGGCGAGGAGACGCCGTCGCCGCGCGACGGCGGCGCGCTGCATCGGGCCTGGGACGCCGTGCGCTCGCGCCTCGGCCGCCGACCAAGCGGCGCCGCGCCGATTCCCGTCACCGTCGCGCCGGGGGAGCGCAGCGGGCAGTCGCGCCGCGGCGGCTATCGCAACCTGTTCATCGGCCTCGTCGTTCTCGGCGGGCTGCTCGGCGTCTTCGCGGCGATGGCGGCCTGGCAGATGGGCGCGCTGCGCGGCGCCGAGCGTCCGCTCGCGGCGCTGCGCGAGCGGCTCGGCATCGGCCCCGCGGCGGCGCCGCGTCCGACCGCGCCCGCTAAGCCGCCGGTACCCGGGACGCCGGCCAAGCCCGCGACGTCGGCGGCGCCGGCCGCCACGGCCGCCGCGCTGAAGCCGGTCGCGCCGGCGCCCGCACCGACGCCGACCGCGCCCTCGCCCGTGCCGCCGACCGGCGCGCCGGCGCCCCAGACTCCGAGCGTCGCCGTTGCCACTGTACCGTCGGCGCCCGCGCCGGCGACACCTGCGCCGCCAGCACCCGCGCCCGCAGCACCGGCGCCGGCGGCGCCCGCTCCGGCCGTGACGAAGCCGGCGTCGAGCGCTGCTGCGCCGACCCCGCTGGCCGCCGCAGCGTCGGCGCCGCGTCCGGTCGGCGCCGTCACGACGCCGGCGTCGCCCGCGAAGCCCACCGTCGCGCCGGCGAAGCCCGCCGTCGCGCCCGCGAAGGCCGTGGCTGCCGCGACGCCGCCGGCCGTCGCGCCGCGCTTCGCGCTCGAGCTCGGGCCGTTCCAGGCGGCGACCGACGCCGAGCGCGTCGAGAAGCAGCTCACCCAGGCCGGGTTCCAGACGGTGCGCTTCCGCCAGAATGCCGGGGTCGCGCTCTATGCCGTGCTCATCGAGCGTGTGCCGGGCACCACCGAGGCTCAGGCGCTCGTCGCCACACTCCGCGACCAGGGCTTCGCCGACGCCGTCGTGCTGCGGCAGGATCCGCCGATCGTCCGCGTCGCCGAGCCGCTGCCGCTGCGGCGCGCGGTCGAGGTCGCCGAGCGTCTGCGTGCGGCGGGCCAGCCGGTGCGCGTCGCCGCCCAGCCGGGCGAGGCCGCCGCCTACACGATCCGCCACGGCAACTTCGCCTCGCGACCCGAGGCCGAGGCGCGGGCGGACGAGCTCGGGCGGCTCGGGCTCTCGTCCCAGGTGATCCAGGTCCGGTAGCGCAGTTGATGCGACTGGGATCATCCGGCCCGGCTGCCCCGCCGGTGTTCGGTAACGTCCTCCTGCTCGCCGTCATGGTGGGCGCGGCCTACGTCCTCTCGCTGGCCCTGACCCGAGCCTCGTTCGGCTACGCGATGGGGGCGCTGGCGGCGTTGACGCTGTTCGCGCTCGTGTTCATCCGCAATGACTTCGGCATCTACGTGGTCACCTTCTCGATGCTGCTGTCGCCGGAGTTCTCGGCCGGCGGCGGCGGCATCGCCGAGGGCCGGACGATCATGGTCCGCAGCGAGGACTTCATCCTGATCGTGATCGGCTTCGCGTGGCTGGCGAAGACCGCGGTCAACAAGGAGCTCGGCCTCGTCGCCAAGACGCCGCTGAACCGGCCGATCGCGCTCTACATCGGCGCCAACATCGTCTCCACCATCCTCGGCTACCTCACCGGCAACGTGAACGGCACCAGCGGCTTCTTCTACGTCCTCAAGTATGTCGAGTACTTCGTCGTCTACTACATGGTCGTCAACAACGTGGAGGACCGCGACCACGCCCGCCGGCTGGTCATCGCGGCGTTCCTGACCGCGGCCATCGTGAGCCTGGTCGGCATCGCCCAGATCCCGTCGGGCGAGCGCGTGTCGGCGCCGTTCGAGGGCGAGATCGGCGAGCCCAACACGTTCGGCGGCTATCTGCTGTTCATGATGGCGATCGCGGGTGGTGTCGCGCTGGAGACGAACCGCCTGCGCCTGCGCGCCACCTGCCTGGCCCTGATCGGTCTCATGTCGCTGCCGTTCGCGTTCACGCTCTCGCGGGCCTCCTACCTCGGCGTGCCGCCGGTGTTCCTCGTGCTGACGTGGCTCACCCGCCAGCGGCGGGTCATGGTCGGTCTCCTGCTGCTGCTCATCGTGGCCTCGCCGATCCTGATCAGCGTGGTGCCGACGCCGGTCACCCAGCGGATCCTCTACACGTTCGAGCCGGAGCGCGGCCAGCCGACCGTGCGCCTGCACCAGGTCGGCGTCGCCCTCGATCCGTCGACGTCGGCCCGGATCTACAGCCTGCAGGCGGCGCTGGGGGGCTGGACGCGCAAGCCGGTCTTCGGCTACGGCGTCACCGGCTTCGGCTTCATGGACGCGCAGTACGCGCGCCTGCTCGTCGAGACGGGCGTGGTGGGCCTGGCCGCCTTCCTGTTCCTCGTCGGCACCGCGCTGCGCTCGGCCCGCCACGCGTTCCACGAGCTGCGCGAGCCCGAGGACCGCGGGATCGCCCTCGGCTTCCTGGCCGGCACCGTCGGCCTGCTCGTGCACGCCATCGGCTCCAACACGTTCATCATCGTGCGGATCATGGAGCCGTTCTGGTTCTTCGCCGGCCTCGTGGTGATGCTGCCGCAGCTCGGGCGCGACGAGGCGCAGGGAACGCCGAAACGGATCTGGCGGCCAACCGGGGGCGTGCGGGGACCGCTGCGGCTCGACCGGTGAGCCTCTCGCCCGTCCCGCCCACGCGCTCGAGCGACCGGGGCCGCCTGTTCGTCACCGCGCTGGTCGTGTACGTCGCCTGCCTGAACCCCGTCCTGGCCAACCCGATGACGTGGAGCTCGCTCGACGCCACGGTGTCGCTCGTCGACACCGGACGCTGGCAGATCGTCCATGGCGACCTCTACGGCGACATGGACGTGGCCCTGGCGAGCTCCCGCAAGGTGCTCGGGCCGCCACCGGGGCTGGCGATCGTGCTCGTGCCCGTCTATCTGACGTGGCGCGCGGCCGCCGGGCCCGTGGACACGCGCGAGGCCTTCCAGGCCTTCCACGTCTTCGCCACGCTCGTCGTGGCCGCCGCCGCGTCGGCCCTGGCGGCGGGCGAAGTGGCGGCGCTGGCGGGATGGCTGGGCGCCTCGCGCGCGGGGCGCGTGTGGGCGTCGCTGCTGTTCGCCTTCGGCACGCCCGCGTTTCTCTTCGCGACGCGGCTGTTCAAGGAGAACGTCGCCGCGCTGGCCGCGGTCGCCGCGTTCCGGCTTGCCGTCACGCCGGGGGGGACCGGCCGCCGCGCGGCCGCCGGGCTGCTGGCCGGAGCGGCCGCCGTCATCGCGTATCCGGCGGGTCTGCTGGGGCCTGGCCTCGGCCTCCTCGTCGCCGCGCGTGAGGGCCGCCGGCGACTGGCCGCGTTCGCGCTCGGCTGGGTGTCGCCGCTCGCGGCGCTCGCGGTCTACAACGCCGCGCTCTTCGGCCGGCCGTGGCGGTTCTCGTATTCCACGTATCTCAATCTGCCCGAAGCGGCGCCGAGCGTTGGATGGCGGCTGCCGGCCGCGAGCGTTCTCGTGAACTCGCTCGTCCACCAGCGCGAGGGCCTGCTGCTGTACTCGCCGTTTCTGATCCTGGGCGTCGTCGGCCTCGCCATCGCGTGGCGCGCCGGCCGGCGCCTGGAGGCAGCCGTGACCGCGGCGTTCGCCCTCGTCCTCTGGCTCCTCAGCGCGGCGTGGCTCGCGCGATTTCCGACGGCGTTCACGGGCGCCCGCTACCTGTTCGCCGCCGTCCCGCTGCTCGCGGCATTCGCCGGCCCCGCGCTGGAGCGCGCCGGCGCCGGCGTGCGGTGGACGCTCGGCGCCGCCTCGATCGGGATGACGTACCTCGCGGTGCAGGCCGGACACATCCCCGATCCCGCGCCGCTCGTCTACGCGGCCAAGACGTTCGTCTCCGGCGCCGGCTTGCCGGTGCTGTTCAAGGAGATGCTGCCGGCGTGGCTCGGCCTCGAGACGCTGCACACGATGGTGAGCCGCAGCGACGTGTCGGCCCGCGACGTCGTGGTGATGCTCGCCACGCCCGCCGGCTGGCGGCTGGCGCTCGATCAGGCGCTCGTGGAGGCGCTGGCCGTTGCCGTGTTCACCGTCGTCGCTGCGGTGATCCATCGACTGTGGCGGCCCGCCACCCGGGCCACCCGCGTCGTGGGACCGCTGCCCTCGCGATGAAGCCCGCCGCGCGAATCCCCGCCGACGCGGGTCCGGGCTTCGACTACTTGCGCCGGAACGACGAGCGCGAGATCGACAACCCCGACCTCGACGACCCGCGCTGCTTCCGCTATCTCGAGCGGATGAACACGGTGCTCCGGCTGGCGCGCACGGTGCCGCCGCCGGCCCGCGTCCTCGAGGTCGGCTCGGCCCAGGCCAACGTCAGCCTGATTCTCGCCGAGGCCGGCTACACCGTGGTTGCGCTCGACCTCCGGCTGGATTTCCTGCGTTACGCGCGGGCCAAGTGGGAGCGTGGGCCCTTCTGGACGGCGGTCGGCGATGGGCTGCGGCTGCCGTTCCGCACCGGCGCGTTCGAGGTCGTCGTCGTCGGTGAGCTGGTCGAGCACGTCGACGATCCCGCTGCGCTCCTCACTGAGGCGGCCCGTGTGCTGGCGCCCGCTGGCGTCCTCGTCGTCACCACGCCGAACGGCCGCTGCGTCGGGACGGACGAGCCGACGTTCACGACGTTCCGTCAGCGCGCGGCGGCCGGCACGACCGCCGCCGGCGGAGGGCCGGGCGCCGAGGATCACCTCTTCGCACTGACGATGGGCGAGCTGGAGGCCCTGTTGCCGGCTCAGGTGCAGCTGCTGCATCGCGGTTACGCGGTGTCGCGGCTCATCAACAGCCGCTCGCATCCCGTGCTGCGTCGCCTGCTCGGCGATGTGCCACCGTGGCTGCGCCGCGCTGCCGCCAGCTTGCCGCTGCTCGGCCCCCGGCTCTCGCAGCAGCTCGTGCTCGCCGCCCGCCGCCGCGCCGGAGCCGTGTGAGCGCCGCGACCGCCGCCGAACCCGGGCGCCGGACCCGCCAGCTCGGGGGTGACTTCGCGGCCATGACCGGCGGGTGGGTCGTGCGCGTGGGGCTCGGCGTGCTCGTATCCGTGCTCGTCGCACGCTACCTGGCCCCGGACGACACGGGCCGCTACGCGTTCCTGCTGTGGCTGGCTGGATTGCTCGCAGTGGGGCTCAGCCTCGGCTTTCCCACGGCGGTGACTCGCTACACGGCCGAGGCCGTGGGCGGCGGCCACCCCCGCGCGGCGGGCGCGCTCCTCCGCGTCGTCGTGCGGTGGCAGGCGACGCTGGCCGTGGTCGCCGCCGTCCTGCTCGCGGCCGGGGCCCTCGTCGTGTCGCGGCCGTGGCGTCTGCCGCTCGTGTTCACCGCACTCAGCATGCCAGCGCTGGTGCTGCACGGCAGCCTCTCCGCGTTCCTGTCCGGGCTGCAGGCGTTCCGCTGGCAGGCGCTGCTCGGCGTCGGCGCGCTCGCGCTGCAGCTCGCGCTGTTCGGGCTGGTGATCGCGAGCGGCGGCGGCGTAACGGGACTGTTGCTGGCCCACGCGGTCGCCAACACCGCCGGGCTCGTCGCCGTCGGGGCGTTGGCCCGCCGCGAGGGCCGACGCCGCGGCGCCTTGCCGGCCTCGCCGATGCCGGCGAGGGACACGCGCGCCGAGGTGCTCCGCTACGCCCGCGGCGTGAGCGCGCTGGTGATCCTCGACGCGATCGTGTGGCAACGCACCGAGGTCGCGTTTCTCCAGGCGCTGGCGACGCCGGCCGAGGTCGCGTTCTACGCGCTCGCGTTCGGCGTAGCGGCCCAGGTGAGCCGCATTCCCTATCAGGCGTCGATCGTGCTCTTCCCGAGCTTCCCCGCGCTCGTGGGCGCCGGTCGCGTGGCCGAGCTGGCGAGCCTACACGCCACCGCGATGCGCTACCTGGTGCTGCTCGGGGCTCCGCTCGCCGTCGGCCTCGCCGTGACGGCGCCGGCGATCGCGCGCGTGCTGTGGGGCGCGGCGTACAGCCCGGCCGGCGTGGTCCTCGCCGTGCTCGCGCTGGGCAGTCTCGTTGCGTTTGCGGCCGGCGCTAGCCCGGCCGTGCTGCACGCGACGAAGCAACAAGACCGGCTGCTGCGCCAGGGTCTGTTGGCGGCGGCGGTGGACCTCGCCCTCGCGCTGGCGCTGGTGCCGCTGGCCGGCGCCCTCGGCGCCGCCGTCGCCAACGTCGTCGCCCAGGGGCTCGGCAGCCTGCTCGCGATCCGCGCCGCGGTGAGGGTCGCCGGTGCCGGCGTGCCGGCGGGCGCGCTCGTCCGCATCGTGACGGCCGCGCTCACGATGGGCGTCGTGGCCGGCGTCCCCGTCGTCACGCTCGGCGGCGGCCCCGGGCTGGCGGCCGCCGTCGTGCTCGGCGCTGCCGCCTATCCGCTCGCGCTGCGCGCGCTGCGCGCGCTGTCGAGCGAGGACCTCGATCGCGCGCGCCTGCTCGTCGAGCGCCTGCCGGCGGGCGCGCGCGCGGGCGGCCTCGCGCTGGCTGGATTTCTCTGCCGCGGCCCGGTGCCGGAGCCATGGTCGCCGTCTCGGTGATCGTCCCGACCTACCGGCGTGAGGCGCCGCTGCGCCGGTGTGTGGCCGGCATCCTCGCCCAGAAGCACCCGTCGTTCGAGCTCATCGTCGTCGACCAGAGCCCCGACCACGAGCCCGAGACGTGGGCGCTGCTCTCGGCCTTGCCGTCGCACGCGCGCCACGTGCGGCTCGCCACGCCGAGCGTGACGGCCGCCGCCAACACCGGCGTGCGCCTGGCGCGCGGAGCGGTGGTCGTGTTCTTCGACGACGATGTCGAGATCGATGACCGTGACGTGCTCGCGCGCCACGAGCGGCATTACGCCGACCCCACGATCGGCGCGGTGAGCGGGCGGATGGCCCACCCCGGCTGGACGCGTGCGCTGCCGGCGCCGGCGCTCCGCGGCGGCACGCTCGCCTTCCTCGACGTCAACTTCGACCACGAGCGCGCGATGGACGTGCCGACGACGTGCGCCGCCAACATGTCGCTGCGGCGGTCGCTCGTCGAGCGGCTCGGCGGCTTCGACGAGCGGTACACCGCGAACGCCTTCCGCTGGGAGACCGATTTCAGCGTGCGCCTGATCCGGGCCGGCTACCGCATCCGGTACGATCCCGAGGCGTGCGTCGTGCACCACTTCGCCACGCCGGGCGGCTGCGAGAACGGCAACCTCCTCGGGCGCACCGCCGAGTCGCACGCCTGGTACGCGCCGTTCTTCCGCAACAACGTCTACTTCGCGCTCAAGCTGCTCGGCGGTGCCGACCGCGCGCGGTTCCTGTGGCGTCTCTACCGCGAGCACGTCCTCAACCGCACGTTCGTCGCCGCCGGGCCGGCGTTCCTGGCGCGGCGCCACGCGGCGCTGGCCCGGGGCGCGGTCGGCGGCTGGCGCGCGTGGCACGCGGCGCCGGCGGGGTCGTGAGGTGCGCATCCTCGTGGTGACGCCGATCCTGCCGTACCCGGCCGACTCCGGCACCCGGATCCGCCTGGCGCGCGTCGTCGGGGCGCTGCGCCGGCGCCACGAGGTGACGCTGCTGTCGCTCGAGGCCGGCGACGCCGCCGGCGCGGCGCGAGCGCTCGGCATCCCGGTGCATGTCGAGCCGGCGCGGAGCCGGCCCGGCCTGGCGCCGGTCGGCATCGCGCCGGAGACGACCGCCGCGGTGTGGCGCGCCGCCGCCGCCGCGCGCGCCGACGTCGTGCACCTGCAGGGGACGTTCGGGGCGGCCGCCGCCGCGCTGCAGCGTCGCCGGGCGACGGTGCCGGCGGTGATCGACGACGGCTGCGTCTATCACCTGAGCTACGAGCGGGCGGCCGCGCTGGCCCCGAGCGCGCTCGGCCGCGCGCGCGGCGCCCTGCGCGCCTGGCGGCTGCGCCGGTTCGAGCGCGCGCTGGCGCGGCGGGCGCACGCGCTGGTGGCGGTGTCGGAGGACGAGGCGCGCCTGATGCGCGCGCTGGCGCCCGGCCGTCGCGTGATCGTGGCGCCCAACGGCGTCGACGTCGATGCCGTGGCCCCGTCGCCGCCCGGCGACGCGCTGCTCTTCGTCGGCCTGCTCGGCTACGCTCCGAACCGCGACGCGATGGAGTGGTTCGCGCGCGAGGTGCTGCCGCGCCTGGGACCCGAGGTGCCCGAGGTGCTCGTCGCCGGTCGCGACCCCGGGCCCGCGCTCGAGGCGCTCGCGCGCGCGCATCCGCGGCTGCGGCTGCTCGGCTTCGTGCCCGAGCTGGCGCCGCTCTACGCCCGCGCCGCGGTCTTCGTGAACCCGATGCGCGGCGGCGGCGGCACGCGGCTGAAGATGCTGGGGGCGATGGCGGCCGGCAAAGCGGTCGTCTCCACCACGATCGGCGCCGAGGGGCTCGCGCTCACGCCCGGGCGCGAGGTCGTGATCGCCGACACACCGGCCGCGTTCGCCGCTGCCGTGCGCGAGCTCCTGAAGGACGGCGGCCGCGCGGCGCGCCTGGGCCAGGCGGCGCGCGCGCTGGTGGAGGCGCGCTATCGCTGGGAGGCGTGCGTGGCGCCGATCGAGGCGCTGTACGCGAGCCTCGCCCCGGGAGGGACGGCGTGACGCCGCGCGTGTCAGTCGTCGTCCCCGTGCTCGATGCGGCGCGTACGCTGCCGCGCACGCTGCCGGCGCTCGCTGCGCTGGCGCCGGCGCCCGACGAGCTGATCTTCGTCGACAACGGGTCGACCGACGACACGCCGCGCCGGCTGGAGGCATTCGCTGCCGGCGCGACGCGCGCCAACATCGTCGTCCTGCGTGAGCCACGGCGGGGCGCCTCGGTGGCGCGCAACGCCGGCGCCCGCGCCGCCACTGGCGAGATCGTCGCGTTCACCGACGCCGACTGCTGCCCGCGCGCCGACTGGCTGGCGGCGCTGACCGCGCCGTTCGCCGACGCCGGCGTCGGCGGGGTGGCCGGTCGCCTGCTCTCGACGCCGCCGGCCGGCGTCGTGGAGACGTTCGGCAGCCTCTTCACGCTGCAGCTGCCGGGCGAGAAGTCCCGCCACACGCGCTGGACGCCGTGGGCGGGCGGGTTTCCGACCGCGAACCTCGCCGTGCGGCGCGACCTGCTCCAGCGGCTCGGCGGCTTCGACGAGTCGGTCGCGATCTACGGCGAGGACTACGACCTCTGCGCGCGGCTCTACGCGACCGGCGCCGCGATCGTCTACACGCCCGACGCCGGCGTCGAGCACCAGCATCGGGTCGCGCTGCGCCCGATGCTCCGCCAGGCGTTCGGCTTCGGTCGCAGCCACGCCTGGCTCATGCGCCGTCACGTCCCCCGCGGGCTCTGGCTGGCCCTGCCGAGGATCTCCCTGGCGCGCCCGGACTTTCCGCTGCCGGGCTGGATCGAGGGCGCCGCCCCCGACAAGAAAGCCGTCGCGCTGCTGGCACTCGGCCTGGCGTGGCGTCCGCTGCTCGTGCTGCTGCCCCTCTACGGCGGCTGGCTCTGGTGGGACATCGGGCGCCGCGCGCGAGCGCGCGGCCTCGAAGTCCCGTGGCTCGGCCGCTGGGGGCTGGTCGGCTGCCTGCTCGCCAAGGCGGCCGCGATGACGGGTGGGCGCTGGTGGGGCTCGCTCCGGTATGGCCGTGCCTGTCTCTGAGCCGCGCGAGTCGCCGACGGTCTCGGTCCTGATCTGCACCAAGGACCGGCGCCAGGACGTCGCCCGCGCCCTCGCCTCGCTGCGGGCGGCCGGCGTCGAGCGCGAGGGCGTCGAGATCGTGGTGGTCGAGGAGACCGCACGGCCCGCGCCGATGGCCGGCGTGCGCTACGTGCCGTTGCCACCGGAGGGCCGCGGCTTCGCCCACGTCCGCAATCGCGCGGTCGACGCCGCCAAGGGCAGCGTGCTGGTCTTCGTCGACGACGATTGCGAGGTCGCGCCCGGCTGGCAATGCCATCGGGTACGCCGAGAGCATCCTGGGATTCCCGGGCGGCGGCCTGCGGTATCTCGCCGGCGCGACCGGCGCCGTCGTGCCGACCGCGTTCCTCTCGACGTGCAACTGCGTCTATCGCCGCGCGGCGATCGAGGCGGTCGGCGGCTTCTCCGCGCTCGCCTCGCTCGGCGGCGAGGACAGCCTGGTGGCCGAGCGGGTGAGCGCGCGCTGGCCGTGCCGCTACGCGCCCGGCGCCGTCGTCTACCACGAGCCACGCCAGCGTCTCGGCGCGATCTTCCGCTGGTTCCTGCGCCGGGGGCGGGCGGAGGTGCGGATCCTGCCGGCCAAGGCGCGGCCGCGCGCCGGCGTCATCGCGCTCGTGCGCGGCTCGCTGTCGCTGCGGATGGCCGCGCTGACGGTGGCGCTGGTCTGGCTGCCGTGGCCGGTGTGGCTCACGCTGCCGGCGCTGCTCGCCGGCTACTACGCCGCGCTGCTGCGCCGCTACCGGTTCGCCCGCCGCTATCCGGGCCACCGGGCCGGCTGGTGGCTGACGCCGCTCGTCCGGCTCGTCGCCGACGCCGGCGCCGAGGTGGGCCGGCTGCGCGAGGCGCCGGCCCTGCTGCGACGGTGGCGGAGGTCGGGCGCGTGAGCGGGCGTCCCGGCGTCTCGGTCGTGCTCATCACGCGCAACGAGGCGGCGCGCATCCGGCGATGCCTGGAGAGCGTGCGCTGGGCCGACGAGATCGTCGTGGTGGACCAGCACAGCACCGACGGCACGCCGGCGATCTGTCGCGAGTACGGCGCGCGCGTCGTCACCCGCGACATGCTGGCCGGCTTCGGCGACCAGAAGAACTTCGCGCTCGCCCAGGCGACGCAGCCGTGGATCCTGAGCCTCGACGCCGACGAGGAGGTCACGCCGGCGCTGCGGCGGGAGATCGAGACGGCCGTGGCCTCGCCCGGCGAGCACGCCGGCTTCCGCATGCCGCGCCTCACGTCCTATCTCGGCCGCTTCATCCGTCACTGTGGCTGGTACCCGAGCCCGGTGCTCCGGCTCGTCCGGCGCGGCCGCGGCCGCTTCACCGAGGCGCTCGTCCACGAGGAGCTCCTGGTGAACGGCCCGGTCGGCGACCTCGGCGCCGACCTGCTGCACCGGAGCTACGACTTGCTCGCCGATCACGTACGCAAGCTGCTCCTCTACGCGGCCTACGACGCGCGCATGCTCGAGCAGCGCGGTGACCGCGTCGGCGGCCTCGGCGCGCTGTGGCGCCTGGCGGTGAAGCCGCCGGCGGTGTTCGTCCGCAAGTACGTCGCGCAGGGCGGCTTCCGCGAGGGCTGGCACGGCTTCGTGCTGAGCGCGATGGCGGCGCTGGTCGTCTTCGTCAACTACGTGCGGCTCGCCGAGCTGACCGGCTGGCTGCCGACGCCGGCGGAACCCGGGCCCGCCGGCGAGCCGCCGACCGTGCTGTTGATGGCGAACTTCGCCGATCTGGTAGGCGGCGGCGAGGAGAGCCTGCTGGCGCTGGCCGCGCGCCTCGATCGCCATCGCATCCGTCCGGTCGCCAGCGTCCCCGCCGAGGGCGACGTGGCCGAGCGCCTGCGCGCGCTCGGCGTGCCGGTGACCGTGCTGCCGCTGCCGCCGGTGCGGCCGTGGCGCGCCGCGGGGATGGCGTGGACGCTGTCCCGGTTGCGCGTGCTGCTCGCCGGCGAGCGCGTCGCGCTCGTGCACGCCCAGGGCGGCCGCGGCGCGCTCTACGCCGCGCTCGCCGCCCGCGGCCGGCGCACGCCGGTCGTCTGGCACGCGCGCACGGCCGACGCCGACCGCTGGCTCGATCCGATCCTCGCCCGGCTGGCGCACACGATCATCGCCAACTCCGGGGCGACGGCGTGCCGGTTCCGGGCATGGCCGGCCGCGCGCGTGATCGTCGTGCCCAACGGCGTCGACCTCGGCCGCTTCACGCCGGGCGTGGCCGATCCCGAGGTGCGCCGCGCGCTCGGCTTGCCGGCCGCCGGTCCGGTCGTCGGCTACTTCGGCCGCCTCGAGCACGGCAAGGGCCCCGACGTGCTGCTCGCCGCCGGCGAGCGCCTGCAGCTGAAGGTGCCGGGCGTGACGCTCCTCGTCGTGGGCGAGGGGCCGCTGCGGGCGCCGCTGGCCCGGCGCGCGGCGGCGGCCGGCGTGCACGCGGTCTTCGCCGGCCAGCGCAGCGACGTGCCCGCGCTGCTGCGCCTCTGCGACATCGTCGCCGTACCGTCGCGCCAGGAAGCGTTTGGACGGATCCTGATCGAGGCGATGGCCTCTCGCGTGCCGGTCGTCGCCAGCGCAGTGGGCGGGGTTCCCGAGGTGTGCGCCGACGGCTTCACCGGACTGCTGGTGCCGCCCGAGGATCCCGACGCGCTGGCGGCGGCGCTCGCCGTCACACTCGCGGACACCGCCGCGGCGGCCATCCGGGTCCAGCGCGCCGCCACCGACGTCAGCGCCCGCTTCGACATCCACACGCACGCCGCGCGGATCCACACGGTCTACGACCGGGTGCTCGAGGACACCGGGCAATGAGGAGCCACGCACTGCCGGCCGCGGTCGACGCCGGCACCGGCGTGTTGCCCGCCACGCTGCTGGTGCTGCTGGTGCTGCTGGTGACCACGACGCTGGCGGCGGCCGTGTGGGCGGCGCGGACCACCTCGCCCGTGGCCGCCGCCGTCACCGGCGCCGTCGGCGCGCTCGCCTCGCTCGCGCATCCGGTCGGCATCGGGTTCCTCGCGCTGGCGGTGGCGCTGCTCGTGCTGGCGCCGCACTGGACGCCGACCGCGTGGCCGGCGGCGCGGCCGCTGGCGACGGCGACGGCCGTGGCGCTCGCCGCCGTGCTGCAGCTGGCGCAGGTGATCGAGGACCGCGCTGGCCGCCGGGTGCTGATCTATCGCCTCGTCGGAGGCTCGGCGTGAGCGCGCTGCGCGTCGGCGGCGCACGGGTGCGCGTCGGCATCGACGGCCGCGAGTTGCGGGACGGTGTGCGCACGGGCATCCGGCGCTACCTGTTCGAGGTCCTGCGCGCCGCCGCCAACCGCGGTCTGGAGTGCGTCGTCTACGGCGACCGCGACACGCGCCTGCCGGCGGGGACGGCGGCCACCCTCTCGACGCTCGACGGCGGCTGGACCCAGTGGTGGGATCAGGTGACGCTGCCCCGCGCGCTGCGGCGCGACGGCATCGACGTCTTCCTCTCGCCCTACTACAAGCGGCCGCTGGCCGCGCGCTGCCCGACCGTCATCACGATCCACGACCTGTTCTTCATCGGCTACCCGGGCCACTCGCGACCGGTGTACGACGCCGCGATGACGTCGCTGGCGCGGCTCTACGCGCGCGGCGCCGCTGCCATCGTCGCCGACTCCGAGCACAGCCGGCGCGCCATCGTCGCAAGATTAGGTCTCGCCACCGACCGCATCACCGTCATCCCCGTGGGCCTCGGACGGGAATTCGGTCCGGCGACGCCGACGGCCGCCCAGCGCGCGCGGTACGGGCTCGGCGCGCGCTACGTGCTCTACGTCGGAAACTTCCTGCCGCACAAGAACCTGCCGCGGGTGCTGCGTGCGTGGGCGGCGCTGCCGGCGCCACTGCGCTCGGGCTGCCGGCTCGTGCTGGCCGGCGGCGACCGGGCCGGGCGGGCGCCGCTCGCCTCGCTGGTGACGACGCTCGGCCTCGACGCGAGCGTGGGCTTCGCGGGCCTCGTCGCGGACCAGGATCTCCCGGCGCTCTACGGCGGGGCTGTCGCGCTCGTGTTGCCCTCCCTCGAGGAAGGCTTCGGCCTGCCGGCGCTCGAGGCCATGGCGTGCGGCGCGCCGGTGATCGCGAGCCGGCGCGGCGCGCTGCCGGAGGTGGTCGACGACGCCGGCCTGCTCGTCGATCCAGAGGACGAGCGCGCGCTGGCGGCGGCGCTGGTGCGCGTGCTCGGCTCCGGTGACGAGCGCGCCGTGCTCGCCCGCCGCGGGCTGGCGCGCGCCGCGCGGTTCACCGCCGAGCGCACGGCCGGTCGCGTCGTCGATCTGCTGGAGACGACCGCGGGGCTCCGGCCCGCGCTGACGGGGAGGGCCGGCTGATGTGCGGCATCGCCGGCATCGTCGGCGCCGCGCCGTCGGGGACCGTGCTCGACGCGATGCTCAAGGCGCTCGATCACCGCGGGCCCGACGACCGCGGCGTCTTCCACGGCGACGGGGTCGCGCTGGGGATGACGCGGCTGTCGATCATCGACCTCGTCACCGGCCGCCAGCCGATGACCAGCGACGACGGCGCCGCCACCATCGTCTACAACGGCGAGATCTACAACTTCCGCGCGCTCCGCGCCGGGCTCGAGGCGCGCGGCCACCGGTTCCGCACGCAGAGCGACACGGAGGTGATCCTGCGAGCGTGGGAGGCCGACGGCGACGCCTGCGTCGAGCGGCTGCGCGGGATGTTCGCGTTCGCCATCTGGGACGCGCGGCGCCGCGTGCTGTTCCTGGCCCGCGACCGGGTCGGCAAGAAGCCGCTCTACTACTGGCACGAGGGCGGCACGCTGGTCTTCGCCTCGGAGATCAAGGCGCTGCTGTGCCATCCCGGGCCCGCCCGCGCGGTCGACTGGACGGCGCTCCACCACTACCTCGCCTACGGCTACACGCCGGCCGCGCGCTCGGCGTTCCGGGGGATCGCCAAGCTGCTGCCGGGGCACACGGCGACGCTCGGGGCCGGCCGGTTCACGCCGCGCCGCTACTGGACGCTGCCCGCCGACCCGCCGCCGACGGCCGCCCGCGTGGACGTCGTCGAGCTCGGCGCGCGCATCCGCCACGAGATCCGCGAGGCGGTGCGGCTGCGTCTGGAGAGCGACGTGCCGCTCGGCGCGTTCCTGTCGGGCGGCGTCGACTCGAGCATCGTGGTGGCCAGCATGCGCGAGGTCACCGGCGGTCGGATCACGACGTTCTCCATCGGCTTCGGCGCGGCCGCCGCCTCGTACGACGAGCGGCCGTTCGCCCGGCAGGTCGCCGCACGCTTCGCCACCGAGCACCACGAGGACGTGCTGGAGCCGAAGGCGGCCGAGCTGGCGCCGGTGATCGTGCGCTCGTTCGACGAGCCGTTCGCCGACTCCTCGGCCATCGCGACGTTCGCGGTGGCGGCCGCCACCGCGCGCCACGTCAAGGTGGCGCTCTCCGGCATCGGCGGCGACGAGACCTTCGCCGGCTACCCACGCTATCTGGGCCTCGGGCTGTCCGAGCGCTGGGCGCGACTGCCGCGCCCGCTGCGCCACGTGGCCGGCGCCCTCGCGCGCCGCGCGCTGCCCGAGTCGTTCACCAGCCGCAACCTCGGCGACTGGGTCACGCGCTTCGTGGCCGGCGCCGACCGGCCGCTGCCGGAGCGCTACCTCGCGTGGACGCGCTTCTTCGACGACGCGGCGCTGGCCGCGCTGGCGACGCCCGCGCTCGCCGCGCGGCTCACCGGCGATCCCGACGCCGACGGGCGGGCCGCCTGGCGCACGCGCGGTCACGGCGAGGCGATGGACGGCGCGTTCCGCATCGACCTCGCGACGTACCTGCCGGATGACCTGCTCGTGATGGCCGATCGCATGACGATGGCGCACTCGCTCGAGCTGCGCGCGCCGTTCTGCGACCACCACGTGATCGAGACGAGCCTGGCGCTGGCGCCGTCGCTGAAGACGCGCGGGTGGCGGCTCAAGGGCCTGCTCAAGGCCGCCTACGCCGACGTCCTGCCGCCGGCCGTGCTCGGCCACCGCAAGCAGGGGTTCATGATCCCGCTGGCCCGCTGGCTCTGCTCCGACCTGCGCCCGCTGCTCGAGGATCTTCTCGACGCCGAGCGCGTGCGCCGGCGCGGGCTCTTCCGCGTCGAGACGGTGGAGGCGCTGAAGGCCGAGCACCTGGCCGGGCGCCGCTCGCACGCCGATCGTCTGTGGACGCTGATGATGGCCGAGCTGTGGCTGCGCGAGTACCTCGATCGCGGCGGAAGCTGGAGCCTCGCGTGAGGGTCCTGGCGGTCTCCGACGTGTCGGCGCTGGCGCTGGAGGGCGGCGCCGAGCGCGTGCTGTGGGAGGCGAGCAGCCGGCTGGCCGCCCGCGGCCACGACGTGCGCATCCTGAGCCGCGCCCCCGCCGACGTGCCGCCGCGCCGCCTGCGGCGCGGCCGGATCGACGTCGTCGAGTTCGCCTCCAGCCGGCGCTCGCTGCTCGGCTTCCTGCGGGGCGCGGTGCAGGAGGCGCGGCGGGCGGCGGCGCCGCTGCTCGCCGAGACCGACGTCCTGCACCTGCACCAACCGCTCTCCGGCTACGGCGTGCTGACCTCCGCGCGTGGCCGGCGCCTGCCGTCGCTCTACACGTTCCACTCGCCGGCGCCGCTCGAGTACCGCTCGCGGCGGCGGATGACCGCGCATCACCTCGGCGGCGCCGCCGGCCTGGCCGGCACCCTGACCTTGTGGGCGATCGAGCGCGCGTGCCTGCGGCGCGCCACCCGCATCCACGTCCTGAGCGACTTCTCGGCCGCCCTGCTGTGGAAGCTCTATCGCATTCCGGCCGAGCGGCTCGTGAAGATCCCCGGCGGCGCCGACCTCGCGCGCTTCCGGCCCGCCGGTGACCGGCGCCACGTCCGCGTCGAGCTCGGGCTGCCGCTCGACCGGCCGCTCCTGTTCACCGTGCGCAACCTCGAGGCGCGCATGGGCCTCGACACGCTGCTGGCCGCGATGGCGATCATCGCCCGGCGCATGCCGGAGGCGCACCTGCTGATCGGCGGCGCCGGCTCGCTGCGCCCGGCGCTGGAGGCGCGCGTCGACGCGCTCGGCCTCGACAAGCACGTGACATTCCTCGGCTTCGTGCCCGACGCCGAGCTGCCGCGCTACTACCAGGCGGCCGACCTCTTCGTCCTGCCCACGCGGGCGCTCGAAGGCTTCGGCCTGGTGACCGTGGAGGCGCTCGCCTGCGGGACGCCCGTGCTCGGCACGCGCGTGGGCGCCACGCCCGAGCTGCTGGAGCCGCTCGACCCGTCGCTCGTCTTCGGCGCGGCCGACGCCGAGACGATGGCCGCCGAGCTGCTCGCGTTTCTCGCGCGGCAGCGGCGCGATCCCTTCGGCGCCGCCGCTCTACGGGCGGCGTGCCGGCGGCATGCCGAGACGCGCTACGGCTGGGAGCACGCCGTCAGCGGCCTCGAGCGCACGCTGGGCGAGCTTGTCGCGCGCGGCGCGCCCGCCGGCGCCGGCCCGGTGGCGTGCGAGGCGTGCGGCGCGCCGATGCCGGTCTCGGCGTTGCTGTACGACGGACGGCGCTATCGCCGCTGCGCGAGCTGCCGCGCGCGCCGCGTCGCCACGCTGCCGAGCGACGCCGAGCTGCTGCGCGAGTACGAGGCGCGCTACCCGCGACGGTTTCCGCCCGGCCTGATCGAGCCCCCGCGCCGGGAGATGATGCAGTCGCTGCTCGAGCGCGCCGGGCGCCGGGCCGGTGGCGGCCGGCTGCTCGACGTCGGCTGCGGCGGCGGACACTTCATGGCCGCGGCCGTCGCCTGCGGCTGGCGCCCGATCGGCACCGACCTCTCGCGCGAGGCGTGCACGGCCGCGCGCCGCACGGCCGGCGTGCCCGTCACCCAGGCCGACGCCGATGCGCTGCCCTTCCGCACGGGCGCGCTCGACGCCGTCGCGCTCGTCAACGTGCTCGACCACACGACGCGTCCGCTGGCGGTCGTGCGTGAGGCCGCGCGCGTGCTGCGTCCCGGCGGGCTGCTGATCGTGCGCGTGCCCAACGGCGCCTTCCACGCGGCGTGGGCGGGCCTGCTCGGCCGGCTCGGTCCGCTCGTGCGCTGGCGCGGCTGGGACGCCTATCCGATCCTGCACGTCTTCGCGTTCGGGCCGGCGGCGCTTCGCCGGCTGGTCGAGCGCGGCGGCTTCGAGGTGCTGGAGACGACGAACTCGGCGCTCGCGAGTCCCGCGCCGGGCCCGGCGCGCACGGCGCTGGCGGCGCTCGCGCGGGCCGCCGTGCGCCGGCTGACGCGCGGCGCCGCGGCGCTGGTGGCGGCGGTGTCCGGCGGCCGCTGGCTGGCCGGGCCCTCGATCGAGGTCTACGCGCGCCGCCGCGACGAGGCACGGCGGTGATCCCGGTCGTCCACGTCATCACCCGGCTCACGCTCGGCGGCTCGTCGGAGAACACCGTGTCGACGATGGAGGCGCTCGAGCGCGCGGGCTACGCCGGCACGCTTGCGCTCGGGCCTGAGTCGGAGGCGGCGACCGTGGCCGACGCGCGCGCGCGCGGCTGCCGCCTCGTCGAGGTCGACGCCCTCTGCCGCGAGATCCGCCCGGTCCGCGACGTCGCGGCCGTGGCCGCGCTGTGGCGGCTGTTCCGTCGCACGCGCCCGGCCGTCGTGCACACGCACACGTCGAAGGCCGGCTTCGTCGGCCGGCTGGCCGCGCGCCTGGCCGGCGTGCCGGCGGTGATCCACCAGCCGCACGGCCACGTGTTCTACGGCTACTGGGGGCCTAGCCGCACGGCGCTCTTCGTCGCGCTCGAGCGGCTGGCGGCCCGCTGGACCGACACGATCGTGACGCTGACGCCGCGCGAGGTGGAGGAGCATCTCGAGCGCCGCATCGGTCGCGTCGAGCAGTACGCGGTCGTGCCCAGCGGCGTGCCCACGGCGGCGCTGCGCGCGACGGCGCCGTCGCGGGCGGCGGCCCGGGCGCGGCTCGGGCTCGGGCCCGGCGCATTCGTCGTCATGGGCGTCGGCCGGCTGGTGCCCATCAAGGGCTTCGACCTGCTGGTGGCGGCGCTGCCAGCGCTGCTCGCCCGCGTGCCGGCGGCGCACGTCGTCCTCGTCGGCGACGGCGAGGAGCGCGCCGCGCTCGAGGCGCGCGCCGCCGCGCTCGGCGTCGCCGGCCGCCTGCGCATCACCGGCGCCGTGGGCGACGTCACCGGCCATCTCGCCGCCGCCGACGTCCTGGCCGCGCCGTCGCGCAACGAGGGCATGGGCCGCGTGCTGGTCGAGGCCATGGCGCTCGGCCTGCCCGTCGTCGGCGCCGCCGTCGGCGGCATTCCCGACGTCATCGAGGACGGGGGCTGCGGCTTGGTAGTCCCGCCGGAGGATCCGGCCGCGCTCGCCGAGGCGCTGGTCGACCTCGGCGTCGACGCCGCGCTCCGCGCGAAGCTCGGCGCCGCGGCGCCGCGGCGCGCGGAGGCGTTCTCGACGGCGGTCGCCGGTGCCGCGATGGCGTCGATCTACGACGGCCTGGTGCGCGCCAAGGGCCGGCGCCGATGAGAGCCGCCGGGCTGCTCCTGGCGCTCGCCCTCGCGCTGGCCGCCACGCCCGCCGGCGCGCTCGAGCGCGTGCGCGGCGTCGTGCACGTGCACTCCGATCTCACCACCGGCGACTTCTCGCTCGAGGCCCTCGTCGGTCTCGCCGATCAGCAGAAGATCGACGCGCTGCTGCTGACCGAGAACTACCTGGCCCGCGTGGAGTACGCGCTGCCGCCATTCCGGGCGCTGACCCGGGTTGGCCGCGAGGAGCGCTCGATCGGGGCCGCCCCCGAGCGCTATCTGGCGCGCGTCGCCGAGGTGCGGACGCGGCTGCCCCACGTGCTGCTGATCCCCGGCGTGGAGGTGATCCCGCACTATTACTGGACCGGCTCGCCGCTGGCGCTCGACATGACGGTGCACGACGTGCAGAAGAACCTGCTCGTGTTCGGCGTCACCGACCCCGGCGTGTTGCGCGCGCTGCCGGTCGTCGGCAATGCCGCGGCCGGCCGCTACACCGCGGAGTCGCTGATCGACGCGCTGCCGGCGCTGTTGCTCGTCCCCGGCGCCATCCTGCTCGCGCGGCGACGGCCGGTGCGCCGTCGGCTGGGCCGCGGCGCCTTCATCGTCGTGCAGCAGCGGCCGTGGGCGCGGGGTCTGGCGCTCTGCGCCATCGGAGGCGTCGCGCTCGCGCGGGGCTGGCCGTTCGCGGCCGACCCGCTGCCGACGTCGCGGAGCCTCGGCGCCGCGCCCTACCAGGCACTGATCGACCACGTCGACCGCCTCGGCGGCGCCACCGTGTGGTCATTCCCCGAGGCGCGCGACATCGGCGAGGAACGGGTCGGCCCGGTGCGCGTCGGCTGGCTCACGGAGCCGTACGCCGACGATCTCCTGAGGACGTTCCGCTACACGGCCTTCGGCGCCGTCTACGAGGACACCACCACCTTCGAGCAGCCCGGTGGCGGCTGGGATCGGCTGCTCGCGGAGTACGTGAAGGGCGAACGCAGCCGCCCGGCGTGGGCGCTGGCCGAGTCCGGCTTTCACGGCCTGACGGCCGGCAAGCAGGTGGGGCCGATCCAGACGGTGTTCCTCGCCCGCGAGCGCTCGGAGGGCGCGGTCCTCGAGGCGCTCCGCACGGGACGGATGTACGCGCTGCAGCGCACGCCCCAGCTCGGCTTCGACCTCGCCGAGTTCGCCGCGACGGCGGGCGGTGCGACCGCCGGTCTCGGCGACACGCTGCGGGCGCCGGCCGGTACGCCGCTCGAGGTGCGCGTCGCGATCGACGGCAGCGACGGCGGCCGTCACGACGTGCGGGTGACGCTCGTCCGCAACGGGCGCCTCGCGCTGATGGAGCTCGGCGCCACGCCGTACCGCGCCGTGTACCGCGAGACCAGCGACGGCACGCCGCTGGTGCTTCGCGTGGAGGCCCGCGGCGCACCGCCTCAGCGCCTGCTCTCCAACCCCATTTTCGTCAGGCCATGACCGCCTGCGCCATCCATCAGCCGCACTACCTGCCGTGGCTCGGCTATCTCGCCAAGTGGGCGGCTGCCGACGTGTTCGTCGTGCTCGACACCGTGCAGTACGAGAAGAACGGCTGGCAGAACCGCAATCGTATCAAGACGGCTTCCGGAGCGCGCTGGCTGACGGTGCCGGTGCACGCGCGGCTCGGGACCCCGCTCGGCCTCGTCACGGTGGACGCCGCGCAGCCATGGCGCGCGCGCCATCTGCGCGCGATCGAGAACGCCTACGCGCGGGCGCCGCACCTCGGTCGCCACTGCGACGCGCTGGCGCGCTTCTACGCGACTCCCTGGGAGCGCCTGGCGCCGCTGGCCGTCGCCAGCGCCGAGTGGCTCGGCCGCGCCCTCGGCATCGCGACTCCGGTCCGGCTAGCCTCCACGCTCGGCGTCGCGGCGGCCGACCCCAGCGAGCGTCTGGTCGCCCTCTGCCGCGTCGTCGGCGCCGATACCTACCTGGCCGGCCGCGACGGCGCTCGCTACATGGACCTCGCCCCGTTCCGCGCGGCCGGGATCCGCGTCCTCTACCAGGACTACAAGCACCCCGAATACCCGCAACTGCACGGGGAATTTGCTCCGTTTCTCTCGGCGCTTGACCTATTATTGACCCACGGCGATGACGCCCTGGCCATCCTGCGCTCAGGCGACGCGTGGTTGCCCTGCCCCCCTCGAAACGATGACAACGCCCCTGCCACTGCCTGAGTTCTCCGCCGTTCGAGTGCGGGCTTTGCCCGCGCAACGCTGTGCTGGGGGGAGGCAGGGAGGAGCACGCCGCCGGCGTGCGACGACCGTCGGAAGGGCGGCGCAGCCCCCCTCCGAGCAAAAATGAACGTTCTCGCCATCGGCGCGCACCCGGACGACATCGAGTATGGCTGCGGCGGGATGCTGACCAAGTACGCGCAGCGAGGGCACGACGTCTACCTGTTCGTCGCCTCCGACGGCGCGCTGGGGGGCGACGGCGCCGTGCGCCGGCAGGAGCAGATGGACTCGTCGCTCATCATCGGCGCCCGCGAGGTGTTCTGGGGCGAGTATCCGGACACCGAGATCCCGCTCAATCGCGAGCTGGTCGTGCGCGTCGAGTCGGTCATCAAGAAGATCAAGCCGCGCATGATCTTCGTGCACTACTGGGACGACACCCACCAGGACCACCGCAACCTGGCCCAGGGGACCATGTCGGCCACCCGCTACGTGCCGAACTTCCTCTTCTACGAGGGGCCGACCACCCAGAACTTCACGCCGAACTGCTTCACCGACGTCGAGAAGGTGCTCGACAAGAAGCTGGCCTGCCTGGAGGCGCACCGCTCGCAGGTGAGCAAGACCAACATCGAGGACCTGACGATCCTCGAGGTGGCGGTGTCGTGCGCGAACTTCCGCGGCATCCAGGCGCGCGTGACGTACGCCGAGGCCTTCCAGTCCGTGCGGCTGCTGCTGAACCTCTGATTCCGCACTCCCGGCCGACCCTCGACGAGACCGACGCCGAGCGCGTGGCGGCCGTGGTGCGCCGCGGCTGGGTCGGGCCGGGCCCCGAGGTCGCGGCCTTCGAGCGCGAGGTCGCGGAGCGGTGCGGGACCGCGGCGGCGGCGGCCGTCAGCTCCGGCACGACGGCGCTGGAGCTGGCGCTGCGCGTGCTCGACGTCGGGGCCGGCCACGAGGTCATCGTTCCGAGCTACGTCTGCGACGCCCTCCACCACGCCGTGCGCCGCGTCGGGGCGACGCCGGTGCTGGCCGACGCCGACCCGGCCACGCTGTCGCTCTCGGCCAAGGACGCGCGAGTCCGGCTCACGCCGCGCACCCGCTGCCTGATCTTGCCCCATGCCTTCGGCCTGGCCGCCGACGTCGAGCCGTTCCTGGCGCTCGGGGTGCCGGTGGTGGAGGACTGCGCGCAGGCGCTGGGCGCGCGTCTCGCCGGCCGTCCAGTCGGCTCGTTCGGCGCGCTGGCGGTGTGCTCGTTCTACGCGACGAAGCTGGTCACCACCGGCGAGGGCGGCGCGGTGGCCGGCCCCGAGGCGCTCGTCGCGCGCGTGCGTGACCTGCGGGACTACGACGAGCGGGAGGACCTGGCGCCGCGCTTCAACGCCAAGCTCTCCGATCTGGCGGCGGCGCTCGGTCGAAGCCAGCTTGCGCGATTCGACGGCTTCCTGGCGCGCCGCCGGGCGATCGCGGCCCGCTATCGCGCGCGCCTCGGCAGCCTGCCGTGCGTCACCCCGTCCGACGTCGGCCCGCGCCACGTCTATCACCGCTTCGTCCTCGAGCTCGAGCGCGCCCCGGAGACGGTGCAGGCCGCGCTGGCCGCGCGCGGCGTGGCCGCCCGGCGCCCGGTGTTCCGACCCGCCCACCGCGCGCTCGGCCTCGACGGCTTCCCCGAGGCCGACCGCCTGTGGCGGCGTGCGCTCTCGATCCCGTGCTATCCGAGCCTGGCCGACGCCGAGGTGGACGCGGTGGCCGCGGCGCTGCGCGAGGCGCTGGCGTGAGCGTGACGGCCCGGCCCGACGAGCTGGGACGGCCGCTCGGGCTCGGCGCGCTCGTGGCCGGGCTCGCCCGGGCCGTGCTCGTCATCGTGCTGCTGGCGCGCGACGTCCGCGCCGCGTTCACGCTGGCCCGGCTCGAGTGGGCCTACCTCGCGGCCCTCGCCTTCGCGCTGTCGCTGTTCGCCGTGCCGATCGTGCGGGCGCTCGCGCTGCGCGTGGGCGCGCTCGACGCGCCGGCCGCCCGCAAGGTGCACCACGTGCCCACGCCGCTGCTCGGGGGCGCCGCGGTGTGGAGCGCCGTCGCGGTGACCGTGCTGTTCAACTTCCACTTCTCGCGCGGGCTCAAGGGGGTGGCGGTCGGCGCCGCCATCGTCGTGCTGCTCGGCATCGTCGACGACGTCGTCGACCTGCCTCCGACCGTGAAGCTGGGCGGGCAGGTGGCCGGCGTGGCGGTGGCCATGGGCTACGGCGTCGTGCTGAGCGTCGTGCCGTACTGGTGGCCCGCCTCCTTCCTGCTGAACGTCGTGCTGACGCTGCTGTGGTTCCTCACGGTCACCAACGCCGTCCAGTTCCTCGACGGCATGGACGGACTCGCCACCGGGCTGGGCATCATCGCCGCGCTGTTCTTTGCCGTGACGGCGCGGCAGACGAACCAGCCGTACCTGTTCTTCCTCGCCGCCCCCATGGTCGGCGCCTGCCTCGGCTTCCTGCCCTACAACTTCCGGCCGGGCGGCGCCCGCATCTTCCTGGGCGACGCCGGCGCCAGCTTCATCGGGTTCACGCTGGCCGGCTTGGCGGTCATGGGAGAATGGGCCGACAACGACCCGATGGTCGCGCTGTTGACCCCGGTGCTCATCCTGGCGGTTCCGCTGTTCGACGTCGCGTTCGTCGGGATCGTCCGCGTGGTGACCGGCAAGGTGCACTCGTTGCCCGAATGGCTCGCCTACACGGGGAAGGACCACATCCACCACCGCTTCGAGGCGCTGGGCCTCACCAAGACCCAGAGCGTCTTCCTCATCTACTTCATCGCCGGCACGCTGGGGCTCTCGGCCATCCTGCTGAAGGAGGCGACCACGCATGAGGCCGTCCTCGTGCTGATCCAAGCGGCGTGCGTGCTCGCCATCATCGCGATCCTGGAAGGGGTCGGCCGAGGACGCTCGGGCCGATGAGGGGACCGCGGCAGGCGGCCGCGCGGCTCGCCGCGCTGCTGGCGCTCGACGACTCGCCGTGGCGGGTCGCGCTGGCGCTGGCGATCGGGGTGTTCATCAGCTTCACGCCGTTCTGGGGCTTCCAGACGCTGCTGGCGCTGCTCGTGGCCACCCTGGGCCGCCTCAATCGCGCGCTGACCGTGGCCGGAACCTGGCTCAACCTGCCGTGGTTCGCGCCGTTCGTCTACGCCGGAGCGGTGAAGCTCGGCAGCTGGCTCTTGCCCGGTCTCTCCGGCCTCGGCGGAATCTCGGCGTGGCTCTTCCTCGGCACGACGACGCTGGGGCTCGCCGCCGCCGCGCTGACGTGGATCGTGGCGTACGCCGTCATGCGGCGCGCGCGGCGCCGGGCCGACGACGCCCCGGCCTCCCGCCGCGCGGCCTGAGCCGTGATCGCCGCCGTCGAGGACCTGCTGACCCGGTGGACGACGCTCGAGGCGGCCACCGCCCATCTGCTGTCGCGGCTCTTTGCCGTCGTGGTCACCGGCCTCGTCCTGCTCGTCGCCTACCGCGTCGTCCTCCGCGTCATCGCCCGCCTCCTGCGGGGTCGGCCCGGCCACGAGCTGGCGCGGCTGCGCACGGTGGCCTCGCTGCTCACGAGTCTCACCCGCTGGCTCATCGGCTTCGTCGCCATCGTCATGGTGCTGCGCGAGCTGGGCGTCGACGTCATGGCCATCCTCGTCTCGGCCGGCGTGCTCGGACTGGCCATCGGCTTCGGCGCCCAGGCCCTCATCCGCGACGTCATCACGGGCTTCTTCCTGCTGTTCGAGGGGCTGATCCGCGTGGGCGACGTGGTGCAGGTCGGGACCAGCACGGGGACGGTCGAGTCGATCGGCCTGCGCATCATGACGCTCCGCATGGACGACGGCGCGCTGCGGGTGATCCCCAACGGCCAGCTCACCGAGTTCTCGACGTACAGCGCCGGCGGCGTACGCGCCGTGGTCGACGTCCCCGTCGCGCGCGACGTGCCGGTGGACCGGGCGCTGGCGCTGCTGGGCGAGGTGGGCGCCGCGTGGGCGCGCGAGTCCGGTGTCGCGTTGGACCGGCCGGAGCCGCAGGGTATCATCGGATGGAGCGGCGGCGACGTGGTCCTGCGCCTCACCGCCCGGGTCCCCCCGGAGCGGCGCCTCGCAGCGGAAGCCGAGCTGCGCCGGCGGATCAAGGAG
>VBPC01000299.1 GCA_005887895.1 Candidatus Rokuibacteriota bacterium
GGCCAGCCGCCCGCCCTCGTGCTCGACGCTCTCCTGCAGAGGCACGGACAGCAGATAGGGGAAGCGCTCGAGGTAGGCGCGCGAGGCGTCGGCGAAGCTCGCCCCGCCCTCGCGCATCTGGCGCCAGCCCTCGCGAGCGGCAATCCACCACCGCGCGCTCTCCCGCGCCAGCCGCTCGAGCAGCTGCTCACGCTCCCGGCGCGCCTCCGGCGTCTCGACGGAGATGCTGTCGCCGGACAACCGCATCTCGCCCACCGAATCGCCGACGCGGGCCACGCCGGGCCCGCCGCCCGCCGGCCCCGCGGCCGGCGCACCGGTCACCACGGGCGCTGACACGATCGGGACCACCGGCGTGGCCGCCGGTGCCGCGGCCGTCGCCGTCGCGTCCGGAGCGGCCGCCGGCGTGGCGGCGACGGCCTCCGGGCGGGGCGGGGACGCCACGTAGCCGGCATCGGCGGGCGCGCGACCGTGGCCGCGCGGCTCCGGGACGGCCGGCATATCGTCCTCGCGGCCGAGCTTGCCGCGCAGCGCGGCCAGCGCGAGCGGGCGTCCGAACGACTCCATGATCGCATCCTGCAGGGAGGCGCAGCGGTCGTCGTCGAGCACGTTCCAGCCCTCCGCCAGCGCGACCACCTCGGCGAACGGCTGCAGCGTGGCCGCGAGCGTCCTCGTCGCCTGCTCGACATTCCGGGGGCCCGCGCCCGCCAGGATGCCGTGCAGCTCGCGCGCGCGGGCCTGGCACTCCGCCAGCGGCGCGAAGCCCTTCTCCTCACGATGGGTCAGCGCCATGACGCGGTCGAGCACGACGAGCGCCTCGTCGCGCGTCTCCTTCCATGCGCCCAGGAGCATGCGGCGCTCCTCGGCGGCGGCGATGGCGGACAGCACCGGCTCCAGGTCGCGCAGCGTGCCGAGGCGCTCCACGTCGAGCACGACGTCCAGCGCGCTGGCTTCCTGGACCATCGCGGTGCGAAGCTCGGTGAACGCCTCGCGGGCGGCGCTGAGCTCGTCGAGCAGGGCCGAGGACGGCGGCAGCTTCGCGGCGAGGGCCGAGGCGGCGTCGGCCGCACGCGCGCCGAGGGCGGCGAAATCCGCCCGCAGGGCGGACAGTCGCCGCCCGAGATCCTCGCGAGTTTGCGTCACCGTGCCGTCTCGAGCGCGATCGCCGTGGTCACGATCGCCCTAGTATGCCATCAGGCTCGGGCAACTGGTCAGAAGCGCCCCACCATTAACTGTCAGAAATCGGGCACTCTGCCCGGATGCCCGCTCTGCGCCAGCCGCGTGAAGGTCAATGCTGGCGATCACTTAGATCGAGATCACCGCTTGGTACCGCCCTTGCCTCGTCACCCGCCAGCCCGGCGGTAGGGCGCCGAGGTGCCGAGGGCGCCTCTGGCCCAGTCCCGCCTTGCGGCGGCTACCGAACGAAGGAGAGTGTCATGCGCTCTACCCGATGTGTCGTCGTGCTGCTCGGCGCGCTCGCGCTGAGCGTGAGCCTGTCGCGGCCGGCCGGCGCCGGCGAGCCCACCGAGCAGCTCCGCGGCCGCATCGACCACGCGGTCGCCATTCTCGACGACGGCGGGCTGAGGGCGAACCCGGCCGCCCGGCGCGAGGCCCTGCGCGGCGTCGCCGCGGAGATCTTCGACTTCACGGAGATCACCCGCCGCTCGCTCGGCCAGCACTGGCACACGATGGCGGCGGCGGACCGGGACGAGCTGGTACGACTGCTCACCGCGCTGCTGGAGCGCTCCTACATGAGTCGCATCGAGCAGTACAGCGGCGAGCGCATCGCGTTCGTCGGTGAGGCCGTCGATGGCGACCACGCGACCGTGCGCACGCGCTTCCTGGGCAAAGGCGGCACCGAGATCCCCGTCGACTACCGGGTCTCGCGAGTGGGCGATCGCTGGCTCGCCTACGACGTCTCCATCGAGGGCGTCAGCCTCGTCGCCAGCTACCGGGCCCAGTTCAACAAGATCATCCAGACCTCCTCGGCCCACGTGCTGGTCGAGCGCCTGCGCGCCAAGCAGGAGTGATAGACTCTCCAGACCTTTCGACAGGAGGCGTTGACGATGGCCGCGTCGCTGCGACGGTGGGTGGTCCTCGGGGTGGTGGTCGCGGCGGTGCTCGCGGGGGGCGGACCGGCGTGGGCCGGCGCGCCGACCGATCAGCTTCGTGCCCGGATCGATCGCGTGCTGAAGATCCTCGACGACGCGGAGCTGCGGCAGGACGCGCACGCCACCGAGCGGCGCGTCATCATCCGCGCAATCGCCTACGACACGTTCGACTTTCGTGAGATCTCCCAGCGCTCCCTGGCCAGGCACTGGCAGGCCCGGACGCCGGCCGAGCGCGAGGAGTTCGCGCAGCTCTTCGCCGACCTGCTCGAGCGCTCGTACATCGGCAAGATCGAGATGTACAGCGGCGGCGAGCGGATCCAGTACGTGGGCGAGGCGGTCGACGGCGAGCAGGCGGTGGTCCGCACGAAGATCGTGACCCGCCAGGGCATCGAGGTGCCGGTCGACTACCGCATGCACCGGATCGGTGACCGCTGGCTGGTCTACGACGTCGCCCTCGAGGGCGTGAGCCTCGTGGCCAACTACCGGGCGCAGTTCAGCAAGATCATCCAGACGTCGTCCTACGGCGACCTCGTGGCCAAGCTGCGGGCCAAGAAGGAAGAAGGGCAGCAGGCCGACACGGCGGCCCAGAACCGCGCGTCCAAGTAGCGATCAGCGCGGCGGAGGCGGCGCCGGCGGGGGTGGCGCTGGCGCCGCTGCGACGCCTGCTCTCGCTGCCCTACCGGTATCGTTTCGATCCTGCCGCGATCTCGCCCCACGAGCGCGCGCGCCGGCGCGCGGAGTCCGCGGCGTGGCTGGCCGCGCCCGCGTCAGCGCCAGCTTCGCCGAGCGTGGCAAGGCCTTGAGCGCCGCCTCGCGACGACTCGCCTCGGCGCGATCGCGGCACGGGCGCCACCACGCGAGCGCCACCGGGCGGCGCGCCCGGGTATACTTCGACGCCGACCCGGCGTTGTGGGCGGCGACGCGCCGATCGAGGGAGTTCGTGATGCCGGCGTAGAGCGTGCCGTCGGCGCAGGCGAGGAGGTAGCAGAACCATCGCGCGGACGCGCCGAGCCCCATCCGTTCCGCAATCTAGCATCCGGAGCGGCCGCGCAGCGGCAGGGATCAGCGGCGCCGACCTCGAGCGCCGGCGGGCGACGACGTTCCGCCATGAACCGGGTCGGCGCGTGCGGAGCGCCACCGCGGCGCTGGCCTTCGTCGAAGCCGTCGGCTTCTGCTCGACGTTCTACCGCTTCCCCGAGGGGGTCGCATGCCTGTGGGAGGCGGTGGTCGGCCGGCCGAAGCCACGGTGGCCCCGGCGCTCGCACCACGACGACGGCGTCGGCCTCACCTGGCAGCTCAAGGACGACCTGCCGGCCGCCAGGCGCGTCTACTACGGCAAGCTCCTGCGCGGCCGCCCGCTGCTCGTCGCGCTCGACCTGTTCCCCGCCTTCTACGCGCTCGTGCGCGGCCGGCAGCGCGCGCGCGACTACCTGGTCGAGTACCAGGCCGGACGCATGTCGCTCACGGCCAAACGGCTGATGGACGCGCTCGTGGGCGAGCACCCCCAGTACACGCGCGAGCTACGCGCCAACACGTTCCTGCTCGAGCCGAGCCGGACGCGCGAGTTCGAGCGCGCGATGGCCGAGCTGCAGCAGGGGCTGTGGCTGGTGAAGAGCGAGGAGCGCTACGAGCCGACGTTTTCCTACCGCTGGGAGCTCGTGGAAGCGTGGCTGCCGGAGGCGGTCGCCGAGGGGCGCCGCCTGCGCCGCGCGGCCGCGCTCGACCGGCTGATCGCCCGCTACGTCGCCGGCGCCGTCTTCGCGTCGCCGCGCCGCTTGGCGCGCTTGCTCGGCGTTCCGCTCACCGAGGTCGAGGCGTCGGTGAGCCGCCTCGGCCGCGGGGGCGTCCTGCGCGAGGCCCCCATCGAGGGGTGGCCCGGGCGGTGGGTCGTGGCGGTGCGGTAGCGCGGTCGGCACTGCCTTACAGCTTTTACAAGGCCACAGACGCTGGCACGCGTTTCGCTCCGCTGTTGTCCGCCATGAAGAAACGGAAGAAGTCCGACAAGCGATCTGTGCCCGACGATCCGCAGGCGATTGCAGAAAGCGCGCGCGCCGAGGGTGGGCCGGAGGAGGATCTGCTAGGGCCACCCGCGCGGGAAACGATCATGCTGCGCGACGACAGGGAGCGGGAAGCCGAGGAGGAGCTGGCACTCCACACGGAGACCAGTCCGAAGCTGACCGCCGGCGATGTGGACGCGGACTGGCAACGGGCGGCCATGGTCGGCGAGGAAGCGCCCGGGGGCACGGTGGCGACACCGGACCAGGACGTGGTGGACGAGATCGGCGGCGCCCTCGGCGTGCCACGCGCGCCCGACGAGGAGTTCCGTCCGTCCACCGAGATCCTCGAGGGGCGCGACCGCAACCGATGGGAAGAGGAGGGAGGGGCATGAGGACGACTCTGACGTTCCTGAGCGGCGCCTCGGTCGGCGCCGGACTGATGTACCTGCTGGATCCCGACCGCGGAGACGAGCGACGGGCGGACCTGCGCGACACGCTGACCGACCTGAGCGAGAGCGAGCTGGTGGAGCGGGCCGTCGAGCGGGCGCGACGCCTGGAGCCGATGGCCGCCGTCCGCGATCTCGGCGGCGCGGCGCGCCGTAGCGGCCTCGGCGACTGGGTGCGGCTGGGACGGCGGCGCCGGCCAGCGCTGGACACGCGCGACTGGGCCCTGCTCGGCGGTCTCCTCGGCGCCACGGTGGTCGGGATCTGGCTGGCGCGGCGGGCGACCCGCGGCGGCGACAGTGTCGAGGTCGTGCGCACGATGACCATCGAGGCGCCGGTCGAGCGTGTCTACGAGTTCTGGAACGACTTCGAGAACTTCCCGCGATTCATGTCGCACGTGCGGGAGGTGCGGCGTATGGGTGGCGACCGCACGCACTGGGTCGTGGCCGGCCCCGGTGGCGCGCCGATCGAATGGGACGCGATCGTCACGCAACGCGTGCCCAACGAGCTCATCGCCTGGCGCACGGTCGATGGCGCGCTCGTCGAGCACAGCGGGGAGGTGCGCTTCCGGCCGGCCGGCCCCGGCACGACCCGCGTCGAGGTGCGAATGACGTATCGGCCCGTCGGCGGTGCGTTCGGCCACGGCGTCGCGTCACTGTTCGGCAGCGATCCTGACCGGGTGATCGGCGAGGACCTCTCTCGCCTGGCCGCCCAGCTGCGGGGCCAGCGGCCCGCGGTCGGAGAGACGGGCACGTGGCGCTGAACGGCGGCTCCGTGGTCCGGGTGGCGGCGGTCGGCGATCTCCACTGCGGCAGGGAGTCGCAGGGAGCGCTGCAACCGCTGTTCGCCCGGGCCACGGAGGCCGCCGACGTGCTCGCCCTCTGCGGCGATCTCACCGACTACGGCCTGCCCGACGAGGCGCGCGTGCTGGCTCGCGAGCTCGCCGGCACCGTGCGGATCCCGATCCTGGCCGTCTTCGGCAATCACGATTTCGAGTCCGGACATGCCGACGAGGTGCACAGCATCCTCACCGAGGCCGGGGTGCGGATCCTCGACGGCGACTCCGTCGAGATCAACGGCGTCGGCTTCGCGGGCGTGAAGGGCTTCGCGGGCGGCTTCGGCGACCGGGCGCTCCAGTCCTGGGGCGAGCCGGTGCTCAAGCGCTTCGTGCGCGAGGCCGTCGAGGAGGCGCTCAAGCTCGAGGGCGCCCTCGCCCGCATCCACGCGCCCAGGCGCGTCGCCATCCTGCACTACTCGCCAATCCGGAGCACGGTCGACCCCGAGCCGCCCGAGGTCGTGCCGTTCCTGGGCTCGAGCCGGCTGGAGGAGCCGATCAACCGCTACGCGGCCGTCGCGGCGCTTCACGGCCACGCTCATCACGGCACGCCGGAGGGCCAGACCAGCACTGGCGTGCCCGTCTACAACGTCTCCGTCCCGGTGCTGAAGGCGGCGTTCCCCGACCGGCCGCCGTTCCGGCTGCTCGAGATCGCGGTGCCCAGGGAGGAAGCGGCGCCCGCCGCTGCCGTCGCTTCGTGAGCGTCGCCGAGACCGCGCTCGATCCCGTCTCGCGGGAGTTCTATCGCCGCGTGATGCGCGAGCTGGAGGCGGGGGGCATTCCCTTCCTGGTCGGCGGCGCCTACGCGTTCGAGCGTTATACCGGCATCGGGCGTCACACCAAGGACTTCGACCTCTTCCTCCATCCGCGGGACGTCGAGCGCGCGCTGGCGGTGCTGGCCGCCGTCGGCTGCGAGACCGAGCTGTCGTTCCCCCACTGGCTGGCCAAGGCCCGCTGCGGCGACGACGTCGTCGACCTGATCTTCAGCTCGGGCAACGGCGTGGCGCTGGTGGACGACGACTGGTTCCGCGACAGCGTGGCCGAGCGGGTGCTCGACGTGCCGGTCCGGCTCATTCCGGCCGAGGAGATGATCTGGTCGAAGTCGTTCGTGATGGAGCGCGAACGCTACGACGGCGCCGACGTGGCCCACGTGCTGCGCGCCTGCGCCGACACGCTCGACTGGCCGCGCCTGCTCCGGCGCTTCGACGCGCACTGGCGCGTGCTGCTGCACCACCTGGTGATCTTCGGCTTCATCTATCCCTGCGAGCGGACACGGGTGCCGGCGGCCGTCATGCGTGAATTGATGGGACGCCTCGACGCCGAGCTGACGCGTCCCGCGCGCGAGCGCGCCTGCCAGGGCACGCTCATCTCGCGGGCCCAGTACCTGGTCGACGTCGAGTACTGGAACTACACCGATCCGCGCCTGGCGCCGCAGGGCAACATGACCTCCGAGGAACGCGCCCGCTGGACGGCCGGCATCTCCGAGGACGGTCCCCGCACGACCGAGCAGCCCGCCCCCAAAGCCGCGTGATAGAGGAGCGTCACGGCTTTGCCGGGACGCTCCGAACGTCCGGGGGGTTTGGGGGGCCCTTTCGAGGCCCCCCAAGTGCAGACAGATCGAAGCGGCCGCGCGGGGCGTTGAGCGGCGCCCACAAGTCGCCGAGGCGGCGAAGGCGGGCCGGCACGTTGTCCATCCGGAAGTCGTCGAGCGCGAAGCCCCGGGTGACCTCCTCCCACGTCACCGGCGTCGAGACGGTCGCGCGCGGGCGCGGCCGGACGGAGTATACCGAGGCCAGCGTCCGCCCCCAGGCATTCTGGTTGTAGTCGACCAGCACGCGCCCGGCCGGGCGCAGCTCCTTGCGGTAGACCGCGGTGAGGAGCTTCGGATGCCGGCGGGCGACGTCGAGGGCGATCGTCTTGCTCACCGTCCACACGTCCTTCTGCGTCGGCCCCCGCACGATGGGGACGTAGACGTGGAGCCCGCGGGAGCCGGTGGTCTTGACGAACGTCGGCATGGCGAGCGCGCGCAGCGTCTCGTTCACGACGAGGGCCGCCTCGCGCAGGGCGTCGAACGGCACGTCGCCGACCGGATCGAGGTCGAAGTGCAGGTAATCCGGCCGGTCGACGTCGTCGCAGCGCGCGTACCACTGGTTCAGGTCGATGCAGCCGAGATTGATCACCCACAGGAGCGCGGCGACGTCGTTGATGACCGGAAAGTCGATGACGTTGCCGGACGCGTGCTCGATCGCGCAGGTCTCGATCCAGTCGGGCCGCGGACGCGGCGCCCGCTTCATGAAGAAGAACTCGCCGCCGGCGCCGTTGGGGTAGCGCTTCATCACCATCGCCCGCTCGCGGACGTGGGGCAGCAGCGCGGCGGCGACGTCGGCGTAGTACTGCAGCAGGTCGCGCTTGGTGGCGCCGATCTCGGTGAAGAAGACCTTGTCGAGGTTGGTCAGGCGGACGCGCCGACCGCCGACGTCGAGCTCGACGTCGCCCGGCACCGGCGGGATCGTCACCGCCGGCACCGTGCGCGGCCGCGCGGCCGGCGTCTTGCGGACCGTGGCCGGATGGTGGTCGCGGGTGGCCCGTCGCTTGTCGGCGGCGACGGCGCGACGGGCCCGCGGCATCACCGCACCGGCGTGAGGCGCGGTGGGCGCGGGCCGTGGCGCACGGCTCCCGCGATCGGCACGTACTCGAGCTCGGCGCCGGACCGCACGCAGCGCAGGAGCAGGCCGCCGCGGCTCATGTCACCGCGGCCGACGAACGCCGCCGGAAACGTCAGGCGCTCGCCGAACACGCCGAGCAGGACGTCGACGTACTTGTCGGAGGCGATCGAGCCGAGCAGCGTGACGACGCCGCCGGGACCCAGGGTGTCGGCCACCGCCCGGGCGGAGGCGAGCAGCGGCTTGCGGTAGCGCGGATTCGCGGCGTGGATGTCCACGCGGGCGGCCACTCGCAGCGTCGCCAGCGTGACGCGGGCGTCGGCCGGCCGCAGGCCCGCGTTGGGCGTGATCACGAGCGGAACACCGAAGCGCTGCGCGTAGGCGAGCTTGCCGCGGAAGTACAGGCCGGAGAGGAAGCTGAAGACCTCGCCGATCGGTGCGCCTTCGGGGGTACGCAGGCGGCGGGCCAGGTCGAAGGCCGCCCGCGGCGAGTACAGGAGCTGGGCGCGCTCCCCGCCGCTGTTGGCGGGGGAGAGGAAGAAGACGCGAGGCGGAGCCATGCCCGATGTACGACGCGACTAGGGGTCGGTGCAGTCGTCGCGGGCGCCGCAGTTGGGACACACGACCTTGCATTGGCGCTCTTCCATCGCGGCGCCACAGCGCACGCACTTCCGCGCGGGCGGGGCGGGGACGGTCCGGGCGGGGCGGTCCAGCTCGCGGGCGCGCGGCTCGGTGGTCATGGGCCCAGAGTGAACCGGCGTCGGGTCGCTCGTCAATTCGGAATCCGCCGGCTCGCTCCGCGCCGGCCGTACACTAGGCGTATGGAGGCGCAGTGGTCCGATCCGGAGTTCCTCGGCGCCGTCTTCGCGCAGACGGAGATCATCCGCAAGCCGCTCATCGGCGTCATCAGCGGTTACCACGTGTTGCCCTACATCCTGGTGGCGCCCGAGCACGAGCGACCGAGCCACGCCGTCGAGGTGCGCGGGCGGATCAAGGTGTCGCCGCGGCTGGTCATCGCCGCCGGCGGTGACGGGCCGACGTACGGCGACCTCTTCGGCGAGCGCGAGCTGATGGATCGGCGGCTGGTGGCGCGCATGTTCAGCTTCCGCTACGCCTCGAAGGTGATGCTCGAAAGCGAGGACCTGGCGATCCGGCGTCAGGAGCACGACTCGGCCCGTCACCTGGAGCGCGTGCTGGACGAGCTGTCCCGCCGCGAGGTCATCGACACCGGCGTGATCGTGTCTCCGGACGCCCGCTTCTATCCGGTCTCCCTCGACCGATTCATCCGCGAGATGCTCGACCAGGAATTTCGAGAGTAGCCAGCAGCTCGGCCAGGGCCACCGGATCCACCGGCTTCACGAGCAGCGAGTCGAAGCCGGCCTCGACGGCGCGCTGGCGATCCTCGGGCTGACCGTAGCCGGTCAGCGCGATCAGCAACGGCCGCCGTGGGTCGGCCGCGCGGACGCGGCGCGCGACCTCGTAGCCGTCGATCCCCGGCAGCCCGATGTCGACCAGGGCGATGTCGAGGTCCTTGGCCCGCACGATCTCCAGCGCCTCCGTGCCCTCGGCCGCCACCTCGACGGTATGACCGTCGAGCTCCAGCAGCATGCGCATGGCCTCGCGCGCGTCGGCGTTGTCTTCGACGATCAGGATGGAGCGGCCGGGCATGGCGGGGTTCATTGACGGTGCTTCCTTCACCGTAACATCGCTGACAAGCCGGGCGGCCGCCTTGACGGGGGCCAGCCCGGATGTTATCAGTCATGCGCACTTATCGCCCGCAGGAGGGTCCCCCGCATGACGCCCAGAGCCCTCGGATCCCTCGTCCTGATCGTGGCCGCCGCCGGCGGCACCCTGCCGGCCGCCGCCCAGGGTCCAATCCGCATCGGCGCCTCGCTGTCGCTGACCGGGACCTATGCGGAGCCGGGCCGCTTCCAGTCGGAGGGCTACAAGCTCTGCGAGAAGGACCTCAACGCCCGGGGGGGCCTGCTCGGCCGCAAGGTCGAGATGGTCGTCTACGACGACCAGTCCATGCCCGCCACCGGCGTGCGGCTCTACGAGAAGCTCATCACCGAGGACAAGGTGGACGCCGTGATGGGGCCGTACTCCTCGGCGATCAGCGAGGCGGTCGCCAACGTCACCGAGAAATACAAGAAGGTGATGGTGGCGCCGCTGGCCGCCACGACGTCGATCTTCAAGAAGGGCCGCCGGTACGCGTTCATGATGGTCTCGCCGGCCGAGGTCTACCTGGAGGGCCTGGTCGACATCGCGGCGAAGCGCGGCTACAAGACGATCGCGATCATCAACGAGGACACGCTGTTCCCCAAATCCTCCGCGCAGGGCACCGAGGAGCTGGCCCGGAAGGCCGGTCTGCAGGTCGTGTTCAAGGAGGCCTATCCCAAGGGCAACCAGGACTTTTCCGGCCTGCTCACCAAGCTGAAGGCCAGCAACCCCGACGTGCTGGCGGCCGCGACGTACTTCGACGACGCCGTCGCCATCGCCCGTCAGATGAAGGAGCTCGACGTCAATCCCCGGATGTTCGCCGTCACCGTCGGCGGCGACATTCCCAGGTTCCAGGAGCTGCTCAAGCAGACGGCCGAGTACATCTACGGCTCCTCGCAGTGGGAACCCACGCTGCCGTATCCCGGCGCCAAGGAGTTCCACGACGCCTACCAGAAGGAGTTCAAGCACGAGCCCAGCTATCACGCCGCCGCCGGCTACGCCGGCTGCGTGATCTACGCCGAGGGCGTGAAGAAGGTCGGGACGCTCGACGCCGACAAGGTCCGCGAGGCCCTGCTGGCGCTGAAGACCCGCACGATGTTCGGGGATTACCAGGTCGACAAGGACGGCGCCCAGATCGCCCACAAGACGGTGCTGCTCCAGTGGCAGGAGGGCAAGCGGGTCGTCGTGTGGCCCGACGACCTCGCCAACGGCAAGCCGCGGTTCCCGCGCTGAGCCTCGTCGCGACTCTGATCGCGTGATCGATCGTCCACCGACGGTTATCGCGGCGGGGCACGGGCGTGGCGACGCCCGGGGGCCCGTGCCCTGATGAACGTCGTCCTCACGCCCGTGATGATCGGGCAGGTGATCATCTCGGGCATCCTGGCCGGCGCCCTCTACGCCATGGTGGCGCTGGGGCTGGCGCTGATCTTCGGGGTCATGCGCGTCATCAACATCGCCCATGGCCCGCTGCTGATGCTGGGCGCCTACGGCACCTACTTCCTGTGGCAGGCGACCGGCGTGAACCCGTACCTCACGCTGCCGGTCACGATGGCCGCGCTGTTCGTGCTGGGGGTGCTGCTGCAGCGGGCGCTGGTGTTCCGGGTGGTGGACGCGCCCGAGCTGTCCTCGCTGCTGCTGACCTTCGGCGTGTCGATCGCGCTGGTCAACCTGGCCCAGCTCGCCTTCACCTCCGACCTCCGCGCGGTGGAGTTCCTGACGGCCTCGTTCCGGCTGGGGCCGTTCGCGTTCTCGAAGTCGCGCCTCGTCGCCTTCGCGGTGGCCGCCGCCATCACCGCGGGCGCCTTCGTCTTCTTGCAATCCACCCGTCTGGGCAAGGCCATCCGGGCGACGTCGCAGAGCCGGGAGGTGGCGATGGTGTGCGGCATCGACGTGCAGCGCATCCACCTGCTGACCTTCGGGCTGGCCAGCGCGCTGGCGGCGGCCGGCGGCACGCTCATCGCGGTGATCGTGGCGATCCAGCCCGAGATGGGGCAGATCTGGACGTTCAAATCGTTCCTGGTGATCGTGCTGGGGGGCGCCGGCAACTATCCCGGCGCGCTGGTTGGAGGGCTGCTGCTCGGGCTGGTCGAGCAGCTGGCCTCGCTGTTCCTCACCACCCAGCTCTCGGAGGCGGTCGCCTATGTCCTGCTGGTTGTCGTCCTGCTGATCCGACCGTCGGGGTTGCTCGGAGGCCGCCAGACATGAGCGCCCGGCGTCCGATGGTCCTCGTCCTGATCGCCGTCGGTCTGGCGGCGCTGGCCGCGTATCCAACGGTCGGCACCGGCTACGGCGTGCGGGCGATGCTGCAGCTCTTCATGTGGATCGCGCTGGCCGGCTCCTGGAATCTCGTCTCCGGCCTCACCGGCTACGTCTCCTTCGGCCACGTGGCGTTCTTCGGCATCGGCTCCTACGCGACGGCGATCCTCATCACCCGGGCGGCGTGGCCGTGGTTGCCGGCCTCGCTGGCCGGCGGCGTCGCCGCCGCGGTGCTCGCGCTGGTGATCGGCTATCCGTGTCTGCGCCTGAAGGGCCCCTACTTCGCCATCGCGATGCTCGGTCTCAACGAGGTGCTGCGCGTGCTCGTCTCCTACTTCGAGGGCCTGACCGGCGGTGGCCTCGGCCTCTCGCTGCCGACGCTGCAGGCCACGCTGCCGATCTACTACGTCATGGGCGCGACGGCCGCCGCGGTGACGCTGCTGACCTACCTGATCCTCACGTCGCGCTTCGGCCTGCGACTCATGACGATCCGCGAGGACGAGATCGCCGCCGAGGCGCTGGGCATCGACACGTTCCGTCACAAGCTGTCCGCCCTCCTGCTGTCGGCGGTGGGCCCGGGCATCGTGGGCGGGCTGGCCGCGCGGGATCAGGGGTACATCGAGCCGATCAGCGTGTTCCCGCTGGCGACGACGATCACGATGATCGTGATGGTTCTCTTCGGCGGCAAGGGGACGGTGTGGGGCCCGGTGCTCGGCGCCGCCGTCCTGTTCGTGTTCCAGGAGGCGGTGTGGGCGCGCTTCATCTACCTGCACCAGCTGCTGTTCGGGGCCATCATCATCGCGGTCGTGCTCCTGATGCCGCGCGGCGTCCTCGGCCTCCTGCAGCTGAAGTACCGGCTGCCTCGCACGATCTGATGGCCTTCCTCGCCGTCGAGGGCGTGCGCAAGAGCTTCGGCGGCGTCGCCGCCGTCAACGGCGTGTCGTTCGCGCTGGAGGCGGGCCGCATCTACGGCCTGATCGGTCCCAACGGGTCCGGCAAGACGACGCTCTTCAACTGCATCACCGGTCTCGAGCGGCTGGACGCCGGCCGGGTGACGTTCAAGGGGGAGCGCATCGATCGCCTCCGACCCTACCGGATCGCCAACCGCGGCATCGGCCGCACGTTCCAGGTGATCCGCGTGTTTCCCGAGCTCACCGCGCTCGAAAATCTCCTCGTGGTGACGCGGGGGCCTCGCGTGGATGCCGAGCGGCGCGGCCGCGAGCTGCTGGAGCTCGTCAAGCTCGAGCGGCTGGCCGGCGAGTACGCCGGCAACCTCTCCTACGGCCAGCAGAAGCTCGTCGAGTTCGTGCGCGTGCTCATGACCGACCCCGCGCTGATCCTGCTCGACGAGCCGGCGGCCGGCGTCAACCGCACGCTGCTCAATGACCTGCTCGCCGCCGTCGCCCGGCTGCGGGACCAGGGCCGCACGATCCTCCTGGTCGAGCACGACATGAAGGTCGTGATGGGGCTCTGCGAGATGGTGTTCGTGCTCGACCACGGCGAGAAGATCGCCGAGGGGCCACCCGGCCTCATCCAGGCCGACGAGCGGGTCATCGAGGCGTACTTTGGACGCTGACCCGGAGGTTCGCTCGGAGGGGGGCTTCGCCCCCCTTGCATCGGATTGCGCCGGCCAGGCCGGCGCTCGAGAGTCGAAGGGGGCCTCGGCGGCCCCCTTCGAACATCCCCCAGGCCAGGAGGGCGCCGGTGGAGCCGGCGCTCGAACGTGGTTCATCAAACCCGCGAGTTCGTGGCTCGTATTGCTGGTCGGCTCGATCGCCGTGGGGTGGCTGGCGTGGCGGTCGATGGGGTGGCCGCTAGTGCATGATGCGCCGATCATGCATTACGTGGCGTGGCGGATCGCGGAGGGCGCGGTGCCGTATCGCGATCTGTTCGACATGAACTTTCCGGGCGTGTACCTGTTGCACCTGCTGGTGGTGACGACGCTCGGCGCCGGCGACGTGGCCTGGCGGCTGTTCGATCTCGCGTGGCTGGCGGTGACCGGCGCGCTGCTCTTCGCGATCGCGGCGCCGTGGGGACGGCCGGCGGCCCTCGGCGCCGCGCTGTTCTTCGCCCTCTACCACCTGGCCGGCGGCGCGTGGCAGGCCGGCCAGCGCGACTTCCTGCTCGTGGCGTTCCTGCTGGCGGGCGCGCTCGGCGTGGCGCGCTGGCTGGAGACGGCCGGCGGCGGGCGCCCGAGCGCGCCGCTCGCTGCCGGAGGGGTCGTGCTGGGCGCCGCGCTGACGATCAAGCCGCACGCCCTCGTGCTGGTGGCGGCGCTCGGCGCCCTGATCGCGGTGCACGCGTGGCGTGCGCGCGGCCACGTCGCGGCCGCGCTCGCCGCGTTCGTGGCCGGCGCGGTCGTCGTCCCCGCCGTCGTCGTCGGCTGGCTGGCGGCCGCCGGGGCGCTGCCGGCGTGGAGCGGCATCGTGCTGGAGTACCTGCTGCCGCTCTACGCGCGCCTCGGACGCTCGGCCGGCTGGTCGGTCTACCGCCCCGGCGCGTGGATCGCCATCGCCGTCGGCGTCGCGCTCTCGGTCGGCGCCGCCGTGACGGCCGGCCGCTTCGGGGCCCGTCACGCGGTGGTCACGGCCGGCGCGCTCGCCGGCGTCGTCCACTTCGTCGCGCAGGGCAAGGGCTGGGAGTACCACCTCTATCCGCTGGCCGCGTTCGCCACGCTGCTCCTCTTCGCCGAGGCCGGTCCCGCCGTGGCGCGCCTGCGCCGGCCGGTCGCCATTCCGATGCTGGCCGTCATCCTCGCCGCGGGCGCGCTGCTGGGCGACAAGGCGGCCGCGGCCAGCGCGGCCGGCTGGGAGCGCGACAAGGCCGCGCGGGTCCGCCGGCTCGCCGACGAGCTCGCCGCCCGCCTCCGCCCGGGCGACACCGTGCAGGTGCTCGACACGACGGCCGGCGGCATCCACGCGCTCCTGCGTCTCGGCGTGCGGGAGCCGACGCGCTTCGTCTACGACTTTCATTTCTTCCACGACGTCGGCCATCCGACGATCACGGCCCTGCGGGCCGAGCTCGTCCGCGGGCTCGACGCGCGGCCGCCGCGGCTGATCGTCCTGTTCGAGCAGGGATGGCCGGTGGGCGGCTACGAGCGGCTCGACGCGTTTGTCGCGCTGCGGGAACGGCTCGCGCGGTACGATCTCGCCGTGCCGGGGCCCGGCTACCGGATCTATGCACAGCGAGACCGTTCGTAAGATCATCCGCGCCTACGACGATCCGATCGTCCGCGCGTACTGCTGGGCGCGGTTCGGCATCCTGCGCCAGCGGTTCCTCGACGAGATCGGCCAGTACCTGCCCGAGACGGGGCCGGTGCTCGACATCGGCTGCGGCTTCGGCCTGTTCTCGCTCTACTACGCGGCCACCGGCCCCCGCCGGCTCGTGCGCGGCCTCGACGTCGACGCTCGGCGCGTCGCCCTGGCCCGACGGGCGGCGGCGCGCCTCGGGCTCGACAACGTCGCGTACGAGGCGAGCGACGCGCGCGACTTCAAGGGCGACGCCGAGGTGGCCGCCGCCTACATGCTCGACATCGTCCACCACGTGCCGGTGGCGAGCGTGCCGCCGCTCCTGGCCGCCCTGCGCCGGGCGCTGCCGGCCGGCGGCCGCCTCCTGGTGAAGGACGTCGACACGCGCCCGGCGCCCAAGCGCTGGTTCACGTGGCTGCTCGACCGCGCGATGGCGCCGGGCACGCCGGTGCACTACTGGAGCGCGGAGGCGCTGACCGCCGCCCTCGACCGCGCGGGATTCGTCGTGCGGCGTCACCTGATGGTCGACCTGTTGCCCTACCCCCACGTGCTCTACGTGTGCGAGGCCCGCCCGTGATCGCCGCCCCGCCGCTGCTCGTCGCCGAGGCGCTCACGGCCGGCTACGGCCGCATCGACATCCTGCACGACGTCTCGCTCCGCGTGAACGTGCACGAGATCGTGAGCATCATCGGCCCCAATGGCGCCGGGAAATCCACCGCGTTCAAGACGATCGTCGGCTTCCTGACGCCGCGGCACGGGCGGGTGCTCTTCGACGGCGAGGAGGTGACGGGCGTGCGGCCCAACCTGGTGCTGCGCCGGGGGCTCGCCTACGTGCCGCAGGGTCGCATCGTCTTCCCGCAGATGACCGTGCTCGAGAACCTCGAGATGGGCGCCTACATCGAGCGCGACCGCGCCCGCGTCGCCGCCGCGCTCGAGCGCGTCTACGCGTTGTTCCCGGTGCTGGCCGAGCGGCGCCGGCAGAAGGCCGGGACGATGTCGGGCGGCGAGCAGCAGATGGTGGCCATCGGCCGCGCGCTGATGACCACGCCGCGCCTCATCATGCTCGACGAGCCGTCCCTGGGGCTCTCCCCGAAGTTCGTCACGCTGATCTTCGAGAAGCTCGTCGAGATGCGGTCGGCCGGCTACACGCTGATGCTGGTCGAGCAGAACGCCGTGCGGGCGCTGGGGATCGCCGACCGCGCGTACGTGCTCGAGCTTGGCCGCAACCGCTTCGAGGGTCCGGGCGCGCAGCTCCTCGCCGATCCCGAGGTCAAGCGCCTCTACCTCGGCGGCTGAGCTGGCGCGCCGGCCGGCGGGGGTCTATAGTTTCCAGCGAATGCGACCGCGCCACCGCACGGCTGTGATGGTGATCGCCGTCCTGGCGGCGCTGGTGGCGTTGCTGCAGCTTCCCGGCCCGGCGACCTGTCCCAACCTGTCCTGGCGCTGGGTGGCCCTCGCGCTCGAAGGCCTCGAGACCGATCCCCCGGACGAGCTGACGGACGAAGCGGTCGATGGCGATGCTGCGATCGCCCGCGTCCATCAGGCCGCGCCACCCGGGCCGGGGCACTCGGGCGAGGTGGCGACCTCGGCCCCGCCTCATGGCGGGCCGGGCGCCGTCGTCGACTCCGACATCACGCGCGCGCCGCCCGTCGCCTAGCCGTCGTCCTCGCGACATCAGTGCATCGCCGGCCGACGGGCGACGTCCGTCCGGCCTCGGCGGTGCCGGGCTGCTCACGCTCATACAGAAAGGCTTCGCTCATGCCACGCTTCGGTTTCATGACCGTGATCGGATTGGCCATGGTGCTCGTCGCCGGCCCGGCGGCAGCGCAGCAATCCGCAGAGTTGATCAAGAAGATCGAGGACGAAACCGCCATCCGCTTCGATCCGGCTGCCGCCGACGCCAAGGCGAAGGCCGCCGAGGCGGCCGAGCTGCGCGCCAAGGGCCAGGAGGCCGCGGCCCAGCAAGCGGCGAAAGAGGGACTGAAGCTGCTCGGGATGTAGGTCGGTCAGCGGCGCGCGCGGGCGACGAGCCAGTCGGCCAGTCGCTCGCGCGTGCCGCGTACATCGCTCGGCAGGCGATGCCGCCAGCGCGCCGCGAAGCGCGCGAGCGCGGCGCGGCGCTGCTCGAGGTCGGCCGGCGCGCGGATCGGCGCGTCGCCCGCGGTACGGGTGCCGCCGCCGCGGTGAACGAACGGCGCGTCCACGACGACGCAGCGCAGGCCCTGCTCGCGCACGGCGAACGACAGCTCCCGGTCGTAGCCGTGGAAGAAGCCGTACCCCTGGTCGAAGCCGCCGGCCGCCGCCAGCGTCCGCCGGCGCAGCGCCAGGCACACGCCGTCCACCGCCGCCACCTCGACGACCTCGCCGCGAAGATTCGTCGCGCCCTCGAGCGCGTGGACGATGGTGCGGCCGACGTAGCGGCCGTCGCGGCGCACACGGCGCGCGCCGTAGAGTCCGGCCAGCCCGACGCCCGGATCCTCGAGGGCCGCCGCCAGCCGGCTGAGCCAGCGCACGTCGCGCATCTCGGTGTCGTTGTGCAGGAAGCAGAGGACGTCGCCCTGGGCCAGCGCCGCGCCCTGGTTCAGCGCGCGGATCAGGCCGACGTTCGCGGCGTTCCGCTGGTAGCGGCGCGGGAAGGGAAGCGTCGCGCGCGCCAGGAACGCCTCGGTGCCGTCGGTCGAGGCGTTGTCGATCACGCACAGCTCGAAGGGCTCGCTGGTGCCGCGCAGGCTGTCCAGGCACGCGCGCGTGAGCGGGAGCTGGTTGTAGACCGGCACCACGACGCTGATCACGGCCGCCGCACTCTAGCACGCCGCCCGGCGCCGCCCCACGCCGGGCGAGGCTCAGGCGCGCGGCGACGCTCGCGAGGCCCTCCCGCCGGCGGCCATGGCCCGCGCGCGCGCCGGCTGCGCTTTCGGAGCCCGCCGCCGGCCGGCGTTGCGCGCGCGCCGACGGGCTCGCGTGATGGGAATGACGCGCGCCGGCGATTTCGATGAAGGCCCCGGTGGCGCGGGCGGTGGCGTCCACGCCGACGCGAGCTCACCCTCGAGGATCTCGCCGAGGACGAACTCGACGACGTCCGACGGGGTCACGCCCGCCAGCCCGGCGAGGCGGTCCACCGACGCGTAGAGCCGAGGGCTCAGGCGAACGATGGGCAACAGACAACGGACCTTGGCCGCCATGAACAGGGCTCTTCGAATACGTATCGATGGCATTCGCGGTGCCACCGACTTGCGGGTCAGCGGCTCAGGTCAGCGACGAGAGCGACGCGAAGGAAAATTTGGTGGAGCTGAGGGGATTCGAACCCCTGACCCCAAGACTGCCAGCCTTGTGCTCTCCCAACTGAGCTACAGCCCCACGCGAGGCATCACGGTACAGGCGCCGCCTAACCACTGTCAAGGATTGGAGTTGGTAGGGGAGAGGGGACTCGAACCCCTACGCCCTTGCGGGCAACGGATTTTGAGTCCGTATCGTCTACCTGTTCCGACACTCCCCCGACGCCTAGGATACGCGGGTGCTCGCCGGAAAGGAAACGCTCGGCCTTGATGCGCTTCCGACCGAGGCAGGCAACATCCGGCGTGTAATACATCCAACGGACGATTCGGATCGAATCTCGTTTTGCGAAACGGAGACGATAGATCGGCCGCCGGCCCGCTCTCGAGTCCACATCGATCGAGCCGCGGACGCTCAAAAGTCGGCGAAACGTGGCGAGCATCCACTCGACGAAGCCATGACTGGCGGAGACCAGGGAGACGTAGAGACGACCGTCTGCGTTCTTCACGGTGTGATATCGATCGATGTAGGTCAGGACAGATCCGTCACCGTCGATGCAGCCGCGGAAAAAGTCCCTGAAGTATTGGTCGGGCACGGCGATGGGCCCGAGCGTGAGACTCTTCGCAGGAGTCAGGCCGATGTCGATCAGCCACTCATAGAGAGTGCGATCGCCAGGTGATGTGATAGCCGCGTTGCCCCCAGCCGCCGACATGGCGCCGAATCGACGTTCTGAGAGCGAGGCGGCGACGGACAGCGTCCAGCAGTTCGACGTCGTTGGAGACGACCCGAATCTGGCTCGGCTTCCGCGAGAGGTTCCCATCCGCTGCGATGAGTCCGACGATCCAGGCGAGGTCGGACCGCCACGGGATCGGTACGCGCGTGGCGACTTGCCGGTTGCGCTCCGGGTCTGGCCCTCGGCGCCGGACGGAGACCCCGAACCGCCGCAGCCGGCGCGAGACCGTGCTGGCGCCGCAACCCAACTCTCTTCCGATTTCGATCGATGGTGAGCCGCTGATCGATGTAGAGCGTCCGGAGTATCGTCACGTCGATCGCCAGGAACGATGGGTGCATTCCCCACCCTTGGCGAAACGCCGCTGCCCGTCAATGTCCACAATTCCCGACGCCGAGTAATTGTTACACCGGTCGTCGTCGGCCGTCATGGCCGTGGACCATCAGTCAGCGCGGCCAGGGCCAGCGTGCGGCCGCAGCCGTAGCAGGCGCGGCGCCGGCGCTCGAACTCCTTGCCCTCGGCCAGCAGCGTCGCCAGCCCCGCCGACGTGTCAGCGAGACTCGCGCCCAGGCGCAGTGCCAGGCACGCGTCGCAATAGGCGTAGGGCGCCGCCTTGCGGATGAACGCCAGCAGCCGTCGCGTGAGATCGTCGCGTCGGGCCATCGCTCCCGCACGGCGCGCCGCGCGGGCGACGGTAGCGTAGGGCCCGGCCGCCCGGCCCGTCTATGCGTACATGTACGGACTCGGCGACGAGCGGCGCGCTACGAGGGCGTGCGACGCGGCCGCGACAGCGGTGGGCGGGGGCGGCCCCCTCGGCGCACGCGCGCTTCGCGCGGCAGCGGCAGCGCCGGCGGCAGCACGCCGCGCGAGAGCGCGTAGCGGATCAGGGCGGCCTGGTTGCGCAGGCGCAGCTTGCGCATGGTGTTGGCGCGATGCGCTTCGGCGGTGCGCGCACTGATCGCGAGCCGGCGCGCGATGCCGGTGCTGCTGTAGCCCTCGGCGACGAGCTGCAGGATCTCCCGCTCGCGGCTGGTGAGCGTCTCGTAGGGATCCTGGGCGCGGCGCGCGGCCCGCGCCATCCAGACGTCGATCATCTCCTGGTTGAGCGGCGGCCCGAGGTAGCGTCGTCCGCGCGCGGCCATGCGGATCGCCCGCATCAGCTCGGCGGCGTCGGACTGCCGCACGACGTAGCCGAGGGCTCCGCTGCGCAGCGCCTCGGTGACGTACCACTCGCTGAGGTAGCGCGAGAGGATCACCACGCCGGTGCCCGGCGTCAGCTCGCGCACGCGGCGCGCGACCTCGAGGCCGTAGAGACCGGGCATCGCGACGTCGGTGATCAGCACGTCGGGCTTCAGCCGCTCGGCCAGAGGCAAGACCTCCAGGCCGTCGGCCGCCTCACCGACCACCTCCATGTCGTTCTCGCGCTCGATGAGACAGCGCAGGGCCTGGCGAACGACCTGCTGGTCGTCCGCGAGCAGAATGCGAGTCATCTTGGCCTTCCTGACGCCGCCCGATGAACCGCTCATAGCCCCGCGCAAGCATCGCAGCGCGCGCGCGGCGCCGTCTATTCGTAGACCTACTTACGGTGAATGCAAAAAGAACGCCTGCTGGCCCCGCCGTTGCTAGAAAGTAATTTGCAGGGGGCCATCGCGGACCGCGATGGTGGCGCTCGAGAACTGCACGGACGAGGAGCTGGCGCAGTTTCACGAGGAGTTCGAACGACTCCGCCGGCGTCTGACCCGCCGGCAGGAGGTCCCCGGAAAGCTGTGACACAAGAGGACCGCACCCCCCTCGAGAGGAGCCGTCCATGGGTGAGCGGTCGTTTGCGGAAGACGTCAAGCAGCTCGGCTACGGCGAGGGCCAGATCCTGCGGGGCGAGGGGATCCTGGCCATCACCAAGGCGCTGCTCCAGTCCGGGGTCTCCTACGTCGGCGGCTACCCCGGCGCGCCGATCTCGCACCTGCTGGACGTGATGGCCGACGCCAACGAGTCGCTGCTCAGGCCGATGGGGATCTACTTCGAGCTGTCCGGCAGCGAAGCGGCGGCGGCCGCCCTGCTGGGGGCCTCGATCAACTATCCGATGCGCGGCGCCGTCACCTGGAAGTCGGTGGTCGGCACCAACGTGGCCTCCGATCCGCTCTCGCACGTGGCGTCGGCCGGGGTGCGGGGCGGCTCGCTCATCGTCATCGGCGAGGATTATGGAGAAGGCGCGTCGATCCTCCAGGAGCGCACGCACTCCGCCGCGCTCAAGTCCTCCATTCCTCTCCTCGATCCTCGCAACAGCCTGACCTCCTTCGCGCGCTTCGTCGAGGAGGGCTTCGGCCTCTCCGAGGCGTGCAACGAGCCGGTGTTCTTCAGCATCCGCATCCGCGCGTGCCACATGCGCGGCACGCTGCGGTGCCGCGACAACGTGCGGCCGGCCATCAGCATGCGCTCGCCCGTCGAGCAGCCGTCGTTCGACCTGCAGCGCATCAACCTGCCGCCGTTCACCTATGCCATGGAAGCCAAGAAGTTCACCGAGCGGCTGCCGGCCGCCCGTCGCTACATCGTCGAGCACCGGCTCAACGAGCACCGGCCTGGCCCGGAGTCGCAGCTCGGCATCGTCATGCAGGGCGGACTGTGGAACACGGTGGTCCGCGGCCTCCACGTGCTCGGGCTGGCCGACGTGTACGGCCGCACGCCGGTGCCGCTGCTGATCCTCAATGCCCTGCATCCGCTGGTGCCAGAGGAGCTGATCGGCTTCCTGCGCGGCAAGTCGCACGTGCTGGTGGTCGAGGAGGGCATGCCGAACTACATCGAGCGCGAGCTGAAGGCCTACGCGCACGACGCGCGGCTCGACGTCGAGATCCACGGCAAGGAGCTGCTGTCGCCGCACGGCGAGTACGTGCCCGCGCTGGTCGTCGGAGGCCTCCGCAAGTTCTTCACGGTGGCGCCGCCGGCGGCGACCTCGGTGACGGCCATCGAGGACCGCTACGCCGCGCTCACCGCCCACCAGGAGAAGGCGCGCGGGTTCCTGCCGCAGCCGATCGACAAGCGGCCGCCCTCGTTCTGCACCGGCTGTCCCGAGCGGCCGCTCTTCAGCGCGATGAAGATCCTCAGAACGAAGGACCCCTCGATCGGCGACACCCACGTGGCGGCCGACATCGGCTGCACGACCTTCTCCACCCAGGCCCCGTTCAACGTCGGCAACTCCGTGCTCGGCTACGGCATGGGGCTGGCGTCGGCGGGCGCGGTGGCGCCGACCTTCGGCAAGCGCGTCATCTCGATCATGGGCGACGGCGGCTTCTGGCACAACGGCCTCACCAACGGGGTGGCCAGCGCCGTCTACAACAAGCAGGACTCCGTCCTCGTCATCGTCGACAACAAGTACACGTCGGCCACCGGCCAGCACCACAATCCGTCGACGGGCACCAACGCGCGGAACGAGACGACCGGCATGACGATCCCCCAGGCGCTACGCGGGGTCGGCGTGAAGTGGATCAAGACGATCGACTCCTACGACATGGCCAAGACCATCGCCACCCTGCGCGAGGCGCTCACCACACGCGTGCCGGGGCTGAAGGTCATCATCGCCGAGGGTGAGTGCATGCTGGAGCGCCAGCGGCGGATCAAGCCGCTCGCGCGCAAGCAGGCGGCGGCCGGCCAGACCGTGGTGCAGCCGCAGTTCGGCGTCGATCCCGACGTCTGCACCGGCGACCACTCGTGCATGCGGCTGAACGGCTGCCCCTCGCTCACGTTGCGCGAGAGTCCCGACCCGCTGCGCGAGGACCCGATCGCGCACGTCGACGCCTCCTGCGTGGGCTGCGGCGTCTGCGGTGAGGTCGCGCACGCGGCCGTCCTGTGCCCGTCCTTCTACGAGGTGAAGACGATCACGAATCCCGGCTGGTGGACGCGCCTCCTGGCCCGCGCCCGCGGGGCCGTCATCGCGCGCCTGGCCTTCCCGTAGCCGCCGCCGTGAGCCCTGCGCGTCCGTGGGGCGCCTGACGCCGATGGCCTCGGGCTCCATCCTGTCGCTGCTGATTCCCGCCGTCGGCGGGCAGGGGGGCGGCGTGCTCTCGGAATGGATCGTCGACGCGGCGCTCATCGACGGGCTGTCGGTGCACGGCACGTCGATCCCCGGCGTCGCCCAGCGCACCGGCTCGACGACCTATTACGTCGAGCTCTTCACCGAGCGCGGCGGCGACGAGCCGGCGTTCTCGCTCTACCCGGTGCCGGGCGCTCTCGACGTGCTGGTGGCGCCGGAGTTTCTCGAGGTCGGGCGCATGATCGAGCTCGGCTTCGTCTCGCCCGGACGGACGACGGTGATCGCCTCGACGCACCGGCTGCTGTCGATCCACGAGAAGATCGCCACCGGCCGCGCGATCTATCCGCAGGAAGGGCTGCAGCGGGCCGCCGAGGCGGCCGCGCAACGCCTGATCGCGTTCGACGCGCTGGCGCTCGCTCGCGCGCACGGAACGGAGCCCAACGCCGTCCTGCTCGGAGCGCTCGCCGGCGCCGCGGTGCTCCCGGTGAGCGTCGACGCGTTTCGAAAGGCCATCGAGGCCAAGGGCGTCGCCGTGAAGGCCAATCTCGTCGGCTTCGAGCTCGGTCTCGGGCTGGCGACGGCGTCGACCACCCGCGACACGATGGCCGGCGGCCCGGGGGCGCCCTCGCTCGACCCCGCCGCCGCCACGGCCCCGGTCGCCGTGCCGCGAGAGCTCGACGACGCGATCAGCGCGATGCCGCCGTCCGTCCGTGCAATCGTCGCCCACGGTGTGGCGCGGCTCGTCGACTACCAGGACGTCGCCTATGCCCGGCGGTACCTCGAGCTGGTGCGGCCGTTCGTGGCCGACGACGCCGCGTCGCCGGCGCGCGTGGAGCTCGGACGCAACGTCGCGCGGTACCTGGCGTTGTGGATGACGTACGAGGACGCGGTGCGCGTGGCGGATCTCAAGACACGGGCCAGCCGCTTCGCGCGGATCCGCGCCTCGGCGCCGGCGAAGAACGCGGAGATCGTCGTCACCGACTTCCTCAAGCCGGACCTCGACGAGATCTGGGGCGTGCTCCCCGACCGCCTCGTGCGTCCGCTGGCCCGGTGGGCCGAGCGCCGCTGGCCCCACGGCCGGCCGACGCTGGGCCAGCACGTCCGCACGACCACGGTGAGCGGCTTCCTGCGAGTGTGGCTGCTGGCCCGGCTCAAGCGCTGGCGGCCGATCTCCTACCGCGCGCGCGAGGAGCACACGCGGATCGCCCGCTGGCTGGACGCCGTCCGCGTGTGCGCAGCGCGCGACGCCGCGCTGGGCGCGGAGGTCGCGCGGGCCGCCCAGCTCGTGAAGGGCTACGGTGACGTGCGGCGGCGGATGCTGGCGCTGCACGAGGCGATCGTGGCCGGGGTGCTGCGGGCGGCCGAGCTCGAGAGTCGGCGGAGTGCGACTGTCGCCGTGTCGACGGCGCTGGCCGCCCGGCTCCGGGCGCTGGTGCTGGCGGGCCCTGACGGCGAGGCGAAGGTGCCCGCGATGGTCAGTGCCGCGCTGGCGCGGTTGGAGGCCGGCGACGTCGCGGGAGCGCTGACGAGCGTGTGAGTCAGGGGGCGACTGTCGCGCCGACCGGCCCCGTCCGGCTTACCGACTGACGTCCAGGTCCAGGCCCAGGCGCTCGAGCATCACGCAGGGCTCCCGCGTGTAGTCGACCGCCACGATCGGCGCCCGCCGGGTCACCTCACGCATGCGATACGCGCACGCGACACCCTGCCACGCCCGGGCTTGCTTGCGCTGCTCGTAGCCCCAGGCCATGGGCAGCACGATCAAGCCGATCAGTGTCAGGATGCCGAGCATCTTGAGGACCGTCTCGATCTCGGATCGGAAGAATCGCATGATGACCAACCCCTCCGGTCGGGGGTAAATAGCATTTCCCCTGCCACCCCTGGCGTAGTGCGAACAGCGCGTCCCGCCGGAGAGAGTGTGCGCGGACTGGAACGAAGTCGGGGCAAGACGCTCTCCAGTTTGTCCAACTTCTTTCCGGCGTTGTGAGGCTGACGCCGGACTCAGGGACGCTGCAGGCGCTGGACGAGCTCGCCGAGCCGCTTGGCCTCGGCGTTGGCGAGGTGCACGAACGAGAAGGCGGTGGCGTCGCGGTCGTTGCGTATGACGAGCGAGATCACTTCCACTGGGGTGGCGCCGTCCGGGGGTGTGAACAAAAGCTTCACAGCCGACCCCTCGCCGAGCTGGGCGCCGGAGCGCACCTTCATGCCGGTGGCCGACAGCTCCGTGCAGACGCCGTCCCAGGCCGTCCCCTTGTATTCCACGATGCGCACCGGGAAGCCGATCGGGACGCGCGGGCCGCGGCGGCGCTCGGACTGCCGGGCGGTCTCGGCCCGTCGGGTAAGGGCGTGGGGCTCCAGGAACGTCAGCACCTCGTTGAGCCGATCGAGCGGCACCGGCTTGCCCACGAAGTCCAGGGCGCCCAGCCGGAGGCACTCGCGGGCCTGGCCCTCGGTGGCCACGCCGGAGATCGCCACGATTGGCAGCCCTGACTCGCGCACAGGACGCAGCTGCAGGAAGTCGAGCCCGCTCATGCCGGGCAGGTTGATGTCCAAGATGATCGCGTCGGGACGCTGACGCTGCAGCGTGCCCAGCGCCGCTTCGGCGCTGCGCACGACCAGCGCATCGTGCCCGAGCTCGGCGAGGAAATCGCGGAAGACCTGGCCGAGGGGCTCCTCATCCTCGACGACGAGCACTCGCATGACCCGGCGGGGAGTCTAGCACGGACGGCTCCGCCTCGGCGGCCCCGAAGAAGGCCCGCCAGAACCCCGGGGCGACGCTGCGCGGCGGCCCGACTCCGAGCAGGATCGATGCGTCGAACCGGTGGGCGGCGCGATAGGCGAAACTGTAGAAGAGCAGGAGCGAGTTCGGGGTGTACTCGCCGTTGAACGCCAGGTCGAGCGCCAGGTGCATCATCGCGCCGCCGACGTAGCCGAGCAGCCACGGCGCGCCGCTGAGCCAGGCCAGCGCCACCAGCGCGGCGAAGAGCTCCCAGGAGTGCAGGACCAGGACGGTGCGGCGTACGCGCCCGCTCAGGTAGTAGCGCAGGAACGCCGAGGGCCGCAGGTCCCGCTGGCCCTCGACCACCACGTAGTCGACCGCATGGTCCACGTCGATCCAGAATCCGCCGGCGGCGAGACCGACCACGAGCGGCCAGCTCTCGGTCGCGGCCGCGCCCGCTGCGCAGACCGCCAAGGTGGTGACGAGATGGCCGCCGGGACTCATGGTCGACGACTTGGTGACGAGGCAAGCGGCGTGCCGGGCGGTTTCGCGCGCCGCCGCCGCGCGCCCACGGCCCGCACCCCCGCCGCCGGTACGAGGAATCCGGGAAAAGTGAGCACCGCGTTGCAGCGCGCGGGGGCGGTCAGACCACGCGTGGTATACTCGCGCCTTGGACCACGGAAAATAAGGAGGAGCATTCTGTGTCCGGGTACCTGCCCGTTGCGATCTTCGCCGCGCTGATCGTCGGCTTCGGCGTCGTGTCGCTGGGCATGGCCTGGATTCTCCGGCCCAGCCGCCCCGACGCCGTGAAGCTCGCCAACTACGAGTGCGGCGCCGAGCCGATCGGTCCGGCCTGGGTGCAGTTCCCGGTCGGCTTCTACCTCGTCGCCCTCGTGTTCATCGTGTTCGACGCCCTGGCGGTCTTCCTCTTCCCGTGGGTGCTGGTGCTGCGCGCGGTCGGCCTTCCGGCATTCTGGGTCATGGCGGCCTTCGTCGCCATCATCGGGCTCGGCTGGGCCTACGCGTACCGGGAGGGCGTGCTGGAGTGGAAGTGAAGCCGCCGCTCCCCCAGGTGCCGCCGCCGGTGTGGGGCGAGTTCAAGGATCTCCAGGAGTGGGAGAAGTACCACCAGGAGCGGCCCACCGACGACAAGACGTCGGAGGCGCTGACCTCCATCGCCGACGCCATCCAACACTTTCCGGGCGGCTGGATCGTCACCACGTCGACCGAGAAGATCTTCAACTGGGCGCGCAAATCGTCGATCTGGCCGGTGACGTTCGGGCTGGCCTGCTGCGCGATCGAGATGATGGCGACGTTCGCCTCGCGCTTCGACGTCGAGCGCTTCGGCATGGTGCCATGGGCTTCGCCCCGCCACTCCGACCTCATGATCGTGTCGGGCACCGTGACGATCAAGATGGCGCCGATGCTCAAGCGCATCTATGACCAGATGCCCGATCCCAAGTGGGTGGTCTCGATGGGCTCGTGCGCGAACTCGGGCGGGCCGTTCCGCCACGGTTATCACGTCGTCAAGGGCGTCGACCGCGTGGTGCCGGTGGACGTGTACGTGCCGGGCTGCCCGCCGACGCCCGACTCGCTCATGTATGGCCTGCTGAAGCTGCAGGAGCAGGTGGCGCACTTTCAGCAGACCGGCACCCGTCCCGCTCCCGCCGAGCCGGCGTGACGGCGCTGACGCCGGCGGCGGCCGCGGCGCAGATCCAGCAGCACTTCGGCGTCGCCCCGGTGGTGGCCGGGGGCGGGCTGGGCGTGACGCTGCCGCGCGAGCGCTGGCAGGAGTTCGCGCGGTTCGCCAAGAACGCGCTCGAGTGCCGCTACTTCAACTGGCTGACCGCGGTGGACTGGAAGGAGCAGGGGCTGGAGATCCTGGCCCGGCTCGACAACGTCGAGGCGCCCATGGCGGTGACGATGCGCACGCGCCTCGAGCCGGGGGCGACGCACTGTCCGACCGTGACCGGCGTCTTCCGGGGCGCCGACTGGATGGAGCGCGAGTGCTACGACATGTTCGGGGTCGTCTTCGACGGCCACCCCGATCTGCGGCGGATCCTCCTCGGCCAGGACTGGGAGGGACATCCGCTGCGCAAGGACTACGCGGTCGACACGCCCCAGGCGCCGTACCGCTGAAGGAGCCGAGGCCATGATCTACGAGCTGCGCACGTACACGCTGCTCCCGGGCAAGCAGGGCGAGTACCTGAAGTTCAACGCCGAGGTCGGTCGCAAGATCCGTGGCGACCGGTACGGCAAGTTCGAGGGCGGCTGGACGACGGAGTTCGGGACGCTGAACCAGTACGTCCATCTCTGGAGCTATGCCGACCTCAACGAGCGGGACCGCCTCCGCGCCGAGCTGCAGAAGAACGAAGCGTGGACGAAGGACTATATCCCGAAGATCCGTCCGCTGATGCTGGCCCAGGAGAACAAGTTCCTCTCCGCGGTGACGCCGTTCAAGCCGCCGACGGACAGCGGCAACATCTACGAGCTGCGGTGGTATCGCGCGCAGGTCGGCAAGCTGGGCGAGTGGCTCAACCTCGCCAAGGGCGTGCTGCCGAGCCGCGAGAAGTACTCGCGCAACGTCGGCTACTGGCAGACCGAGGCCGGACAGCTCAACGAGGCCGTGCACCTCTGGGTCTACAAGGACCTGAACGAGCGGGCCGAACATGCAGGCGGTCGTGCTCGTCCCGACGCCCGCGTCGCCGATGAAGTAGGGCCGATGGCCGACGCCGAAGCGCGACACGTCATCGAGATCGGCTACGGGGGCAACGAGCGCCTCGTGATGAACATGGGGCCGCAGCACCCGTCCGCCCACGGCGTGTTCCGCGCGATCTTGACCCTGGAAGGCGAGACGGTCGTCGCCGTCGACGCGGTCATCGGTTACCTGCACCGCTGCCACGAAAAGCTGGCCGAGACCCTCACCTACGTGCAGTATCCGTCGATCGCGTCGAAGACCGATTACGTCTCGGCGATGACCGCCGAGCTGGCCTACGTGGCCGCCGTCGAGAAGGTCGGCCAGATCGGCGTGCCGAAGCGCGCCCAGTACCTGCGCGTGCTGGTCGCCGAGCTGCAGCGCATCGCCTCGCACTGCCTGTGGCTCGGCACCTGGTGCCTGGACATGGGCGGCGCCCTCGGGGGGGGCGCCACCATCTTCCTGTACGCGATCCGCGAGCGCGAGCTGATCCTCGACCTGTTCGAGGCGCTGACCGGCGCCCGGCTGCTCTACGGCTTTCACCAGGTGGGCGGGGTGCGCTACGACCTGCCGGCCGGCTGGCCCGAGCGCTGCCGGCAGACCGTCGACCTCGTCGACCGACGGCTCGACGAGTACGAGGCGATGCTCGACGACAACGCGTTCTTCCGGGTGCGCACCCAGGGCGTGGGCGTGATCTCCCGCGAGCTGGCGCTCGACGTGGGGGTGTGCGGACCGCTCATCCGCGGCTCCGGCGTCGCCTACGACGTGCGGCGGACGGAGCCGTACTCGTCCTACGGCGACTTCGACTTCAAGGTCCCGGTGGAGACGGCCGGGGACTGCTACGCGCGCTATCGCGTGCGGATGGTCGAGTTCCGCGAGTCCATCAAGATCGTCCGCCAGGTGCTGGACGGGCTGCCGGCGGGACCCATCTCGTCGCGCCCCGGGGTGAAGTCGGTGGGGCAGGTGCGGATCCCCAAGGGGGAGGGCTACACGCGCGTCGAGGGGGCGCGCGGCGAGCTGGGCTGCTACGTCGTCGCCGACGGGAGCGCCAAGCCGTATCGCCTGAAGTGGCGCGGCGCCTCGTTCTCGAACCTCTCGATCCTGCCCCACATCATCCCCGGTCACAAGGTGGCCGACGTCGTGGCCATCATGGGCTCCGTCGATCCCGTCTTCGGCGAGGTCGACCGGTGAGCGGCGAACGGAGCCGGCAAGCTTCCAGGGCAGGCCACCCACGTCGCAACCCGGTCTCGCGGACCCCGCGACAATAATGTCGCCGTTGCTGCACCATGCGCTCGTGGGGTTCATCGTCCTCAACGTCGTCATCGGCATGGTCACCTACGTCACGCTGCTGGAGCGGAAGTTCGCGGCGCGGATGCAGTCGCGCATCGGACCGTACTACGTCGGCCCGCACGGGCTGCTGCAGCCGATCGCCGACGCGCTCAAGCTCATGATGAAGGAGGACGTGGTCCCCGCCGCGGCCGACCGCTGGGTCTACAACCTGGCGCCGCTCGCCTTCCTGGTGCCGTGCGTGCTGATCTTCGCCACGATTCCCTTCGCGCCCGGTCTCGGGGTGGCCGACCTCAACATCGGCGTGCTGGGACCGCTGGCGTTCGTGGCGTTCCTGGTGGCCACGCTGGCCGCCGAGAACCGGGTGCCGTTCGACATCCTGGAGGCGGAGTCGGAGCTGGTGGCCGGCTTCCGCGTCGAGTACAGCGGCATGAAGTTCGCGCTGATCCAGCTCGCCGAGTACGCCCACATGATCGCCACCTCGTTCCTTGGCGCGCTGCTGTTCCTGGGCGGCTGGCTCGGCCCGGGGCCGGCCGCGCTGGGTCCGGTCTGGTTCCTGCTGAAGGCGATGC
>VBPC01000300.1 GCA_005887895.1 Candidatus Rokuibacteriota bacterium
TGGCCCCCAAGCCCCCCACACGTTCGCAGCGCCCCGGCGGAGCCGTGGCGGTGCTCTGGAGTGGTTAACGTCGTGCGGGGCCCCGACATGGCCCCCAAACCCCCAAACGCTCGCCGCGCCCCGGCGAAGCCGTGGCGCTCCTCGATCACCCGCGCAGTATCTCACCGTCGCGGAGGCGGGGGATGATTCTCGTCGCGGCGAATCCGTATCGGGGCGCGACGCGGCCACGCGAGCGGGTGCAGGCGCTGGCGGCGGCGCTCGCCGGCGTCCGCTGCGTCGTCGCCGCCGGGCGACGACACCACCGCCGCGGTGATCAACGAGCTGGCGGCCGACGTCCCGCTGGCCGTTCTCCCGCTCGGCACGAGAACGTGTTCGCCCGCGCACTCGCGCTGCCCGACGATCCGATCGGCCTGGCCCGCGTGATCGCTGCCGGCCGCACGCGGCGCCTCGACCTCGGCAGCTCGACGGCGATCCGTGGGGCTTCACGCCGGTCACCGTCGAGGCGCGGCCGGCTGCGCGCACGGTCGTGATGGTATGATTCGAGAACCGATGGACGCGCTCGTCACGCGCGACGCCAGCCTTCCCGCCGCCTACTCCGACGCGCTCGACACGCTGGCGCTGGCCCCGCTGTGGACGGCGCTGCACACGCTGCTGCCGAACGAGCGGACGACACCGGCCGTGCCCCACGTGTGGCGCTGGCGCGACGTGCGCCCGCGGGTACTGGAAGCGGCCCGGCTGGTGCCGATGGAGCAGGCCGAGCGGCGCGTGCTCGTGCTGCGCAATCCGGGGCTCGGCGGCGCCTACGCGATCACCTCGTCGCTCTTCGCGGGCCTGCAGGTCATCCTGCCCGGCGAGGCGGCGCCCAGCCACCATCACACGCCGGCCGCGCTGCGGCTGATCGTCGAGGGCCACGGGGCCTACACGACAGTGGAAGGCGTGAAGTGCGCGATGGAGCCCGGCGACCTGATCATCACGCCGCCGATGCGCTGGCACGATCATGGCCACGAGGGCAGCGAGCCCGTCGTCTGGCTCGACGGCCTCGACATCCCGCTCGTGCGTCACTTCGACGCCGCGTGGGCCTCGAAGATGCGACCCGCCCAGCCACCGGCGACCGCGACCGATCCCTCGCAGGACGAGCTGACGGCGTCCGGCCTCGTGCCGCGGCAGTCACGCTATCCGCGGACCGGGTTTCCGCAGGTGCGCTGGCCGTGGACGACGGTGCGGGCGGCGCTCGAGCGGCTGGCGGCCACCACGCCGGCCGGGCAGGCGGTGACGCTGCGCTATGTCGATCCGACGACGGGCGCGGCGCCGATGCCCACGATGGGCGCCGAGGCCCACTGGCTGCGGCCCGGCGAACGCACCCCGGCCGCGCGCCGCACGTCGAGCGAGATCTTCCACGTGATCGAGGGCCGCGGCCGCAGCCGGGTCGGTGACAGTGCGCTCGACTGGGAGAAGGGCGACACGTTCGTCGCCCCGCCCTGGCACTGGATCGCCCACGAGGCGCACGAGGCGCCGGCGGCGCTCTTCTCGTTCACCGACGAGCCCGCGCTGCGCGCGCTCGGCCTCTACCAGGAGGAGGCGGCCTCCTCCTGAGCGCGTCCGCCCGCTACGAGGCGCTGATGGACGTCGTCCGCCACCGGATGACCAATCGCGCCTTCGCGCCCTGCGACGTTTCCCGCGAGCACTTCGAGCAGATCCTGGAGGCCGCGCGCCACGCGCCCTCCGGCGCCAACAGCCAGCCGTGGCATTACATCGTGGTGACCGATCCCGCCGTCAAGCAGACCATCGGCCAGTGCTTCGTCGACGAGCAGCAGCACCGCGCGAAGCTGCGCATGGGCTTTCCGACGCCGAACTACCACGGCGTCAAGACGGCGCCGGGCCTGATCGTGATCGTGGCCGACTTCCGCTTCGTGCGAGCCTTTCCGGTCCTCAACGACGGCTCCGAGGTCGACCGGCTCTACCGCCAGAACGCCGAGCGGATCCTGCTGCAGTCGGTCGCCGCGTCCACGATGTGCGCCCACCTGGCCGCCGCCGCGCTGGGCTACGCCGTCTGGTGGATCACCGCCATCGGTCAGGAGGACATCCAGAAGAAGCTCAAGCCGCTCCTCGGCGTGCCCGACGCGCTGGCCATCATCGACGTGATGTGCTTCGGCCCACCCGCCAAGCCCTCCTACAAGCGCTGGAAGAAGACGCTCGCCCAGATCGTCTCCTGGGGCCGCTTCGATCCCGCCAACTTCATGACCGACGCCCAGATCGACGAGTGGATCCGCACCCAACGCCACAAGGTCATGTACCGGGACGAGTCGAAGATCGACTGATGCTCGGATATGGGCCTTCGAGAATGGCCATCAGCCGTGGCCGAGGCGATCCGGCTTGGTGTCTGTCGTGTTACCTATGTTGGCGGACGCACCTAACTGAGACAGCCCGATAACCTTTCTCGCGGCGGCGGCGATCATCGTCCCGCTGCCCGGGGCTCCACCGCTCGCCACGCGAGCACGCGGTCCGGCGTGAGCGCGATCACCGCGCCCTGCGTGCGGTCGAGCGAGAGCGCGCGATACTGCGGATACTTCGCCACCAGCGCGTCGATCGCCCGCGTGAACTCCGCCCCGCCAGCCAGCACCTCCGCGCGGCCTTCCACGATCAGCCAGCAGAGCTTCGACCAGTCCTCGTCCCACACGTCGACGACCAGCGAGACGTGGGGATTGGCGGCGATGTTCTTCAGGCGACGCAGCTCGCGCGTGCGCTTGGGCTTGGCGTCGACGGCCGAGTAGCAGCGGGCGCCGTCGAAGACGTAGCAGACGGGGACGACCAGCGGGCGCCCGGCCGCGTCGGCGGTGGCCAGGCGGCCGACGCGAGCGTCACGCAGCAGCGCGAGCGCCCACGCCGGCGCCCGGCGGATTACTTCTTGAGCAGCTTCGTCCACTGATCGAGGAGCGGCAGGACCTTGTCGCGGCCTTCGGGCGGCAGCCTCAAGATCGCGCGGGTGACGCCGGCGGCGGCCCACGTGTCGAGCGTGGCGGCGTCCGGCGCGGCCCCGAAGACCGACGTGGAGATCGTCTTCATGTCGCGACCGGCCTTGGCCGCACGCTCCTTGAGCTCGGCCAGGCCCGTCAGCACGCGGTCGGCGTTCCGGCCGCGCGGGAACCAGCCGTCGCAGAAATCGACCACGCGCTGCAGCGTGTAGCCGCTCTCGCCGCCGAGCAGCACCGGCGGGTGCGGCTTCTGGACGGGCTTGGGCCACGACCAGCTCGGGGAGAAGTCGACGAAGTCGCCGTGGTACTCGGCCACGTCCTTCGTCCACAGCTCCTTCATCGCCAGCACCTGCTCGCGCAGCCGCTGGAAGCGCGACTTGAAGATCGTGCCGTGGTGCTCCATCTCCTCGGCGTTCCAGCCGCCGCCGATGCCGAGCTCGAAGCGGCCGTTGGAGAGCAGGTCGAGGCTGGCCACGGCCTTGGCGGTGGTGATCGTGTCGCGCTCGATGATCAGGCAGATGCCGGTGCCGACGCGCAGCCTCTTGGTCACCGCGGCGGCCGCCATCAGCGCGACGAACGGATCCAGCGTGTGCTTGTACTCCTCGGGCAGTGGCTGGCCGCCGGCGAACGGGCTGCGCCGGCTGGTGGGAATGTGGGTGTGCTCGGGCACCCACAGCGACTCGAAGCCGCGCTGCTCGACCTCGCGGGCCAGCTCGTCGATGCGGATCGCGTACTCGGTGGCGAAGATGCAGACGCCGATGTGCATGACCGTCTCCTCAGGGCGTATCGGGTTAACGAGGAGCGTCACGGCTTCGCCGGGGCGCTCCGAGCGTCGGGGGGTTTGGGGGCCATGTCGGGGCCCCCAGGGAAGAGAGAAAAGTGGGTGTGGGTGGCCAGCCAGCGGCCGTCGCGGCGGACGAAGGCGACGGTGAGCCGGCCGGGGCGGTGGAACGTCGAGCCGTCGGGTCGCGTGCCGCGCGAGTCCCACGTGGTGGCCGCCCAGCCGTGATCGCCGGCGATGGCGCCGCGGGCCTGGTCGGCGTGCACGGTGAAGTCGCGGATGTTGCCCCAGACCTTGTGCCACTGGGCGTCCATGACGGCGTCGATGCCCTCGACCATCGGCGCCACCGTGCCGAAGGCGACGATCTCGGAGGCGCACATCGTGCGGCCGCCCTCGAAGTCCACCGCGCGGACGCGCGCCTGCCACTCGCGGAGCCAGGCGCGCAACGGGGCGATCGCGTCGAGGTCGGCGGCCATGGCGGCGCTCAGGTGAAGATCGACTCGGGCAGGAACGCGGACACGATCCAGTTTGGCGCGTCGACGATCTCGCTGATCTTGAGGTCGACGGCCACCGAGCAGACGACGTAGGCCTGCTCCCGGCTCAGCCCGCGCGTCTCGACCAGGTGGTCGATCATGTAGCGCACGGCCTGCTGGGAGGCCGCGAACAGGTCGGGGCCGTGCGCGGTCGTCGCGTAGTGCGGACCCCGGTTCGTCGCGTGCGAGGGCGGCGTCGGCGTGCGCAGCCGGGGCTCGGCCAGCCGCCGCCCCGGCTCGAGCCCGAAGCGGAGCGTGACGCGGCCCATCATCTCCACCGCGGTGACGCACACCTCGCCGTCGCCCTGGGCGGCGTGCGCGTCGCCCACGCTGAACAGCGCGTCCTCCACCAGCACCGGCAGCCACAGCGTGGCCCCGGCGACGAGCTGCTTGATGTCCATGTTGCCGCCGGCGCGCCGCGGCGGCATGGTGCTGTGAGCGCCGGGCTCGTCGAGGGCGACGCCGAGGACGCCCGGAAACGGGGCCAGCGGCACCGCCACGCGGCTGCCCATGCGCGCGTGGCGCTTGTCGCTCAGGTCCCAGACGTGGAGGAACGGCTTGGCGAAATCGGCCTCCGGCAGCAGGCCGCGGCCGGGCCGGATCGCCGTCCACCCCCAGTCGAGCGCCGGCTGCACGTCGAGGATCTCGACGACGAGCGTATCGCCCGGATGGGTGCCGCGCACGGCGACCGGGCCGGTGAGCGGATGCCCGCGGAACGGCCCGCGCCGCAGCACGTCCTCGTGCGTCGAGTCCTTCGTGTAGTACAGGTTGGCGGCGTCGCGGGTGTCGAAGACGACGGTGTCGCCGGGATCGACCGTCAGGCGCGGGGGCAGCGCGTTGTTCCACTCCTGGTGGATCTGGTCGTGGCCGAGGTGGTGCGTCGCGCCGCTCATGCCAGCTCGTTCCACACGACCATGCCGGTGCCCGAGCGCCAGGCGATGGCCGGCATGTAGGCGAGGACGTCAGCCGGGCCGCGCGTGCACGCGAGCGCGACGATCCACGCCAGCAACTCCGCGGTGCCGCCCGAGCCCGCCGCCTCCATGCGCTCCAGCGTGCACTCGGCCAGCAGCGCCTCGTGATCGCCGCGCTTGAGGAGATCGAGGAACCAGCGGTCGAACTCCTCGTCGACCCAGAAGTAGCGCGGACCACCGGGCTCGTGCGAGAGGCCGCCGGTGGCGACGACGGCGATGCGCTCGGGTCCCGGCCACGCGTTGAGGATGTCGCGCATGGCGCGGCCGACCTCGTAGGCGCGGGCCGGCGTCGGGATCGGCGGCACCGTGCAGTTCATCGTGATCGGGATCAGCCGGAAGCGCGCGTCGGGGTTCAGGTAGTGCGTCGGCACCGAGATGCCGTCGTCGAACTGCATCTCGCCCAGCCAGGCCAGCGCGAGCCGGCGCCGGGCACCCTCGTTGACGATGAAGCGCGCCAGCGCCGAGTGGCCGGGCACACGATATTTCTCCATGCCGAGCCACTCGTCGAACCAGTCGGCGGGCCCGACGTGCTCGTCGGCGATGCCGACCGTGTACTCCGGCACGTTGTTGATCGGCCAGTTCAGGAGGTGGTCGTTGCTGAACATCACGAGGACGTCGGGGCGGGCGGCCTCCAGCCGCCGGCGCATCTCGGCCGTGGCCCGCCGCGCCTGCTGCTGGTAGTCCTCGGAGGCGCGCGTGAACCACCCGGTGAGGCCGGGGGAGTGGGTCATGGCCATCGCCGCCACGAGCTCAGCCACGGCGTCGCTCCAGGCGGGCCTGCAGCTCCAGCGCCTGCGTCGTCTCCGCCGGGAACGCGCGCCTGTAGCACTCGAGCGTCTCGCTGGAGTTGCTGTTCTGCGCGTTGCCGAAGAACAGGCGCAGGATCTGCGGCACATAATATTGATGCACGCCCAGGTCCATCAGGCGCCGGGGGTCCTTGTCGCGGATGGCCTCGTACTCGGCCCGGCTCAGCCCGAACTCCCGGGCCAGGCCCTCCAGATCGGTCCGCCAGCGCGCGCGGAGCGCGGCGTCCTTGCGCACGGCGTACATCATCGCGTTGGTCGGGAGCGTCTTGTCGCAGCGCTCGACGTTGCCCATCACTTGAGGACCTTCGGGTTGACCTTGAGGAACATGATCACGCACCGCTCGCGGCCCAGGTTGCGGACGTCGTGCGGCACGTTGGCCGGGAACTTCACGATGGCGCCGGCCGGCACCACGACCTCCTCGCCGGCGATGTTCATGTTGGCGGCGCCCTCCAGGACGAAGATCGCCTCCTCCTCGCGGTGGTGGCTGTGCATGACGGTCGACTGCCCGGGCTCGTAGCAGGCGATCTCCGACCACAGCTGGTCGGTCTTGAAGAGCATCTTGCGCACGCGCTTGTCGCCGGCGAAGGCCTTGAGCGCGTGAAGGTCGAACACCTGCGCGACCCCGGTGGTGACGGCGACCGCCGTCTCGTCGTCCATGAGGCGCCTCCCCGAAAGTGCGCCTAGTGTAACTCCATCTCGACGCGGGCTCCGGGCTGGTCGATTTCGCCCCAGCGGCGATTTCCCGGCCCGGTCAGAAAGCGGCCGCCGGCGGAGGCCACTGCTGGAAAGACCCCCGCTTTCCCGTGAAGTTAGCAGGCGTCGCCGACGATGGTACTGGGTTTGCCTTTTCCCCCGGGCATGGTCGACACGATCATCCGGCTGACGGCCCTGGTAGTCCTCACGCTCGCGGCGCTCAACGCGCTGCAGGCGGGCACGGTCTTCGTCCGCCTGCTCCAGCGGCTGGCGCATCGGCGCGGCGGCCTCGCGCTCGTGCTGCCGACGTTCCGCTCGACGGACGACGTTCGCGACTGGCTGGACGACTGGCGCGTCTTCCTGAACTCCGCCGACCCCGCGCTGATCGCGCTCCGTCACGACGCCCGCGTGGTGATCGGCCGCCACATCCACCTGGCGATCGTCTCCAACAGCTGGGCCCTCGCCCTCATCACGATCGCCCCACCCATCGCCTGACCCCGTTCGCCCGACTGAGTTCGCTCGACGCTCGCCAACCGCAGGGCCGAGTGCGCCGCAGGCGCAGAGGCCCGATGATTGCCCGTGGACGAACAGCCGAGCGGCGCGGGGAGGAGCAGGTGGCGGGCGAGGTTCTCGCTGCCATCCGCAGCCGACACCGCCGCCGCGGCTCAGCCGGGCGACCCGCCCCGCACGTTCACCAACCGAAGCTATCGACGCCGACCGCGCGGACGGCGGCGGGAGCCGAGCCGGCCAGGCCCCGCTCCTCCCCGCGCCGCGGCGACTGCTAGTCCGCGGCGAGCATCAGGCGGACGGTGACGCGACGCTGCTTGGCCAGCTCGTCGGGCGCCTTGCCGCCGGCGAGCGGTCCGAGGCCGATCGAGTGCACGCGCGGCATGTCGGCGCCCTGCTCGATGAGATACCGCCGGACGGACTCGACGCGCCGCTGGCTCAGCCCGATGTTGTAAGGGTGCGGCCCGGTGCTGTCGGTGAAGCCCTCGAGGTCGACGCTGAGGTTCGGGTTCTGGCGCAGCTCCTTCACGATGTCGAGCAGCGCGGTCTGGGCGGCGTCGGTGAGGTCCCAGCGATCGAAGGCGAACTGCACGTGGATCGTCTCGACGATCGAGCGCTTGTGGCGCGAGCTCCACAGGCGTGACAGCCGGTCGCTCACCTCGTCGGCCCGCGAGTAGGCCGCGTCGGCGCGGGAGCGGGCCTGGGTGGCGTGCTCGCCGACCTCGCCGACCCTGCTCTCGACCTGGCTGACCTTCTGGCCCTGGGCGCCGACGCGCTGGTCGATCTCGGCCTCGCGCTTGCCGACGAGATCCTTCACCCAGTCCTTCGTGGCGCAGCCACTCGCCAGCACGATCAGGGCCGGCACCACTGCGATACGCATGACTCCGCGCATGATTCCCCTCCTGTCGGTCAGTCCGAGGCTCACTGCAGGCGGCGTCGTCGCTGCGGAGGGATTTGCAACGACCGAGCCAGAGGCGGAAACGCGCGTGGTTTCGCGCGCGCGCGTCGCACGCGGGCACCATGGGTGACAGGGCGCCGACAGTTTCGAGTCAGCGGCCTGACGTCGCGTTCCGTCAGCGACAGAGCGAGAGCGCGTGGCCCGGCTCGGCCCCCCGCCAGTCGGCCTCGCTCACCTCGTACCAGCGGCCGTCGCGGCCGAGCACCCAGAATTCCGGCACGATGACGTCGCGACGATCCTCCAGGACGCGGCCGGTCGGGTCCGTGCGGACGCCGTGCACCTCGGTCCGCAGGCGTGGGCGCTCTTCCGTGCGCTCCACGACCACGCTGACCGGCGCGCAGCGGGTGCTGGCGCAGCCGGAGGCGAGGGCGGCGAGGCCGAGAACGGGGGCGAGGGGGCGCCGTCGCATCGGGCCGGATTGTCGCATGCGACCGGCGCTTGACTTCGGCCGCGTTTGAGTCGACAGTGACGCGCACCATGCCAGCCGCCGCCCGAGCGCCGCGCGTGTACGAGCAGATCGTGGCCCACGTGGAGCGCGCAATCTACGACGGGCGGCTGCGCCAGGGACAGAAGCTGCCGCCCGAGCGCCAGCTCGCCCGCGATCTCAAGGCCAGCCGGGTCGCCGTGCGGGAGGCGCTCCGCACGCTCGAGCTGCGCGGGCTCGTCGAGGTGCGGCAGGGGTCGACCGGCGGCTACTTCGTGCGCGAGGCCGACGATCGGGCGCTGGTGCGCGACTTCGCGACGCTCTTCCGCCTCGGCCGCGTCTCGCGCGCGCAGCTCATCGAGGCGCGCCGGCTCATCGAGCCGGAGGTTGCTTTCCTCGCGGCCCAGCGCGCCAGCGAGTCCGAGCTCAAGACGCTGCTGGCCGCGCTCGAGCAGCGGGCCGACCGAACGGCGCGTGACCCACGCGCTCATGGCGCTGGAGACGGAGGTCGTCGCGCCGCGCGTGCAGTTCACCGAGGCCGACAACGCCGAGATCGAGGCCGCTCACCGGCGCATCTTCGAGGCCGTCGCCGCCCGCAAGGCGAGCGAGGCCCGCGCCATCATGGCCACCCACATCGAGGACGTGCAGGCGCGTCTGGACCGGACAGCCGCCTCCGAGTAATCTCGGAGCGGTGAGGACGCTGGTCCGCAACATCGGGCTGCTCGTCAGCGGTGACCTCCGCCGCCCCGTCCTCGACGCCGACTCCCTCGTGCTGCGCGACGGCGTCATCGCGGCGATCGGCCGCGGGCTCGACGAGGACGCCGACACGATCATCGACGCGCGCGGCACCACCGTGATGCCGGGCCTCATCGACTCCCACGTGCATCCCGTCTTCGGCGACTTCACCCCCCGCCAGCGCGCCGTCGACTTTCTCGACTCCGGCCTGCACGGCGGCGTCACCACCGCGATCTCGGCCGGCGAGGTTCACCTGCCGGGCCGCCCCAAGGACGTCGTCGGGCTGAAGGCGCTGGCGATCGTCGCCGCCAAGGCGTACGCGAGCTTCCGGCCGGGCGGCGTGAAGGTGGAGGCCGGGGCGCCGATCCTGGAGCTGGGCCTCACCGAGGCGGACTTCGCCGAGATGGCGGCCGCCGGCGTGAAGCTCGTCGGCGAGATCGGGCTCGGCTCGGTCAAGACCGGCAAGGATGCCGCGCCGATGGTCCGCTGGGCGAAGCAGCACGGCATGACGGTGACGATCCACACCGGCGGTCCGTCGATCGCCGGCTCGAGCCCGATCAATGCCGACGTCGTGCTGGAGGCGCAGCCGCACGTGGTCGGCCACATCAACGGCGGCACCACGTCGATGTCGCCGGCCGAGATCGACCGGCTGGTCGCCAGCGACATGGCGCTGGAGATCGTGCAGTGCGGCAACGCGCGGACCGCGCTGCACACGCTGCGCAGCGCGACCGATGCGCGGGCCATCGGCCGCCTGATCGTCGGCAACGACGCGCCGTCCGGCACCGGCGTGATTCCGCTCGGCGTGCTGCGGACGCTGAGCCTGCTGGCCGGCCTCGGCGGCCTCGCCCCGGCCGAGGCGGTGGCGTGCGCCACCGGCAACACCGCGCGCGTGTACCGCCTGAACCGCGGGCTGATCGCCGAGGGCCGCGAGGCCGACCTGGTCGTGTGCGACGCGCCCGTCGGCTCGGTCGCCCGCGACGCGATGAGCGCGCTGGCGGCCGGGGACCTGCCGGGCGTCTCGATGGTCCTCATCGACGGCAAGATCGCGATCGGCCGCAGCCGCAACACGCCCCCCGCCGCGCGCGCCGCCGAGGTCGTCAAGGGACACGGCCCCGCCGCCGCCGGTCACTAGCCCATGCGCGTGAAGCCCCTGCGCGGATATCGCTACGGTATCGGTCGCGAGCGCGACCTCACCAAGGTGGTCGCGCCGCCCTACGACCAGATCAGCCCCCGGACGCAGGACCATCTCTACGCGCTGAGCCCCGACAACATCGTGCGCGTCTCCTACGCCCGCGATCGCGCCGAGCCGGGCGAGCCCGCCGACAAGTACGTGCGCGCCCACGCGACGCTCGACCGCTGGCTGGCCGAGGGCGTGTGGGCGCGCGAGGAGTGGCCGGCGATCTATCCCTACACGCAGACGTACCGGGTCGGCGGCCACGAGGTGACGCGGGCGGGGTTCGTCGCCCTCGGCGAGGTCAGCGACTACGCCCGCGGCATCGTGCGGCCGCACGAGCGCACGCACGCCGGCCCCAAGCAGGACCGCCTGCGACTGCTGGAAACGACCGGCGCCGACATCGGGCTCATCTTCATGCTGACCGCCGATCCCGGGGGCGCGCTGCGCGAGGCCACCGCGGGGACCGGCGCGCCGGTGGCCGAGGCGCGCGACCTGCGGGGCGAGCTCCACCGCCTCTGGCGGACCACCGACGCCGACACGATCGCGCGCGTGCAGGCGCTGATGGCGCCCGCGCGCGTCATCATCGCCGACGGTCACCATCGCTACGAGACCGCCGTCGAGTACGCGCGCCGCCATCCCGGGGCCGGGGACAAGCTGATGGCGTTCTTTCCGCTGGAGGCGCCCGGGCTCACGATCTTCCCCAATCATCGACTGGTGCAGGGCCTCGGCGACTTCTCGCTGGATTCGTTGCTCGACCGGGCGCGGCCGTGGTTCGACGCGGCGCCGCTGTCCGAGCCGATCGTGTTCGAGCCCGGTCCCACCCGCATCGGGGTGGTGGCCGGCGCCGACGCCGCGACCCTGACGCTGCGGCCGGATGCCGCCGCGCGCATCGCGTGGCCGTCCGGCACGTCGGCGGCGTGGCGCCGGCTGGCCGTCTCGATCCTGCACGAGGGCGTGCTGCGACCGCTGCTCGGCATCGACGACGCCACGCTCGACGCGAAGACGAACGTCGAGTACACCGCCGACCAGGAGGAGGCCGTGCGCGGGGCGCGCGAGGGGCGCTACCAGGCGGCGTTCCTCATCGCCCCCACGACGCCGGAGGAGCTGCAGGCGGTGGTGCAGGGCGGGGAGGTGCTGCCGCAGAAGTCGACGCACTTCTATCCCAAGCTGCTCGACGGTCTCGTGTTCCATCGGCTGGAGGGCGCGCCATGACGAGGATCCGCAAGCTGGTGACGATCGTGGAGGAGATCCTCAGCGACGGCGGCCGCGACGCCCGGCGCCCGGTGCGCAAGGCGGCGGCGGTGGCGGTGCTCGAGAACCCGGCGATCGTCGGCGAGCGCGGCGAGTACGAGCACGCCGCCGCGCTGCTCCATCCGAAGCTCGGCGCGCCGCTGCGGGCGGCCGTGGGCGGCGGCAAGGCGATCATCCCGTCGGCCAAGAAGCTCGGCGGCCCCGGCACCGCCATCGACGTGCCGCTGCACTTCAAGGACGCGGCGTTCGTCCGGACGCACTACGACGCGATGGAGGTCCGGCTGCCGGACGCGCCTCGCGGCGACGAGATCGTGCTGGTCGTCGTCGTCACCGACGGCGGCCGCCCGCACCCGCGCATCGGCGGCCTCACCAAGGACGAGGCGAAGAAAGAGGACGGGCTGCGGTGATCGAGCCGGGGCCGCAGGACGTCCTGCTGGTGATCGACGTGCAGAACGGGTTCGTGCCCGGCGGCGCGCTGCCGGTGACGGGCGGCGACGAGGTCGTTCCGCTGATCAACCGGCTGGCCGGCCGGTTCCAGCACGTCGTCCTCACCCAGGACTGGCACACGCCCGGCCACGTCTCGTTCGCCTCCAGCCATCCGGGCAAGAAGCCATTCGAGACGATCGCGCTGCCGTACGGCACGCAGGTGCTCTGGCCCGATCACTGCGTGCAGGGCACGGCCGACGCCAGCCTGCATCCCGGCCTCGACATCCCGCACGCCGAGCTGATCATCCGCAAGGGCTACCGCAAGGCGATCGATTCCTACTCGGCGTTCTACGAGGCCGACGGCAAGACGCCCACCGGGCTGACCGGCTATCTGAAGGAGCGCGGGCTGACCCGGGCGTTCCTGGTCGGCCTCGCCACCGACTTCTGCGTGGCGTGGTCCGCGCTGGACGCGCGCAAGGGCGGATTCGAGGCGACCGTGATCGAGGATGCCACGCGCGGCATCGACGTCGGCGGCTCGCTCGGCAAGGCCTGGCAGGACATGACCGGTGCCGGCGTGAAGCGGGTGACGTCGGCCGCGCTCGAGCGCTGATGCGGTACGGTCTCCGGATTCCGAGCTTCGCGCTGGGGCCGCGTACGGCCAGCCTGGACACCATGGGCGCCTACCTGCGGCGCGCCGAGGATCTCGGCTTCGACTCGGCGGTGACCATCGACCATCTGCTGCTGACGCCGCCGGCGTACGCGTGCACCTGGCTGGAGGCGATGACGACGCTCGCCGCGCTGGCCGGCGTCACCCGCACGATCCGGCTCGGCACCATGGTGCTGGTGCTCCCGCTGCGCAACCCCGTCTACTTCGCCAAGGAGTGGGCGACGCTCGACGTGCTCTCCGGCGGTCGCACGATCCTCGGCGTCGGCGTCGGCTGGCACGAGGAGGAGTTCGCGCTCATGGACGTGCCGTACCGCGAGCGCGGCCCGCGCACCAGCGAGGCGCTCGAGGCCGTGCGAGCGCTGTGGGCCGGCGACGACGTGACCTACGAGGGCAAGTACTATCGTTTCCGCAACCTCACGGTCGATCCCAAGCCGGTGCAGCAGCCGCATCCGCCCATCTGGATCGGCGGCGGAACGCAGCCCTCCGAGAAGGTCTACGGCCAGACGGTGCCCAACATCGACCCGGTGCTCCGGCGCATCGCGCGCTACGCGGACACCTGGGTGCCCCACTCGTCCGCCACCCCGGAGATGGTCAAGGGCGACTGGGCCAAGGTGCAGACCTTCGCGCGCGAGTACGGGCGCGATCCGGGTCGCATCGGGCGCGTCTATTCGAACTTCGTCTGGGTGCTGAAGCCGGGCGAGTCGCCGCAGTCGGCGGCGCCGCGCTTCAAGGTCTACTCCGGCATGGATCTCGACTACTGGAAGACGTACTACCTGCTCGGCACCGCCCCCGAGGTCGCCGAGCGCATCAGCGCGCGCATCGCCGCCCTCGACGGCGGCGTGGACCACATCGTCCTCAACCCGCTCGACTGGAGCCTCGAGCAGCTCGAGCTCATCGCCAGCGAAGTCCTTCCGCGCGTGAGGGGCGGGCGCTAGATCCGCTACACCGGCGAGCGCGTCAAGCGCGTCGAGGACCCGCGGCTGCTGCGCGGCCGCGGTCGCTACCTGGACGACCTGGCGCTGCCGCGGATGCTCGCCCTCGCCTTCGTGCGCAGCCCTCACGCTCACGCGCGCGTGCGCGCCGTCGACCCGGCAGCCGCCCGGGCGCTCGCGGGCGTGGCGGGGGTCGTCACCGGCGCCGACCTGCGCGGCCTGGCCCGCCCGCTGGCGCCGCGGCTGGCCGGCGAGGGCTTCACGCCGAGCGAGTGGCCGGCGCTGGCCGACGCCGAGGTGTGCTACGTCGGCCAGGCGGTGGCGGTCGTCGCGGCCGAGACCGCCTACGTCGCCGCCGACGCCGGCGAGCTGGTGCGCGTGGAGTACGAGGCCCGTCCGGCGGTGGCCACCGTGGACCAGGCGCTCGCGGGGGACGGCGTGGTGTTCCGTCGCGCCTACCGCCACGGCGACGTGGACGCGGTCTTCGCCGGCGCCGCCACCGTGCTTCGCGAGCGGTTCAGCCATGGACGCTGCGCGGCGGCGCCGCTCGAGCCGCGCGGCGTGCTCGCCGACTGGGACGGCGACACGCTGACCGTGTGGGCGTCCACGCAGATCCCCTCGGTGCTCCGCTCGGCGCTGGCGGCGGCGCTCGGGCTCGCGGAGACGCGCGTGCGCGTCGTGGCGCCCGACGTCGGCGGCGGCTTCGGGCTCAAGACGCACGTCTTTCCCGAGGAGCTCGCGGTGGCGGCGGTCGCCCGCCTCCTCGGCCGCCCCGTGAAGTGGATCGAGCAGCGTCGCGAGCAGCTGACGGCGGCCGCGCATGCCCGCGAGCAGCGGATCGACGTCGAGCTGGCCGCCGACGCCGCCGGCGTCGTGCGGGGACTACGGGCGCGCGTGGTGTCCGACGCCGGCGCCTATCACATCTATCCGCTCACCGCCGCGCTCGAGCCGCTGGGCAGCGCCGCCATCCTGCCGGGCCCCTATCGTGTCGAGGTCTACGAGTACGAGGCGCTGGCGGTGCGGACCCACAAGCCGCCGCTCGGCGCCTACCGCGGCGTCGGCATGACGATGGGCGCGTTCGTGATGGAGCGGATGCTCGACCTGCTGGCCGAGCGGCTGGCGCTCGACCCCGCCGAGGTGCGGCGGCGCAACTTCGTTCCCCGCGAGGCCTATCCGTTCGTCTCCGCCAGCGGGATGACGTACGACAGCGGCGACTATCCCAAGGCGCTCGAGCAGGCGCTGGCGCTCGCCGGCTACGACGCGCTCCGTCGCGAGCAGCAGGCGGCGCGCGCCGCCGGCCGCCTGCTCGGTGTCGGCGTCGCCTGCTACACGGAGTACACGGGGATGGGCTCCGAGGTCTTCCGCCGGCGCGGCATGCAGGACGTGCGGGGCGTCGAGTCGGCGACGGTGACGATGGACCCCGACGGCAGTGTGCGGTGCGCGACCAGCTTCCCGTCACAAGGCCAGGGCCACGCCACGACGATCGCGCAGGTCGTCGCCGACCGGCTCGGCGTCGCGCTCGAGCGGGTCCGCCTGGTGCCGGCCGACACTGCGGTGGTGCCGCCGGGCAGCGGCACCTTCGGCAGTCGCGGGGCCGTGTCGATCGGCGGCACCGTCGCGGTCGCCGCCGACCGCGTGCGCGCCCGGCTGCAGGCGCTGGCCGCGCACCTGCTCGAGGCCGCGGCGGCGGACGTCGTCGTCGAGGACGAGCGCGCGCACGTCCGGGGCTTCCCCGAGCGCGCGGTCCCCCTCGCCGAGCTCGCGCGCCTGGCCTACTCGCCGCCGCGGGGCGGCCTGCCGGCCGACGTCGGCCCTGGACTGTCGGCCACGGTCTCGTTCGATCCGCCGGGCCCGACGTTCTCGGGCGCCGTGCACGTGGCGCTCGTCGAGGTCGACCGGGCCACCGGGCGCGCGAGCGTTCGCCGTTACGTCGTCGTCGAGGACTGTGGGCCGGTGGTGAACCCGACGATCGTCGAGGGCCAGATCCACGGCGCGGTGGCCCAGGGCCTCGGCGAGGCGCTGCTGGAGTCGATCGTCTACGACGGCGACGGCCAGCTTCTCACGGCGACGCTCATGGACTATGCGCTGCCGAAGGCGGCCGACGTGCCATCGTTCGAGATCGGCCACCTGGAGACGCCGTCGCCGCTGACGCCGGGCGGTGTCAAGGGGATGGGCGAGGGCGGCACGATCGGCGCGCCGGCGGCGCTCGCCAACGCCGTCGCCGACGCCGTGCGCCCACTCGGCGGGCGCGTCACCGGGCTGCCGATCCGCGCCGAAGACCTCGCGCGGCGTGAAGTATGATCGGAGGATGACCGGTGCGCTCGAGCTGATTCGCCGCCTCGAGGACAACGTCGCGCGTGCGCTCGTCGGCAAGCCGGAAGTCATCCGGCTTGCCGTCATCGGCCTGCTCGCCCGCGGGCACCTGCTGATCGAGGACGTGCCGGGCGTCGGCAAGACGACGCTGGCGGCGGCGCTGGCGCGCTCCATCGGTGGCGGCTTTCAGCGCATCCAGTTCACCTCCGACATGCTGCCCTCGGACATCCTCGGCGTCAGCGTCTACCAGCCCGACCGCGGCGACTTCGTGTTCAAGCCGGGCCCGCTGTTCACCAACATCGTGCTCGCGGATGAAATAAACCGGACGACTCCAAAGACACAATCAAGTCTCCTCGAGGCCATGAACGAGGCGCAGGTGTCGCTCGACCACTCTACGTATCAGTTGCCGCGGCCGTTCATGGTGCTGGCCACCCAGAACCCCCTCGAGTACGAGGGCACGCACGCGCTCCCCGAGTCGCAGCTGGATCGCTTTCTGCTGCGGATCACGATCGGCTACCCGGGCGCCTCCGACGAGAAGGCGATCCTGCGCGGCGGCGGCGCCACCCCGACCGAGGCGCTGGGCCCGGTGCTCGCCGCCGCCGACGTCCTGCGGCTTCAGGACGAGGTCGAGCGGGTGCGGGTGGCGGACTCGGTGCTCGACTACGTCCTGGCGCTGGTCGCCGCCACCCGCGCGGCGCCGCCGCTGCGGCTCGGCGTGAGTCCGCGCGGCTCGCTGGCGCTGCTGCGCGCGGCCCGGGCCCGCGCCCTCGCCGACGGCCGCGACTTCGTCGTTCCCGACGACGTCAAGACGCTGGCCGTGCCGGCGCTCGCCCATCGAGTGCTGCTGCGTGGCGCGACGGGTGGGGAGGTCGATCCGGCCGCGATCGTGCGCGCGCTGTGCGACTCCGTCCCGGTTCCGCGGTGAGCCTGGCGGCCCTGCTCCGCGCCCTCCGGCCGCGCCGGACGATCCGGCCGACGCGCGACGGCTGGTGGTGCCTGGGCGCCGCGGTCGGCCTCGGGTTCGCGGCGATGAACACCGGCAACAACCTGCTCTACCTGCTGGCCTCGCTGCTGCTCGGACTCATCATCGTCTCCGGCATCCTGTCCGAGCAGTCGATGCGGCGGCTGCGCCTGGCCGCCGTCGTGCCCGACGAGATCTATGCCGGCCGCGCGGCCGTCGTCGGGGCGCGGGTCAGGAATCTCAAGCGCCGGCTGTCGACCTACTCGGTGGCGCTCGAGGTCGACGGGCGGCGCCTGTACGTCGACCGGCTGCCGGCCGGCGACGAGCGCCTGGTGACGTGGGAGGCGCGCTTCGACGCGCGGGGCCGGGGACGCCTGCCGGGCGTGCGCGTGACGACACGCTTTCCATTCGGCCTGTTCGTCAAGGCCGGTCGCCTCGCGCTCGACGAGGAGGTCGTCGTCTTTCCCGCCGTCCGGCCGCTCGAGGGCGCGTGGCGTCGCCGGCTTGGCGCCGGCGCGGCGCGGCCGCTGCGGCGTCGCGGGCGCGGCCACGATCTCTACAACCTGCGCGAGTACCGCGCCGGCGACGACCCGCGCCTCATCCACTGGCGCAGCAGCGCCAAGACCGGCGCGCTGGTCGTGCGGGAGCTCGAAGCCGAGACGGCGCTCGACACGCGGATCGTCCTGGTCGGCGATGGCACCCGCGACGGGGCACGGCTGGAGGCGGCGCTGTCGGAGGCGGCCTCGCTGGCGGCGCACCTCACGCGGGCCGAGGCCGCTGTCGAGCTGCTCGGTCCCGGCCTCCACGTCCCGGCCGGTCGTGGTCGCGCGCACCTGCGGCGTCTGCTGACCGCGCTCGCCCTCTACCAGGCGCGCGCGGTCCCGGCCCCCCCGCGGCCGAGGCGGCGCGCCGGCGTCGGCGAGATCGAGATCGCGCTCGGATGACCGTCAGCGCGTCCTCGGCGCTCGCGATCGCGGTCTACCTGCTGGTGGCCGACGGCCTGGCCGCGCTGTTCCTCGGCGGCCTCCTCGGCGGCGCGGGGCTGGCGCTGGCGGCCGCCGCGGTGGCGGCCTCCTGGTGGCAGGCGCCGCTGCGACGGCGGATCGCGCCGCAGCCGTGGCTGGGCACCGCCATCGTGGTCCTCGCGGCCGGCGGCGTCGCCCTCGAGGTCGTGACCGTGGCGGCGAGCATGCTGGATGCGTTCACGCACCTGTTGCTGTTCCTGCTGCTCGTCAAGCTCTACACCCGCCGCACGTCGCGCGACGCCCGCGACCTGGCGTTCCTGGCGTTCTTCATGCTGGTGGCGGTGGCGCCGGCGACGACCAGCGTCGTCTTCCTGGCGCTGTTCGTCGTCTTCCTGGTCGTCGGCACCTGGCTCCTGATGCTGCGCCACCTGGTCGCCGAGGGCGAGGGCGCGCCGCCGTCTCTCGAGGCGCGGCGTCCGTTCGGCCTCGGGCGCGATCTGTTCGCGCTCTCGCTGGCGGCGTCGGCGGCGACGATCGCGATCACCACGGTGCTGTTCCTCGTCATCCCGCGCGTGGGCCAGGCGGCGCTGCCGCTGCGACCGCACGTCTCCCGCATGGTGTCGGGCTTCTCCGAGCGCGTCGAGCTGGGCGCCTTCGGCGAGATCGAAGCCGACTCGACGGTCGTCATGCGCGTGCACCTCGAGGAGTGGCGCGGCGGCCAGGGCCGGCCCGAGGCGCTGCCGGCGCTGCGCTGGCGCGGCATCGCGTTCGACGCCTTCGACGGCCGCGCGTGGACGGTCAGCCGCTCGACGCTGCGGTTGACGCTTCGTCGCGAGCTGCCGGTGGCGTTTCCCGTCCACCGCTACTACGGCGGCCCGGTGCTCACCCAGGAGATCTTTCTCGAGCCGATCGGCAGCGAGATGATCTTCGGCGCCGCCCGCCTGCTGCGGCTGCACGGCCGCTCCGACGTCGTGACGCTCGACGACCTCGGCAACGTCGCGGTGCCGGTGCCGTCGGCGCGCCTGAACTACACGGTGGACTCCGAGCCCGAGGTGGGCGACCCGCGGGGCCTCGACATCGCCGACGCGCGGCTGCCGGCCGACCCGCGCTGGCTGGCGCGTTACACCCAGCTGCCGCCGGTGGCCCCGCGGATCGTCGCGCTGGCGCAGGAGATCACCGCCGGCGCCGCCGATCATTACGACGCCGCGCTGCGGCTGAGCGCCTGGCTCGGCCGCGAGCTGAAGTACACCCGCGTCCTCGAGGGCTCCGGCGCCGCGGACCCCCTCGAGGACTTCCTCTTCGTGCGCCGCGCCGGCAACTGCGAGTACTTCGCGGCCGCGCTGGCGGTGATGCTGCGCACACAGGGCATTCCCGCGCGGGTGGTCAACGGCTTCCAGCGCGGCGAGTGGAACCCCTACGGCCACTACTTCATGGTGCGGCTGCGCGACGCCCATTCGTGGGTGGAGGTGTTCGTGGACGGCGCCGGCTGGGTCAGCCTCGATCCGTCTCCCCGCGGCCTGCCCGAGCCGACCGCGGTCGCCGCCCGCGCCATGCTCTGGCTCGACGCGCTGCGGCTGTCCTGGTACCGCTACGTCGTGAGCTGGAGCCTGCACGACCAGCTGGCCGCGGCCGACACCGTCCGGCGCGCCGTGTGGACGCGGAGCGCGCTGCCGCGGGTGGCGCTGGACTGGCGCTCGCTGCTCCGGGCGGCGATGATCGTCGCGGTGCTCGGGTCGGCCGCCGTGGCGCTCGGCCGGCGCCGGGGTGGCGCCGTGGGCGGGGTCGCGGACGTCCCGCGCTTCTACGCCCGGGCGCTGCGCGCGCTCGCGCGTCGCGGACTGACGCCGGCCGCCGGCGAGACCGCGCGCGAGCTCGCGGGCCGCGCGGAGGCGACGCCGGTGGCCGTGGCGTTCGCCCGGCTGACGGCGGCGTACGAGCGGGTGCGCTTCGGCGGCATCGCCCTCACCGCCGACGAGGCGGCGGCGGTCGAGGCCGGCCTGGCCGAGCTGGAGCGCAGCGGCCGGTAATGCACGTCGGCCACCTCCTCACGCGGGCTGCGCTTCGCTATCCCGGGCGTCCGGCGTGGATCGCCGGCGACACGCGCATCTCGTTCCGGCAGGCGGAGGCGCGGGTGAATCGCCTCGGCCACGCGCTGTTGGCGCTCGGCGCGCGTCGCGGCGACCGCATCGGCATGCTCATGCCGAACTGCTACCAGGGGCTCGAGACGTTGCTGGCGCCGATGAAGGCCGGACTGGCCGTGGTGCCGATGAACGCGCGCCTGCACCCCGACGAGCACGCTTACATGCTCGACGACGCCGGGGCTCGCGTGCTGGTGTACGCCGAAGAGTTTCGCGAGCATCTGGCCGGCGTGCGCAGCCGGCTCAAGACGGTCGAGCGGTTCGTCTGCCTCGGTCACGGCGCGCGCGGCGACCTGGAGTTCGAGGCGCTGATCGCCGGGGCGCCGCACGAGGATCCGCCCGAGGTCGCCATCGAGCCCGACGACATGGCCTGGCTCTTCTACACCTCCGGCACCACCGGGCATCCCAAGGGCGCCGTGCTCACGCACCGCACGCTGCTGACGATGGCACAGCAGTTCCTGCTGCTGGCGCCGCCCCGTGGCCCCGAGGATGTCGTCCTGCACGCGGCCGCCATCACCCACGGCTCCGGCTGTCTCCTCTTCCACCATCTCGCCGCCGGCGCCGCCAACGCCTTTCCGGCGACGCGCTCGTTCGACCCGCCGCGGATCTTCGAGGCGATCGCGCGCCAGCGCGTCACGACGATGTTCCTGGTGCCCACCATGATCAACACGCTGCTGGCGGCTGAGGGCGACCGCCGGCGCAGCGACGTCTCGAGCCTGCACACCGTGATCTACGGCGGCGCGCCGATGTACGTCGAGCACCTGGAGGCGTCGCTGGCGGCGTTCGGCCCTGTCTTCGTGCAGATCTTCGGCCAGGGCGAGGCGCCGATGACGTGTACGCTGCTGTCCAAGGCCGAGCACGTGACCGGCGGCGATCCCGTCAAGATCCGGCGCCTGGCCTCGGCCGGGCGCGAGACGCCGGCGGTACGCGTGCGGGTCGTCGACGACGAGGATCGAGGCCGGCCGGCCGGCGAGATGGGGGAGATCGTCGTGCGCGGCGACCTGGTCATGCAGGGCTACTGGAACAAGCCGGAGGCGACCGCCGACGCGCTGCGCGGCGGCTGGCTGCACACCGGCGACATCGGCTACCTCGACGAGGACGGCTACCTCTACATCACCGATCGGAAGAAAGACATGATCATCAGCGGCGGCTCCAACATCTACCCGCGCGAGATCGAGGAAGTGATCTGCCGGCACCCCGGCGTGTTCGAGGTCGCCGTCATCGGCGTGCCCGACGCCAGGTGGGGCGAGGCGACCCGGGCGCTGGTGGTCGCGCGCGAGGGGCACCGGCTGACCGAGGCCGACATCGTCGAGCACTGCCGCCGCCACCTGGCCTCCTACAAGAAGCCGCAGTCGGTGGAGTTCCTGCCGGCGCTGCCCAAGAACGCCTACGGCAAGGTCCTCAAGCGCGAGCTGCGCGAGCGGTTCTGGGCCGACCGCGGCCGGAGGATCTGAGATGGGCGTGCGCGACCTCGAGATCGCCCGCGCCGTCAAGCTGCGGCCCATCCAGGAGATCGGCGAGGCGCTCGGCCTCGGACCCGACGACCTCGAGCTCTACGGCCGCTTCAAGGCCAAGGTCCGCTGGGAGGCGATCGCCCAGGCCTCGTCGCGGCCGGACGGCGCGCTCGTGCTCGTCACGGCCATGACGCCGACGCCGGCCGGCGAGGGCAAGTCCACGACGACCGTCGGCCTCGCCGACGGCCTCCGCCGCCTCGGCCGCCGGGCGATCGTCGCCCTGCGCGAGCCCTCGCTCGGCCCCGTGTTCGGGATGAAGGGCGGCGCCGCCGGCGGCGGCCACGCTCAGGTCGCGCCGATGGAGGACATCAACCTGCACTTCACCGGCGACATGCACGCCATCGGCGCCGCCCACAACCTGCTGTCGGCGATGCTCGACAACCATCTGAGCCAGGGCAACGCGCTCGGGCTCGACCCGCGCCGCATCCTCTGGAAGCGCGTGATCGACATGAACGACCGCGCGCTGCGCAACGTCGTGCTGGGCCTGGGCGGTCCTGCCCACGGCGTGCCGCGCGAGGGCGGCTTCGAGATCACGGTCGCCTCCGAGGTGATGGCGATCCTCTGCCTGGCGCGCGACCTGGCCGACTTCAAGGCGCGCGTGGAGCGGGTGGTCGTCGGCGAGACGGCGACGGGGGCGCTGGTGGAGGCGCGCGGGCTCAAGGCGGCCGGCGCCATGGCCGTGCTGATGAAGGACGCGATCAAGCCCAATCTCGTGCAGACGCTCGAGGGGACGCCGGCCTTCGTGCACGGCGGCCCCTTCGGCAACATCGCCCATGGCTGCAACAGCCTCATCGCCACGCGGCTGGCGCTGAAGCTCGGTGAGATCGTCGTCACCGAGGCCGGCTTCGCCAGCGATCTCGGCGCCGAGAAGTTCGTGGACATCAAGGCCCGCACCGGCGGCCTGCGGCCGGCGGCGGCGGTCATCGTCGCCACCGTGCGCGCGCTGAAGCTGCACGGCGGCGTCGCCCTCGCCGAGCTGGGCGCCGAGAACGTGGAGGCCGTGCGGCGCGGCAGCGACAACCTGGCCAAGCACGTGGAGAACGTGCGGGCGTTCGGGCTGACACCGGTGGTGGCGCTCAATCACTTCACCGGCGACACCCCAGCGGAGGTCGCCGCGATGCTGGACGTCTGTCGCGGCTGGGGCGTGCGGGCGGCCGTGTCGCGCGGCTGGGAGCTCGGCGGGGCCGGCACGACCGAGCTGGCCACGGCCGTGCTGGACGCGATGGCCGCCGCCGACCCCGGCGCGTTCCACCAGCTCTATCCGGAAGACTGGACGCTCGAGCGCAAGATCGAGACGATCGTCACTCGGCTCTACGGCGGCGACGCCGTGGGGTTCGCTCCACCGGCGGCCGCCAAGCTCGCGCGCTGGCAGAGCCTCGGCTACGGGCGACTGCCCGTCTGCATGGCGAAGACCCAGAACTCGCTGTCCGACGATCCGAAGAAGCTCGGGCGGCCGCGCGCCTTCACGGTGATCGTGCGCGACGCCAAGCTCGCCGCCGGCGCCGGCTTCGTCGTCGCCTATGCCGGCGACGTCCTCACGATGCCCGGGCTGCCCAAGACGCCGGGCGCCGAGACGATGGACGTCGACGCCGACGGCAACGTGGTGGGGTTGTTTTAGGAGCGGGGCCGCGCTACAAGCCTAGCCATGCGGCGGGTGCTGTTCGGGGTGGGACTCGGGCTGGCGATCGCTGGATGCGCTTTGACCGAGGCGCCCGTGCCACCATCGACCGACAAGGCGGCGAGTGGAGCCGGGCGGATACCGATCGGGCGGTTCTTTGCGAACGACCAGTCGAACTGGCACTACCGCGTGTCGCCGGACGGCAGCCGGCTCGCCTGGGTGGCGTCGCATCGCAGCCGCGCGACGATCTTCTTTCGCACGCTGCCGGCCGGTGAGGTCGCGGTCATCGAGACGGGCTCGCCGCGCGGCGTCCGCAACTTCGTCTGGGCGGCCGACAGCCGCCGGATCCTGTTCGCTCAGGACACCGACGGCGACGAGAACTACCATCTCTACCTGACCTCGACCGAGGCGCCCGGTGCGCTGCCGCGCGATCTCACGCCGTGGCCGGGCAGCCGCTCGTGGGTCGCGCGCGTGATCCGCGGCGAGCCGCGGCACGTCATCGTCGCCTCCAACCGTCGCGAGCCGACGGTCTTCGATCTCTGGCGGATCGAGCTGGACGGCGGCGAGGCGACGCTGGTCGCCGAGAATCCGGGTGACGTCGTCGAGTGGCTGCCCGACTGGGAGGGCCGGCCGGCCGCCCGCTTGCGTCACGGCGCCGACGACACGCGCGTGCTCGAGGCCCGCCGCGATCACGGCTGGGCGCCGCTGCTGACGCTCGACCTCGAGGAGATGGAGTCGCGGATGCTCGGCGTCACCGCCGACGGCCGCGGTCTCTGGATGCTGTCCAACCACGCGCGCGACCGCCGCGCGCTGGTGCGCGTGGATCTCGCCACCGGCGCCATCGCCGTCATCGACGAGGACTCCGAGGTCGATCTCGACTGGGTCACGCTGAGCCAGCGCACGCGCGAGCCCCTGGCGATCTTCGCGGCGCCGGACTATCCGCGCGCGCGAATCTTGCAGCCCGCGCTGGCGGCCGCGGTGGCCTGGCTCACCGCCGGCGGCCCCACCGGCCTGCAGATCGTCAGCCTCGACGACGACGACCGGCGCGCGGTGGTGCAGACGTTCACCGAGACGGGCTATGCGCATTACCTCGTCGACGGCGCGGCCGAGCCGGTGCTGCTCGGCCGGTCGCACACCATGGCGTTCGCCGATGCGCTCGGCCGCACGGAGCCGGTCAGCCTCGACGCTCGCGACGGCGTCCGTCTGCACGGCTACCTCACCCGGCTGCCCGGCTATCGCGGTCCCGGGCCGCTCGTGCTGTTCGTGCACGGTGGGCACTGGGCCCGTGACTACTGGGGCTACAGCGGGCCGGTGCAGTTCCTGGCCACGCGCGGTTACGCCGTGCTGCAGGTCAACTACCGCGGCTCGACGGGCTACGGCCGCCGGTTCATGGAGCTGGCGATCGGCGAGTACGCGGGCAAGATGCACGACGACCTCGTGGACGCCGTGCAGTGGGCGGTGGCGCGCGGCATCGCGGATCCGGCGCGCGTGGCGATCTACGGCGGCAGCTACGGCGGCTACGCGGCGCTGGTCGGCATGACGTTCACGCCCAAGGTCTTCGCGTGCGGCGTGTCGGTCGTCGGCCCCTCGAACCTCGTCACCCTCTTCGAGAACGCGCCGGCGTACTGGCGGCTCACCTGGCGCCCGCGCTTCACCAAGTACATGGGCGATCCCAGCCGGCCCCAGGACCGCGCCCGGCTCGAGGCGCGCTCGCCGCTGTTCAAGGCCGACCAGGTCCAGAAGCCGATCCTGATCATCCACGGCGCCCGCGACCAGCGCGTGAAGGTCTCCGAGTCGGAGCAGATGGTGGAGGCGCTGCAGCGCGCCGGCAAGGACGTGCGCTTCGTGGTGCTGCCCGACGAGGGGCACCTCTGGGACTACGGCAACTGGCGCAACTCGATGCGCCACTACGGCGAGGTCGAGCGCTTCCTCGCCGGCTGCCTGGAGGGGCGCTAGGCGAAGCCGAAGGCGGTGTCGAAGCCGTTACTTTACCGCCCTCCCCACCGGCTGATGGCCGCCGATCTTCATCACCCAGCACCACTTCGACCACACGATCGACCTCGGCCACCTGCTGATTCACGCGCTGGATCGTCGGCCAGAACGCCCCGCTGGCCGTCTACGGACCGGCCGGCACGCGACGCCAGGTCGACAAGCTGCTCGACTGGCTGGACTGGGACATCGAGGTGCGGCGCCGCCACATGCACGAGCGGCCACCCGAGGTGGACGTCACCGAGATCGAGGAGGGTCGTGTCCTCGAGCGTGACGGCCTGCGGGTCTCGGCCTTTCTGGTCGAGCACGATCCGGTCCAGCCGGCCTTCGGCTACCGCTTCGACGCCGACGGCGCGAGCCTCGCGATCTCCGGCGACACCAGGCCAAGCGAGAACCTCATGCGCTGGAGCGGCGTCGACCTGCTCGTCCACTTGATGCCGGGCTCCGATCCAGCCGCGCTCAAGGCGGCGGCCGAGAAGCGCTATGGCGGATCGGTCACGATCGGCGAGGACCTGTTGACACTGTGCGGCACGGCGGCCGATCAATTCCTCGCCCTCGGTGCCACGCCGGCGAGTAGAAGGTGACCAGCCGGGCGGGCACTTTCGCATCACCAGCCGCGCCTGGCGAAAATCGAAAGCGTCGAGGTTCCAGGGGCTTACGCCTCCGCGTCAGGAGGGGCGCCGAGTCTGGCCTCGGCCTTGCTCCAGGAGGCGCCATGCTCATGGGATCGATTCGACGGACGACCGGGAGCGAGCGGGGCATCGCGTTGCCGATGGCGATGATCATGCTCGTTGTCCTGACCGCGATGATGGTGGCGTTCGCCGTGCTCGCGGGGACCGAGCCCACGATCGCGGCCAACCAGCTGGCGGCCGCCCAGGCGTTGCACCTCGCCGACGCGGGCCTGCAGCTGGCGATGTGGGCGCTCACGAATTCCACCGATCCGAACAATCTCGGGATGAACCTGACCAACCTCCTGCACGATGGCACCCCCGCCGGCGGCAGCTACGACGGTAACCACTACGTCACGCTCGGCGGCACCGGCGGCTTCACCATGCTCGTCACCTGGGCCCCTGGCAATGGCACCTACGAGCGCACCGTGACGACCGTCGGCTGGACGCCGCTGAAGGATGCCGGCTTCCTGAACACGCACCGCAAGATCCAGGCGGTCGTGCAGATGGGCTTGATCCCCCCGCTCGATCTGCCGTGCGTGGTGTGCGTCGCCGGGGAGGTGCAGGTCAACGGCAGCGCCGCCGGCTTCGACTCGTCGAGCGGCGGTTGCCCCGGAAAGACGCCCCCGCAGTACGCCATCCAGACAAGCCAGGGGCTTACGTACAACGCGCATCCGACCTTCACCGGGTATGGCACCAGCGGCGCTGCGGCGACGAACCTCACGACCGACACGAGCCAGTTCAAGTACGCGGCCGACTCGCTGGCGAAGTTCAAGGCCTACGCGCAGGCGCACGGCACGTACTACCAGGGATCCCAGTCGAGCCTGCCCGTCGGCCCCGGCCCCTTCGTCGTCTACATCGACACGGTGGACGGCACGCCCTTCACCAACAGCACCCCGACCAGCAACGACGGCAACCTGACCATCTCCAGCAACGGCACGTTCAATGGCACGGTGATCGTGTCTGGCACGGCCAATATCAGCGGCACGCCGACGTTCAACGGCCTGGTCTACGCCCTGAACGACCTCAGCATAAGCGGTCACGTGACGGTCAGCGGCGGCATGGTGTCCGAGAACCGACGGGACACCTCGTCCACGAACATCGACACGGACTACAGCGGCAGCATCCAGATGAACTACAACTGCGCCAACATCCGGAATATCCCGTTCTCGTCCGCCTGGGTGATGAAGACCGGCGGCTACCTGGAGCAGACCGGGTATTGATTTACATGGGGGCCCCGAATGGCCCCCAAGCCCCCACACGTTCGCAGCGCCCCGGCACAGCCGTGGCGCTTCTCTGGAGCGGTTAACGTCGTGGGGGGCCCGGAGATGGCCCCCAAGCCCCCACACGTTCGCAGCGCCCCGGCACAGCCGTGGCGCTTCTCTGGAGCGGTTAACGTCGTGGGGGGCCCCGAATGGCCCCCAAACCCCACGCGTTCGCAGCGCCCCGGCGCAAATGGCCCCAAGCCCCCCAGCGTTCGGAGCCCCTCGGCGGAGGCGTGGCGCTCCTCTGATCTGTCGCGGTGTTCGACGCAGCGGTGTGACAGGGTCATGCACGGTCATCGGGGCGCGCCACGGCTCCGCCGGGGCGCGACGAGCGTCTGGGGGTTTGGGGCCATCTCGGGGCCCCCATCTCATTGACGCGGCGGCGTTGGCGATAGTACGGTGCCGGCCATGTCTCATGGACTGGCCCGCGGGCTCACGAACTACGGCGATCGCGACTTCGCGCTCTACCTTCGCCGCTCCTTCGCCCGCTCCATGGGCTACTCGAGCGCGGCGCTGGCCCGGCCGATCATCGGCATCGCCGACTCCGGCAGCGGCTTCAACAACTGCCACCGCCATTTTCCCGAGCTGATCGACGCCGTGCGCCGCGGCGTCCACGCCGCCGGCGGGCTGCCCGTCGATTTTCCGACGATCTCGCTCGGCGAGGTCTTCCTCGAGCCGACCAGCATGCTGTACCGCAACCTCATGTCGATGGACGTCGAGGAGATGATCCGCGCCCAGCCGATGGACGCGGTCGTGCTGGTCGGCGGCTGCGACAAGACGGTGCCCGCGCAGCTCATGGGCGCGGCCTCGGCCGGTGTGCCCGCGGTGCAGCTCGTGGCGGGGCCGATGATGGCCGGCCGCCACCGCGGCGAGCGGCTCGGCGCCTGCACCGACTGCCGGCGGTTCTGGGCGAAGTACCGCGCCGGCCAGCTCACCAAGGACGAGATCGATGGCATCGAGAGCAACCTGGCCACGACGGCCGGCACCTGCGCAGTCATGGGCACCGCGAGCACGATGGCCTGCCTGGCCGAGACGCTCGGCATGGCGCTGCCGGGGACGGCCGCCATCCCCGCCGTCCACGCTGATCGGCTACGAGCGGCCGAGGCGACCGGCGAGACCGCCGTCGCGCTGGCCGGCTCGCGCGTCACGCCCGATCGCATCCTCACGCCGGCCGCCTTCGAGAACGCGCTGCGCGTCCTGCTGGCGATCGGCGGCTCGACGAACGCGATCATCCATCTCACCGCGGTCGCCGGCCGCGTCGGCGTCCCGATCGACCTGGCGACGGTGAACCGGCTGAGCGACGAGACACCGGTGCTGGTCGACCTCAAGCCCTCGGGCCAGCACTACATGGAGGACTTCTTCGCGGCCGGCGGCCTCGGCGCCGTCCTGCGCGAGCTGCGCGAGCGCCTGCATCTCGACTGCGTGACGGTGACGGGCGAGACGCTCGGCGCTCGCCTGGACGGCGAGGATGCCTGGGTCGATCGCGGCGTGATCCGCAGCGCGCGGGAGCCGTTTCAGCCGGTCGGCGGGCTGGTGGCGCTGTTCGGCTCGGTGGCGCCCGGCGGCGCGATCCTCAAGCGCTCGGCCGCCGACGCACGATTGTTCGAGACCGAGGGCCGTGCGGTGGTCTTCGACTCCCTGGAGGACCTCGCCGCGCGGATCGACGATCCCGCGCTCGACGTGACGCCGACCGACTTCCTCGTGCTGAAGAATGCGGGGCCGCTGGGCGCGCCGGGAATGCCGGAGGCCGGCTACCTGCCGATCCCGACCCGACTTTCCCGCGCGGGCGTCACCGACATGGTGCGCATCTCCGACGCCCGCATGAGCGGCACGGCGTTCGGCACGATCGTCCTGCACGTCACGCCCGAGGCCGCGGCTGGCGGACCGCTGGGGAAGGTGCGCAGCGGCGATCGCATCCGCCTCTCGGTGAAGAGCCGCCGCCTCGATCTGCTCGTCGATCCCGCCGAGCTCGCGCGCCGTCCGGCGCACGCGCCTTCGCCGGCGCCGGCGCGCGGATACCGGCGTCTCTACGCCGAGCACGTGCTGCAAGCGGATCTCGGCTGCGACTTCGACTTCCTGCGCGCGCCGCGCCAGTAGGCCGCGGGAGAAAGAGGAGCGCCACGGCTTCGCCGGGGCGCTCCGAACGTAGGGGGCTTGGGGGCCATGTCGGGGCCCCCACGTCTCTAGGCCAGGTCGAAGACCAGCGCTTCGGCGTCCTTGTTGCCGACGAGCTTCAGCGTCGACTCGTCGCTGACAGCGGCTCCGTCGCCCTGGCCGAGGCGCTGGCCGCCGAGCGAGAGCGCGCCGCGCACGACCTGGACCCAGGCGTGGCGCCCGGGCGCGAGACGATGCACGACCTCGACGCCGGGCGCCAGCCGTGTCGCATAGGCGCGCGCATCCTGGTGGATCGTCACCGAGCCGTCGGCACCGTCGGGCGAGGCCACGAGCCGCAGCCGCCCGCGCTTGTCCTCGTCGGAGAACGCCTTCTGCTCGTAGCCGGGCGCGATGCCGCTCGTGGCCGGCTCGATCCAGATCTGCAGGAAGTGCACGGGCTCGGACGGCGAGGCGTTGAACTCGCTGTGGCGCACGCCGGTGCCGGCACTCATGCGCTGCACGTCGCCGGGCCGGATCACCGAGCCGGTGCCGAGGCTGTCGCGATGCTCGAGGCCGCCCTCCAGCACGTAGGAGATGATCTCCATGTCCCGATGGGCGTGGGTCGGGAAGCCCTGGCCAGGCGCGACCCGATCCTCGTTGATCACGCGCAGCGCACGGAAGCCGACGAACCGCGGATCGTAGTAGCTGGCGAACGAGAACGTGTGCCGGGTGTCGAGCCACCCGTGGTCGGCGTGTCCCCGGTCCGCTGCCTGCCGCATCACAATGGCCATACCTATTGGACTCTCGCACAATCTGCTAGGATTCCGGCACCCCTCGAGGCGATGAGGGGGCGAAACCGGACGGCCAGCTTAGGGCTCCTAAAGGTGGCTCAAACGGCCGCCACGGGTCTTTGGGGGCTCCATGAGGCGCCATCAACTTCGGTATAACCGGGCATAAACTTGACAGGCCTTTCGCCCGCTTCTAGTCCGGGTAGGAGCCTATCATGTAAGGTTTTGCATAGTTTACGTTGATGCGCACTCTGGCAGGGGTCTTGCTGTGACGAGGTGGTAATGCAAATCGTGCATCGCGCCATGGGCTTCTGGAAGCGCCGGCCCCGCCCGCGCTACGCCCTGGCGCTGGCCGGTGGGGGCGTCATCGGCGGGATGTACGAGGTGGGCGCCATGACGGCGCTCGAGGAGCGGCTCAACGGCAGCGGCTCCGGCTTCGACGTCTACGTCGGCTGCAGCGCCGGCTCCGTGGTCGCCGCCCTGCTGGCCAGCGGCATCCGCGCCGGCGAGATCTACCACGTCCTCGAGGAGGACCTGGACGACCCCCTCAACATGCGGCGCGGCGTGCTGTTTGCCAACGACGCGTTCCGGCTGGCCTGCACCCGCTTTGGCCGCTTCATGTGGGCGATCGGCAAGCAAGTCCTGCGCGGTGACCGCTGCCTGCCGGACGTTCTGGCGCGCGCCGAGCGGGAGTTGCCCGCAGGCTTCTTCACGCTGGCCGCCCTCGAGCGGTTCGTGCGGCTCGGGCTCGGCTCGCGCGGCCACAGCAACTCGTTCCTGGATCTGCCGCGCAAGCTGTTGATTCCGGCCGTGGACCTCAACACCGCCGAGCGGGTGGTGTTCGGGGCGGGCGAGCTGGCGTCGGTGCCGATCAGCGAGGCGGTCGCCGCCTCGTCGGCGATCCCCGGCTTCTTCGATCCCTACACGATCGACGGCCAGGACTACGTCGACGGCGGTACGGGGTTCTGCGGCCACGCCGATCTCGCGGCGGAGGCGGGCGCCGACGTCGTCTTCGTGATCAATCCGCTGGTCCCCAACCGCATGGCCGACGGCGGCGCCTCGATGCGCACACGAGGCGTCTACACGATCATGGAGCAGGCCAGCCGTATCTACAGCCAGAACCTCCTGCAGCTCGGTCTGGCGGGGCTTGCCGTGAAATTTCCGCGCACCGCGTTCTACCTTCTGCAGCCGCCGCGGAACACGACCTTGCTGTTCGGACCGTCGATGGGCTTCGAGGCCAGCCGCGCGGCGCTGCGGTTCGGCTACGAGTCGACCAAGGCCTGGCTGGGCGAGCAGGGCGCGCCGCTCGTCCGCAGCCTCGCGCCGGAGGCGGCGGCCATCTGAAGTTGGGGGGCCCCGAAATGGCCCCCCAAACCCCCCCCGATGTTCGTCGCGCCCCGGCGGAGCCGGGGCGCTCCTCTGGAACGCCCGCCGGAGGCCCGCACGTTCGTCGCGGCCGGCGGAGCCGGGGCGCTCCTCTGGAACGCTCTGTAACGCCCCACGTCCGTCGCGGCCGGCGGAGCCGTGGCGTTGCCGGAGGGGTCAGCTGTCGTTGGGGTGGGGGGCTTCGGCGGCTTCGCGGCGCTGGACGGCGCCGAGGCCGTCGTAGGCGGCGTACTTGTAGACGTCGCTCAGCGAGGGGTAGTTGAAGACGGTGTTGACGAACATGTCGATCGTGCACTCGGTCTGCAGCGCGATCAGTCCCACGTGCACCAGCTCCGCCGCGATCTCGCCGATGATGTGGACGCCGAGCAGGAGCTTGTCGGGATAGCGGAAGATCAGCTTCACCTGGCCGCCGAGGTCGCCGGTGATCTGACCGCGGGCGTTCGCGCGGTAGAACGCCCGGCCGACACCGTACTCGATCTTCTTCTGCTTGCAGGTCTCCTCCGTCTCGCCGGCCATGGCGATCTCGGGAATCGTGTACACGGCCAGCGGGAAGATCGGCGCCACGCGTGTCTTGTACTTCGGCAGGTCGAACGCCTGCACCATCGCCACCCGCGCCTGCTCCATCGAGGTGGAGGCCAGCGCGGGGAAGCCGATGACGTCGCCCGCCGCGTAGATGTGGGGCACCGACGTCTGGTAGAACTCGTTCACGGTGATCAGTCCGCGCTCGTTCACGGCCAGCCCCGCCTTGTCGATGCCCAGCGTGCGGACGTTGGCGACGCGGCCGGCGGCGACCAGCACCTGATCCGCCATCAGGCTGCCGCCGCTCTTGAGCTCGAGCCGCACGCCGTCCGGCTCGGGGACGTAGCGCGTCACACCCTCCTTGAGGCGCAGATCGACGCCGAGCAGACCCATCTGGATCTTGAGCTGCTCGGCCACCTCGGCGTCGAGGAAGCCCAGCAGCCGGTCGCGCCCGTCGAGCAGCGTCGTCTTGATGCCGAGCGCCGCGAAGATCGTCGTGTACTCGCAGCCGATGACGCCGCCGCCGACCACCGCCATCGAGCGCGGCAGCTTCTGCATCTCGAGGATCTCGTCGCTGTCGTGCACGCGGGGATCGTCGAAGGGGACGTCCCGGGGCCGCGTCGGCACCGAGCCGGTGGTGACGAGGACGACGTCGCCCTGCAGCCGCCGATCGGGCTGGCCGTCCTGGGTGACCCGCACGGTGTGGGGATCGTCGAAGCTCGCCTGACCCCGCAGGAGGTCGATCTTGTGGCGCACGATGTTCTCGGTGACGACCTGGCGGAGCGAGCGCACGACCTCCTGCTCGCGGTACATGAAGTCCTTCACCGTCAGGTGCGACTTCACGTGGTAGTCGACGCCGTAGAGCCCGCGCTGGCCCAGGCCCGAGAAGTAGAGCGCGGTCTCGCGCAGCGTCTTGGACGGGACCGTGCCGGTGTTGATGCCGGCACCGCCGGGATGCGGCTCGCGCTCCACCAGCGCCACGCGCTTGCCGAAGTACGCGGCCTGGGCGGCGCCCTTCTCTCCGGCCGGCCCGGCGCCGATGACGATCAGATCGTAATGATCCATGACCGCGTCACCTTATGCCGAACCGCGCGGGCGGCGCAACTCTTTGGCGGTCGGAGGGCGGCCGCCGCACCCGCCGATCAGCGGCGGCCGCCGGCCAGCCGCCGCGCTTCCGGAAGGAGGCGCAGCCGGCCCATGGCGAGGACGCCGAGCGCGGGCCCCACCGCCAGCGCGGCGAACGCCCACCGCCAGCCGACCCGGGCGGCGATGGGCGGCACGAGCCAGATGCTCAGCGTGGTGAGGGCGAAGCCGGCGCACGTCTGCGTGGTGAGGGCGGTGCCGACGTAGGCCGGGGGCGAGAGCTCGGTGACCGCCGTCGAGAACTGCGCCGAGTCGGCGACGACGGTGACGCCCCAGGCGACGGCCACCAGCAGCGTGAGCGCCGGCGGCCCGCCGAACGTCGGGCCGATCGCCAGCGCGCAGGCCCCGCTGAGCGCCATCGCCAGCATCGTCAGCGTCGTGCGACCCCAGCGGTCGGAGACGAGGCCGCCGACCCAGCAGCCGAGCGCACCGATCGCGATCACCGCGAAGGTGGCGCCGCTCGGGTTGACGCCGAGGTAGTCGCCGCCGCCGCGGAGGCGCAGGCTCTCGGCCAGGAAGACGCCGATCCAGGCCCACATCGCGTAGAGCTCCCACATGTGGCCGAGGTAGCCGAAGCAGGCCAGCCGCGGGCCGCGCTCGCGGAAGATCGCCGCGGCCATCCGCACGTCGAACCGGGCCGGCGGAAACGCGTGCGGTCCCTCGCGCACGAAGAGCGCGACGATCGCCGCCCCCAGCAGCGCCAGCGCGGAGGCGACCAGCAACGTCTGGCGCCACGGCAGGTCGGTCATTCCGCGGACGAGGTGCGGCGTCGCCGAGCCGACCGTCAGCGCGCCGATCAGGATGCCGATCGCCAGCCCGCGGCCCTCCCGAAACCACGTGGCCATGATCTTCATCGCCGGCGGATAGGCGCCGGCCATGGCGATGCCGGTGAGGAAGCGCAGGGCCAGCGCCGCCACCAGACCGTCGGCCGCCACCGCGAGCCACGCGTTGGCGAGGCTGCCGACGACGGCGCCGGCGATCATCACGCGGCGGGCCGGCCACACGTCGGGAAGATTGGCGAGGGCGGCGCCGAGCGTGCCGGCGATGAAGCCGAGCTGGACGGCAATCGTGAGCCCGGCGGCGCCGGCGTCGCCGAGCGCCCACTCGCGCCGGAGCGCCGGCAGCACGGCCGAGGCCGAGAACCAGAGCGACAGCGCCAGCAGCTCGGCCAGCGAGAGGACGGCGAGCTGCCGCCAGCGCGCGGGCAAGCGGCGCTACTCGATGACCTTCCGCTCGCGCAGGCCGGCGATGTCGGCGGCGCCGAGGCCGAGGTCCTTCAGGATGGCCTCGGTGTGCTCGCCGCTGAGCGGCGCCGCCGTGCGGACCGTGCCCGGCGTGTCCGAGAGCTTGATGGCGATGCCGAACTGGCGCACGCGACCGTGGGTCGGATGCTCGACGTCCACGATCATCCCGCGATGGTTGATCTGCGGGTCGCGCACCATCTCCTCGACGTCGTAGACCTTGCCGACGCACACGTCGTGCTTGACCAGGAACTCGTACCAGTCGTCGCGATCGCGCGTCTTGATGACCGCCTCGATCGCCTGGCGGGCGGCGTCCTCCTCGGCGTTGGCCGCCCGCACGAACTGGTCGGGCTTGCGCGCGAAGCGCGTGAAGTCCGGCCGGCCGATCGCCTTGCAGAAGTTCTCCCACAGCCACGGCTCGGTGCAGCCGATGGTGAGCAGCTTGCCGTCGCGCGTCTCGTAGATCGCGTAGTAGGGATAGGAGCCGCCCAGGAAGCCCTCGCCGCGGCGGGGCGCGACGCCGTCCGAGAAGAAGAAGCGCATGTTCGGCGTGGCGGCCAGCAGCGACAGCGTGGTGTCGAGATAGGAGATGTCCACGTGCTGGCCGCGGCCGGTGCGCTCCCGCGCGTAGAGCGCCAGCACGATGCCGAGCGCGCCGTGCAGGCTGGCGCCGGCGTAGTCCGCCACGAGGTTCAGCGGGATGACCGGCTTCTTGCTGCCGGCGTCGCCGATGAGGTTCAGCACGCCCGCCAGCGAGAGATAGTTCATGTCGTGAGCCGGGTAGTTCCGGTAGGGCCCGTCCTGGCCGAAGCCCGACAGCGAGCAGTAGATCAGCCGTGGATTCAGCGTGCGCAGCGTCTCGTAGCCGGCGCCGAGCCGGTCCATGACGCCGGGCCGGAAGCCCTCGACGATCACGTCGGCGGACTTTGCCAGCCGGCGGAAGATCTCCTGTCCTTCGGGCGCCTTCATGTTGAGCGCCATCGAGCGCTTGTTGCGGTTGACGAAGGCGTGGATGGTCCGGCGCACCCACTGCGCGTCGTGGGCCTGGCTCGGCTCCGGCGTCTCGATCTTCAGCACGTCGGCGCCCATGTCGGCCAGCATCATGCCCGGCATCTCGGCCGGCGGCACCCGGGCCAGCTCGAGGATCTTGATCCCGTCCAGCACGCCCATGACGCTACTCCTGCGCCCCGGTCAGTCGCGCGGTCAGCGCGCGGATGTCCGGAACGTCCTCCAGGTGCGCGAGCTGCCCGGCGACATCCGCCGCCTCGTCGGCGCCCAGCACCGGGGTCGCGCAGCCCAGGAACTTCGCCCGCAGCTGCTCGTCGCCGAGCGGCTGGTCGGGGTGGCCGGAGGCGCCGCGCGCCGGCGACTCGAGCGTGCGCCCGTCGCCCAGCCGCACCGTCACCCGGCTCCAGGCGTGCTGCTCGAGGCCGTCGGGGAGCCGCGGATCGATCACCATCCGCACGCGCCCCATCAGCTCCCGCGTGCCGGCGTCGATCGGCCGCGCAGCACGTCGGGCACCAGACGATTGACGCCGACCTCCACCTCGGCGACCTGCTCGGCCGCCAGCCGGTGTTGCGCGCGCAGCTCGAGCAGCGCGTCGATCGCCGAGTGCGTGAGCGCGCACGAGGGGTACGGCTTGACCGCGATGCCGGAGGCGAGGAGCTGCCAGCGGCTGCCGAGGCCGTCGAAGGCCGCCGCCGGCAGCGCGGTGTGGCCAAAGGCGGCCGCGTAGCCCTGGCGACCCTCGAGCGCGGCATCGGCGGCGGTGAAGCCCTCGCGCGCCAGCATGGCGGCGAAGACGCCGTTGCGGGCGGCGTGGCCGGCGTGGAACGGCTTCGTCATGGAGCCGAAGTTCTCCTTGAGTCCGGAGGCGAGCGAGGCGGCCACGCCGAGCGCGTGGCGCGTTTGCTCGGCGTCGAGCGCGAGGAGGCGGGCGGCGGCGGCGGCGCAGCCGAGCGTGCCGATGGTGGAGGTGGCGTGCCAGCCGCGCGAGTAGTGGTCCGGATTGAGCGCGAGACCGAGCGCCGCCGACACCTCGAAGCCGATCAGGTAGGCGAGGACGACGGCGGCGCCGTCGGCCGGCTCGGCTTCCGCGCAGGCCAGGATCGCCGCGATCAGCGGCGCGCTCGGGTGGCCCATCAGCGCGAAGTTGGTGTCGTCGAAGTCGTGGGCGTGGCCGGCGGTGCCGTTGGCCAGTGCGGCCCAGGTGGGCGCCGCGCGCAGCCGCGTGCCGACGATCGTGCACAACGGGGTGCCGCCCTCGGCGCGCACGAGCGCGCGCACGGTGCGCGCGGCGGGCTCGGCGGCGCCGGCCAGCATGACGCCCAGCGTGTCGAGCGCGGCCCGGCGGACCTGGACGATCGCGGCGTCCGGACACTCGCGCAGCGTGGTCTTGACGACGAATTCGGCGAGACGGGTGGTGGCGCTCATGGCAGGCACGATAGCGGACAGGGTAGGAGGTTGCAAGGCGAGGGGCCGTGGCCGACAATCTCGCCGGAGGTCACCATCGTGCCAGCCACCATCAACCGTCGAGTCCTGCTCAAGAGCCGCCCGGTCGGCGAGCCGAAGCCGACCGATTTCGAGATCGTCGAGGCGCCGACACCGCGACCCGCCGACGGCGAGATCCTGTGCCGTACGATCTGGCTCTCGCTCGATCCCTACATGCGCGGGCGAATGAACGACGCGAAGTCTTACTCGCCGCCGGTCGAGATCGGTGGCCACATGGTCGGCGGCACCGTCAGCGAGGTCGTGGACTCCCGGCACCCCGCCTTCCAGCCCGGCGACATCGTGCTGGGCTACGGCGGCCGGCAGAGCTACCACGTCGCGAAGGCCGGCGCCACGCCGGGTCCGTTCGGGCCGCTCAAGCTCGATCCCAAGGCCGCGCCGATCTCGACGGCGCTCGGCGTGCTCGGCATGCCGGGGATGACGGCCTATGTGGGTCTGCTCGACTTCGGCCAGCCGAAGCCGGGCGAGACGGTCGTCGTCTCGGCGGCGGCGGGCGCGGTGGGCTCGGCCGTCGGCCAGATCGCCAAGATCAAGGGCTGTCGCGCGGTCGGCGTCGCCGGCGCACCGGAGAAGTGCGAGTACGTCGTCAAGGAGCTCGGCTTCGACGCCTGCGTGAGCTACCGTGCGCCCGACCTCTTCGCGGCGTTGAAGGACGCCTGCCCGAAGGGGATCGACGTCTACTTCGACAACGTCGGTGGCGACGTGCTGAAGACGGTGCTGCGGCAGATCAATCTATTCGGCCGGATCCCGCTGTGTGGCCACGTCTCGCAGTACAACGCCACCGAGCTGCCGGCCGGCCCCAACCTGGGCGTCGTGGTCGGCAACCGCGTCACCATCCGTGGCTTCATCGTGAGCGACCACGCCGACCGCCTGCCGGACTTCCGGCGCGACGGCACCGCCTGGCTCAAGGCCGGCCGCTTGAAGTACCGCGAGGACATCGCGGAGGGGCTCGAGAACGCGCCGCGCGCGTTCATCGGGATGCTCCGCGGCCAGAACGTCGGCAAGCAGCTCGTCAAGGTCGGCGCCGCCGACCCGACGCGCGGCTGACGCGCCGACGGACGGCGCCGTGGCGGGCGCGAGGCGCGGGGCGCCACCAGAAACGCTGATCGGCCCCGCGAGCTCGCGCTTGCTTGATGGCTCAACGGATGTATAGTCTTTCGCCATGGCCGTGGAGTACCGCGAGGAGCCCTGCCGCGCCGCCCTGAACCGCGTGAAGGGCATGGGGTTCAAGTGGTCACTGAACCCCTACATGGGCTGCGTCCACCGGTGCACGTTCTGCTACGTGCGCGGGTTCGAGCTCCGCGCCGATCGCCCGTCGGACGATCGCTACGGCCGTTCCATCCGCGTCAAGGTGAACGTCGCCGACGTCCTCGCGCGCGAGCTGGCCAGGGTGGGGTGGCAGCGTGAGGTCGTGGCCGTCGGCGCCGCGACCGACCCGTACCAGCCCGCCGAGGGCCGCTATCGGTTGACGCGCCGCTGCCTCCAGGCCTTCGCGGCCGCGCGCAATCCGTTCAGCATCATCACGCGCGGGCCGATGGTCGTCCGCGACGTGGACGTGCTGCAGCAGGCCGCCCAGCGCGTCGAGGTGCACGTGACCTTCTCGGTGCCGACCCTCGACCTGGAGATCTGGCGGCGGACCGAGCCCGGCACCGCCCCGCCGCGCCAGCGGCTGCGCGCGCTTCGCATGCTGGTCGAGGCCGGCATCGACGCCGGCGTCGGCATGGCGCCGATCCTGCCCGGCATCTCCGACCGGCCCGAGCAGCTCGCCGAGGTCGTGCGCGCCGCGCGCGAGGCCGGCGCCACCGGCGTCTGGTGCAACATCCTCTACCTGCGTCCCGGCACGCGCGAGCACTTCCTGGAGAACCTGGCGCGCGACTGGCCCGAGCTCCTGCCACGCTACGAGGCGATCTATCGCCGCCCGTATCCGGACCGTGCCGAGTCGGAGCCGATCAAGGCGCACGTCGCCGTCCTGAGGCGCGAGTTCGAGATCGCCGACCGTCGAGCGCGTCCGCTCGAGCCGCCGCCCGCTCCCGAGCAGGCCGAGCTGCCGATCTGAGCGTCTCCGTGCGTCGACACTAGGCGGCGCCCGCGCGCTCGGCTATCATCGCGCCATCATCCAGACTGAGTTCCTCCACGAGACGGTCCGGCGCATCTGGGGCTACGATCGCTTTCTCCCGCTGCAAGAAGACGCCATCGGCTGCGTGCTCGACGGCCGCGATTCGCTGGTCGTGCTGCCCACCGGCGGCGGCAAATCCCTCTGCTATCAGGCGCCGGCCGCTCACCTGCGTCGTCTCGCGGTCGTCGTGTCGCCGCTGATCGCGCTGATGAAGGATCAGGTCGACGGCCTGCGCGAGGCCGGTGTGCCGGCCGCGGTGCTGAACAGCAGCCAGACGCCCGCCGAGCGCGCCGCCGTCATGCGCGCGGTGGCCGGCGGCGGCGTGCAGTTGCTCTACCTGGCGCCGGAGCGGCTCGTGATGGACGGCTTCCTCGAGCGGCTCCAGCGCGCGGCGCCCGCCTTCGTCGCCGTCGACGAGGCGCATTGCATCAGCCAGTGGGGGCACGACTTCCGCCCGGAGTACCGACAGCTGCGCGCGCTGCGCGCCGCGCTGCCGGCCGTCGCCGTCCACGCCTACACCGCGACGGCCACGCCGCAGGTCCGCGGGGACATCGTCGCCGAGCTGAAGCTCGAGCATCCCACGGTCCTCGTCGGGTCCTTCGACCGGCCCAACCTGATCTATCGCGTGCGCCCTCGTACCGATCGGCTGGCGCAGGTGGTCGCGGCCATCCAGCGACACCGCGGCCAGGCGGGCATCGTGTACTGCATCCGCCGCAGCGAGGTCGAGGAGCTGACGGCCGCCCTCACGCGTCGCGGCTTTCGGGCGGTGCGCTACCACGCGGGGCTCACCGACGACGAGCGCCGCGCGAACCAGGACGCCTTCGTGAACGAGCGGGCGGACATCGTGGTCGCCACCGTCGCCTTCGGCATGGGGATCGATCGCTCGAACGTGCGCTACGTCATCCACACCGGCATGCCGAAGTCGCTCGAGCACTACCAGCAGGAGGCGGGCCGCGCGGGCCGCGACGGTCTCGAGGCCGAGTGCCTGCTGCTGCACAGCGGCGCCGACTACGGCCTGTGGAAGTCGGTCATGGCGCCCGACGGCGCCGAGCCGCCGCCCGGTGCGCTCCGCAAGCTCGGTGAGATGTATGCCTTCTGCCAGGACGCCGCGTGCCGCCATCGCGCGCTCGTGACCTATTTCGGCCAGACCTACGAGCGCGAGGGCTGCGGCGCCTGCGACGTCTGCCTCGGCGAGACGATCCAGGGGGGCGAGACGTCGGACGTCGCGGCGAAGATTCTTCAGGGCGTCGGTGAGCTGCGCGGACGCTTCGGCGCCGCCCACATGGCCGACGTGCTGGCCGGCGCGGCCACCGGCCGCATCACCCAGCTGCGCCACGACCGCCTCGCCGCCTACGCGGCGCTGCGCGGCGAGAGGAAGGCGCAGGTGCGCGCCTGGATCGACCAGCTGCTCGCGCATGGCCTGCTGGTGCGCACCGACGACGAGTACCCGACCGTCACGCTCACCGAGCAGGGGCGGGCCGTGCTGCGGGGCGAGGGTGCGGCGCCCGCGCTCACGAGCGCCGGCGCGGTCCGTCCCACCGCCGCCGACGCCGGTGACATCGCCGCGGCGACGCCGGGCGACCGGACGCTCCCCGAGCCGGGCGCCTACGACCGCGCGCTGTTCGAGGCCCTGCGCGGCCTGCGGCGAGCGATCGCCGAGGAGCGCGGCGTGCCGCCCTACCTGGTCTTCAGCGACGCCTCGCTGCGCGACATGGCGCGGCTCAAGCCTCGCACCCGCGAGGCGTTGCTGGAGGTGAAGGGCGTCGGCGAGTGGAAGTCGGAGACCTTCGGCGAGCGCTTTCTGGCACTTATCCGCCAGCAGGGGTGATCCTCGGTTCTTGGGCCGCGCCGGTCTCGTGCGCTAGCCTCGATGGACTCGAGTCTGCGCGGGAGGGCCGATGGCCGACGATACGTCAGGGCAGAGCTTCTTCTCCACGCCGCCGCAGCGTCCGTCGCCCCGACCCCCCATCCCACCTCCGTCAGCGCCACGACCGGCCGCCGCGCCGGCCGCCCGGCGCCCGCCACGCCGAGGGCCGTCGCTCCCGTCCTCGAGGTCGCGGACGCGGGGATCTTCAGCCGCTTCACGGCGCGCTCGTTCGATTCCATGCTGATCGTGGTGCTGCTGACGATGATGCTGCCGACGCTGCCGGTCTCGCCGCGCGCGCAGGACACGATCGTCGGCTACTGCGCGCTGTTCCTGTGGGTGTTCGTCGAGGCGGCGCTGCTGGCCGCGCGCGGCACGACGCCGGGCAAGTGGCTCTTCGGCGTCACCGTGCGCACTCGCGGCGGCACCAAGCCGGGCTTCGGCACGGCCGTGCACCGCAGCCTGAGCGTCTGGTGGCAGGGCATGCGCGCGGGTCTGCCGATCGCGAGCCTGATCAGCGCCATCCGTACCTGGATCCAGATCCGGAACTATCGCGAGGCGACCTGGGACGCCGAGACCGCGCTCGTCGTCAATCAGCGGGTGCGCGCGTGGCGGCTGATCGCCCTCGGCCTGGTCGTGCTCGGGGGCCTCGCGCTCATCGCGGTCGGCGCCGACGACCAGTCGTAGCGGGATCGGCGGTCGCCAGCACCTCGAGCGAGTCCGCCGCCGGTAGCGCGATCCAACCCTCCCGCGCTGCCCGCGCCGCCTGCTCGGCGGACGGGCCCAGGCAGAGACCGAGCGCCGCCGCGCGGGCCACGAGCGCGGCCACCAGGGCGTCGAGCGCGTCGTCGCTCTCGCCGCAGAGCCGCCGGGTGGCAGCGTCGAGATCGAGCCACCCGCGCGTGCGCGCGCGCAGGGCGGCCAGCAGCGCGCCAAGGCCGGCGAGCCCTTCGCGGCGCTTGTAGCCCGTCGAGGCGAAACCCCAGATCCGCAGCGCCGCCGCGGGATAGGTCTCGACGAGGCGGCCGGCGCCGCCGCGGTCGACGACCTCGCCGGCCTCGGCCAGCCGCGAGAGCAGGCGGGCGGCGCGGAAGGTCGGAACGCCGATCAGATCGGTGGAGACGCTGAGCGGCCAGCGGCCCGTGCGGGCGGCGACGACGCGATCGGTCTCCCGATAGCGCAGCGCCACCACGGAGGCCTCGGGCCAGGCGCCGCCCGCATGGAAGCGCGCGACGGCGTCCGCGAAGGCGTCCGGCCAGCCG
>VBPC01000153.1 GCA_005887895.1 Candidatus Rokuibacteriota bacterium
CGAGGCCGCCGGTCACGGTGATCTCGGGGCCGTTGGCGAGGAGCCGCGGGCCCGGCACGCGCCCGGCCTCGATCTCGCGCCGCAGCACGACGTCCAGGCGCGGCTTGGCCGCCGCCGCCGACAGCGCGCTCGTGTAGCCGCACTCGAGCATCGTGCGGGCATTGCGCACGGTCACGAGCATGTGCTCCTCGGGCGGCAGGCGCGTCAGCTCCGCCGACAGGCCGTCGGTGAAGCTCAGGTGCGCGTGCGGCTCGACGAGGCCCGGCATCAGCGTGGCGCCGCGGCCGTCGATCACCGCCGCGCCGTCGGCCGGTGCGGCGGCCGGCACCGGCGCGACGTCGGCGATGCGGTTGCCCTCGATGCGCACGGCGCCGAGGAACGGCGCCCGGCCAGTGCCGTCGAAGATCCTGACGTTGGTGATCAGGTAGCCACCCATCGGCGATTCCTCCTGGCGACGCGCCAGGAGTCTAGCACTCCGCGCAGGCGGATGGTGACGGACGGGTCGCGCCGTCGCTCGAAGCACGCCACGAGGGTGGCCGCGAAGGCCTCCGTCTCGAGGCGGATCTCGCGCGCCGGCCGGCCGAAGCGGACGACGCACTCGACGGGGACGTCGTCGAACGCGCGCGTCGCCGCCGTGAACCGCTCGACCAGGCTCCGCGCGATGCGGTCCATTTCCCGATCGATGTCGGCGATCACGCGGTCGTAGCGATCGACCCGCGCCGGGGGCAGCGGGCGGAAGCAGGCGAGGCGAAGGCGGGCGTGCTCGGCGCGGGCGGTGGCGACGAGGGCCGGAAGGCCGTCGAGCGCCGTCGTCTCCTGGCCGGGGCGGACGATGGCGAGCAGCCGGGCGGTCACGAGCCGCCTCCGCAGTGGATGATCACGTCGTAGTGGGCGGGCAGGCGGTCGAAGACGGTCGGCGCCGCGGCGCCGATGAGCGACTCGTAGCCGCTCGGCGCCGAGAGCCGCACGCGCCCGCGCCGCCACAGCGCCGGGCTGCGCACGTCGATGGCCAGGAACGTGTCGCCGCCGAGCACGCGCCGCACGCCGGCGTGGATGTCGGCGCGGACGACGCCGGCCGCGTATGCGCGCTGGTCGAGCGCGAGGCGCCACGCCAGCAAGCCGAGGACGGGCACCAGGCACAGAGCGAGCTCCATCATGTCCACGAGCATCGTCGATCTCCTTCTCTGTTGTCGCCGCGGGACGGTCCCGCGAAAAAGACGAAAGCGCCGTTGCGGAAAAAGCAACGGCGCTTTGTCGGGTCCCTCGACGGACCTGCGACAGGAGAAGAGCACACGACGTGCCAGACCCGGCGTGGCCGGCCGGCGGCCTTGCGCGACGCCGACTTGGAGGCGCGGCGGTCAGGCTGCGCGCGGCCGTCCCGCCGTCGAAAGAGGCAGGCGCCGGGGCGATGCCCAATCTTTCGGCACGCGCGCGGCCGGAACGCACGTCGAATCCTTGCGGAGCCTTGACCGTGTCGCGAAGCCGGCCGTAGACTCGGCGCGTTGCGCGCGCCGGCGCGCCGCCGAGCACCGCCGCTCACTCGTACTCGACGTCGAGTTGCTGCTCACCCGCGAGCTCAGGAGGCGATCATGACGGAGGATTCGGGCGACGCGAAGCGTTCCGCAGCGGGCGTGGATCGACGTGACTTCCTCAGGAACACCCTGGTCGCCGGCGGCGCCGCCGCCGCGGCCGCGGCGGGCGCCACCGCGTACGCACAGACCCAGCAGCCCGGGCGCGTGCCCGGCACCACCAACCACTACCACGTGCCGGCCACGGACAAGACCGTGCACTGGGGCTACTTCAGCAAGTCGCTGAAGCCCGTCGTCGAGGTCGCTTCCGGCGATTTCGTCACGATCGAAGTCCTCACGCATCACGCCAACGACGACGCCAGCCGCATGATCACCGGCGACCCCGGTGCCGAGAGCGTCTTCTACTGGGACAAGCAGCGCAAGGGCGTGGACCGCCGGGGGGCGGGACCGATGCAGCCCACGCTGTTCGGCCGCGGCGCCGGCGAGGGGCTGGGTGTCCACATCTGCACGGGGCCGGTCGCCGTGCGCAACGCCGAGCCGGGCGACATCCTCGAGGTGCGGATCGTGGACGTGAAGCCGCGCCCGGGCGCCAACCCGCAGTTCAAGGGCAAGAGCTTCGGCAGCAACGCCGCCGCCTGGTGGGGCTTCCACTACAAGGAGCTGCTCACCGAGCCCAAGCCGCGCGAGGTCATCACCATTTACGAGGTGGACACCGCCGGCGAGCGCAACTGGGCCCGGGCCGTCTACAACTTCCGCTGGACGCCGCAGACCGACCCGTTCGGCGTCGTGCACAAGACGATCGACTATCCGGGCGTCCCGGTCGATCACAAGACCGTCCAGGAAAAGCACGGGATCCTGCCGAACGTTCGCATCCCGATCCGCCCACACTTCGGCGTGCTCGGGCTGGCGCCGTCCGAGGCCGACATCGTGGACTCGATCCCGCCCAACTACGTCGGCGGCAACATCGACAACTGGCGCATTGGCAAGGGCGCGACGATGTACTACCCGGTGGCCGTCCCCGGCGCGCTGCTCTCGGCCGGCGACTCGCACGCCTCGCAGGGCGACTCCGAGCTGTGCGGCACCGCCATCGAGTGCTCGCTGACGGGAACGTTCCAGCTCGTCCTGCGCAAGAAGGCGACCCTGGCCGGCAGCGCGCTGGAGGGCCTGGCCTATCCGCTGCTGGAGACGCAGGACGACTGGGTGCTGCACGGCTTCAGCTACGCGAACTACCTGGCCGAGCTGGGCGCCGACGCGCAGTCCAAGATCTACGAGAAGTCGTCGGTGGACCTGGCGCTCAAGGACGCCTTCAAGAAGATGCGGCACTTCCTGATGACGACCAGGGGCCTCAGCGAGGACGAGGCGATCTCGCTGATCTCGGTGGCCGTGGACTTCGGCGTCACCCAGGTCGTCGACGGCAACTGGGGCGTCCACGCCATCATCAAGAAGAGCCTGTTCGCCGGAACGGTATAGCAGAGGAGGGCTTGGGGGGGCCCGCTCGAGGCCCCCCATGTCCCTATCCCCGCTTGAACTTGAAGTTGAAGCGCCGGATCTCGAACTGCTGATTCGGGTTCGGCGTCCAGTCCACGTACTTCTGCAGCCCGTAGTCCTCGTAGGGCTGGATGATCGGGATCCACGGCAGGTACTCGAGCATGAGCCGCGTCATCTCCTTGTAGGCCTCGCCGCGGAACTTCGCGTCCACCGAGAAGCGCGCGGCGTTGCCCAGCTCGTCGAATTTCGGATCGCGCCAGTAGTCCATCGGGCCGCCGGGGCCGAGCAGCCGCCACATCATGCCGTCGGGATCGCCGAGCGTGGAGGTCGGATCCGACCACCACACGCCCTTGAAGGACTTCTCGCGGCTCTTCTGCGCGCGTACCGAGTACTCGATGACCTCGATCACCACGTTCACGCCGATGTCCTTCCACATCGCGGCGATCGCCTCCGACATCGCCTTGTCCTGCGAGACGTAGGCGACCGTGGTCTCGATGTAGACGGGCTCGCCCTTGTAGCCGGCCTTCTTGAGGCGATCGCGCGCCTCGGCCGGGCTGTAGGGCAGGGGCGGCAGGCTCGCGTCGTAGTAGTTGTCGCCCCGGGCGATCGGCCCGTTCGGCACGATGCCGCGTCCGCGCCACAGCTCCTTCACGATCGCGTCGCGGTCGATCGCCAGCGACAGCGCCTGCTTCACGAGCGGGTTGTCCAGCGGCTTGGCCTTGCTGTTCACCCCGAGCACGTACAGGCCCGCGTAGAGGGCGCCGGCCACGCGCGTGGTGGGGGTGCCGATCACGCGCTCCTCCTGGTCGGGCGGCAGCTGGGTGATGATGTCGACCTCGCCCTTGAGCAGCGCGGCGATGCGGGGCGCCGTCTCCGGGATCGGCCGCATGATCCAGCGGTCCACGTCGATGCGGCCGCCCCAGTAGTCGGGATTGGCGTCGAACACCCCCTTGTCGTCCTTGACCCACGACGCGAACCGGACGGGCCCGGTGCCGACCGGCTTGGCATTGAACGCCTCGTTCCCGACGGCCTCCAGGTATTTCTTCGGCACGATCTGGCCGCCGTAGAAGGCCAGCCGGGCCGGCAGCAGCGGGTCGGGCTTCTTGGTGCGGACCACCAGCGAGTGCGGGTCCGGCGTCTCGATGCGATCGATCGTGCTGAGCGCCGTCGCCACCATCGTCTTCACGGCGGGGTCGTAGGTGCGCTCGATGCTGAACTTGGCGTCGGCCGACGTGAACGGATCGCCGTTGTGGAAGTGGACCCCCGAGCGGAGCTTGAACGTCCACGTGGTGGGGTCGGTCAGCTTCCACTCGGTGGCCAGGCCCGGGTAGAGCTTGCCGTCGGGGTGGCGGCTGGTGAGGTTGTCGAAGAGATTGAACGACACCCGGATGTCGTTGGACGAGGTGCTGAAGTGCGGATCGAAGCGGGCGACGTCGCCGCCCTGCGCCGTGGCCAGCTCCTTTTTCTGGGTCGTCTGCGCGGCGGCCGGGCCCGGCAGCGCGGCCGCCGCTCCCAGGACCGCCGCGCCTTTGAGCATCGAGCGTCGTGTGATGTCCATACTCTGCCCTCCCTGGTCGACCAAGATGGCGCCGCTCATCGCCCGGCGCGCGGGCGTCCCGTCACGTAGCCCAGCGCCCGATCGCGCGCGGCGCGCTGCGGGTCGCGGGCGCGGGCGGGGCCGTAGCCGCCGCCGCCCGGCGTGGCGACGAGCACGCGGTCGCCGCGCTCGAGCACGTGCTGCTTGCGGTTGTCGACGCGCCGCCCGTTGATGCGGACGTCGCCGCGCTCGCCGGCGCCGCCGCCGGCGAGGCCGGGGGCGGGGAACGTCGTGCGCTCGGCCATGAAGCTCACGACGATCGGCCGCGGCGAGTGGCTCTCGATCAGGATGGCCTGGCCGAGGCCGCCCCGGAAGCGCCCGGGGCCGCCGGAGCTCGCCCGCATGCGC
>VBPC01000154.1 GCA_005887895.1 Candidatus Rokuibacteriota bacterium
CAGGCCGTTCTTGAGCAGCGGCGCGATCGCCAGCACGGCGCCGACCGGATAGCAGCCCGGCGAGGCCACCAGCGAGGCGCCGGCGATCGCCTTGCGATGCAGCTCCGGCAGCCCGTACACGGCCTCCGCCAGGCCGGCCGCATCGATGTGCGGCGCCTTGTACCAGGTCACGTAGTCCTCGGGATCGTGCAGCCGGTAGTCGGCGGAGAGATCGATGATCTTCCTTCCACGCCCGCGGAGCCCCGGCACCACGCGCTGCGACTCCATGTGCGGCAGCGCGAGAAACACGACGTCGGCGACGTCGGCCAGCCAGCCGGCGTCGAGATCGTGGAACGCGAGCTCGGTGAGCCCGCGCAGGTGCGGGTACACGCGGCCGAGCGGCTCCCCGGCCAGCCGCTCCGAGGTGACGCCGCTCAGCATCACGCGCGGATGGACGAGCAGAAGCCGCAGCAGCTCGGCGCCCATGTAGCCGCTGGCGCCGGCGACGGCAACGCGGACCCGGTCGGCGATCGGCACTGACGCTAGCGCTTGGAGTACTGGAACTTCTGCCGCGCGCCCGGCTGACCGTACTTCTTGCGCTCGCGCATGCGCGGATCGCGCGTGAGCAGGCCGGCCTTCTTGAGCGGCAGCCGCAGCTTGTCGTCGAAGCGCGCCAGCGCCCGCGCCAGTCCGTGGCGCACCGCGCCCGCCTGACCGGTGGGGCCGCCGCCCCCGACGGTGCACAGCACGTCGAACTGGCCGACGGTATTGGTCACCTCGAACGGCTGCGCGATGATCATGCGCAGCGTCTCGCGCGGGAAGTACTCCTCGAACGCGCGCCGGTTGACGCTCACCCGGCCGGAGCCGGGACGAATCCAGACGCGGGCCACGGACGTCTTGCGGCGTCCGGTGCCGTAGAACCTGTCGAGCACGGTCGCCATCTAGCGCCCCTCTCCGACACGGGACGTCGCCGGCAAGATCTGAGGCTGCTGAGCCTCGTGCGGATGCGCCGCGCCCCGGTAAACCTTCAGCTTCTTCACCATCGCCCGCCCCAGCCGGTTCTTGGGCAGCATCCCCTGCACCGCCCACTCGATCACCCGCTCGGGATGGCTCTTCACCATCTTCTCGAAGGAGACCTCGCGCAGGCCGCCGATGTAGCCGGAATGCCAGCGATAGATCTTGTCGGTGCGCTTGCGCCCGGTCACCTGGATCTTCTCGGCGTTGACGACGACCACGTGGTCGCCCACGTCGAGGTGCGGCGTGAACGTTGTCTTGTGCTTGCCGCGCAGGATCGTCGCCACCCGGGTGGCCAGGCGCCCCAGCACCTGCCCGTCGGCGTCCACGACGAACCACTTGCGCTCGATCTCGCTCTCCTTTGGAACCGGCGTAGCCATGCCCCGTCTGTCTCCGTCTCAGGTCGCGCGCACCGTAAGTGGGCGTCGCGGATAGGAAAATTTGTAACGCACTACTTTAGGCCAAAAGGATCGGGGTGTCAAGGCGCCGAGCCGTCCTCACCGCCGGGTCTTGTCCGGCCAGGGACAGAGGGCCCGCACCGGGCACACCGGGCAGGCGGGCTTGCGGGCCACGCAGGTGCGGCGCCCGTGCGTGATCAGCAGGTGGGTCGCCCGGGTGCGCTGCCCACGCGGGATGACCTCGAGGAGCTGGTCGTGGATCTCGTCCGGGTCGTCGGACCGGGCCAGGCCCAGGCGCTGGGCCACACGAAACACGTGCGTGTCCACGGCGAGAGCATCCTCGCCGAACGCGTTGCCCAGCACCACGTTGGCGGTCTTGAGTCCGACCCCGGGCAGCTCCGTCAACGCCTCGCGCGTGCACGGCACCTCGCCGCCGTGCCGCTCCACGAGCGCCTTCGCCATCCCGAGCAGCGAGCGGGTTTTGGCACGGTAGAAGCCCGTCGACCGGATCGCGGCCTCGAGCTTGTCCGGCTTCGCGCGGGCCAGCGCCTCCGCGCTCGGATAGGTCTTGAAGAGGGCCGGCGTCACCATGTTCACGCGCTCGTCGGTGCACTGCGCCGACAGGATCGTGGCCACCAGCAACTGGAGCGGCGTGCCGAAGTCGAGCGCGATCTTCGCGTCCGGGTAGGCGCGCTCGAGAGCCTGGAGGATCTTGCGGGCGCGGGCCCGCCTCGCGGTCGCGGTCTCTCGCATGTCTACGGCGCCGATGATATCCGCAGCGCCTGGTCCTGGACAGTGACGCGGCCGATCGTGACCGGAAACGGCAGCCGGCTGGCGATGCGCGGCGCCGGATCGAAGTTGCGGACGACCCAGCCGACGAGCGCGTCCGGCACCGGCACGCGTCCCACGCGCACTCCCTCGGCGGTGATCGCAAACGGCCGGTCGGCGGCCGCGGCCAGGCGCACCCGGGCGCTGACGTCGGGCCCGGCCTGCCGGATCGTCACCCGCAGGGCGTCGCCCTCGGCGGTGACGGTCGACCGGTTGAAGTGCTTGAGCCCGGTCAGCAGCGCCTGCAGATCGGCCATCGTCACCGTCGCCGACTCGAGCCGCAGGCGCCCGAGGTCGAGCGGGTCGAAGCGGCCCTCCGTGCGCGCGCTCCACGGATTCACGACCAGATCCTCGAGCACGATGCGCAGGTCGCGCACGCGCAGCTGGGCCGAGCCCGGCCGCGCGAAGTCGCCGAGGGTGGCGGCCGCCGCCCGGATCTCGGCGCGGGGGATGCGGCCGGTAAGGATCCCGTCGTCGTGGACCAGCCCGACCTCGAGCCCCTCGACCCCGCGGGCGACCTCGCCCAGCCGCCGCCTGAGCCCGGCCTCGACGCCGGCCGCCACCGCGGCGGCCGGCGCGTCGGTGACCGGCGGGATGCGGCGCGCGCGCACGCTCGCCGTCGAGCCGTCCGGCAGCGGGAACTCGGCGACGATCGGGAACACGCGCGCGAGATTGGCATCGGCGGTCAGCCGATCGGCGACACGTCGCGACTTCTGCGCGGTCCACGACGGCCCGACGTCGCCGCTTTTGAGGATCATGTAGTCGATGCCGAGCGGCGCGTCGTCCCAGGCGCGGACGAAGTGGAGGTCGAGGCCATCACGCACCGCGTAGTACCGGAAGTTGCTGACCGAGAACACCGCGTAGTTCGGAACCACGCTGACGGTGACGGGCGCGCCGCGACGGTTGGGCGGCACCCCGGTGGTGATCGCGCTCACCTGCACGACGCCGATCACGATCAGCGCGAGCGTGAGGCCGCGCCGCACCCGGTCGGGCAGCGCCTCGAGGCCGAGCGCGGCGACGATCGCCAGGACGCCGAGCAGCGGCAGCGAGTAGCGCAGGTTCTTGTTGCGGATCAGCTCCAGGACGACGAGCGGCGTGAGCGCCGCCACGAGCAGGAACCACTGCCGACGCACGCACGCCACGACGAGGCCGATCACGACGAGCACCACCGAGGCCAGGCCGAGCTGGTAGCCGAGCAGCCGCGGGTAGAACACCAGCCCGACGAGCGTGAAGACGCCGGGATGCGCCGACTCGGCGGCCTGGCTGAACGCGCGAGCGTCGACCTCGGCGCCGAGGCCAAGCAGCCGCGGCCCGAACCAGGGCAGGCCCAGCGCGGCGGCGATCAGGGTGGCGAGGGCGGCGCCGGGCAGCGCGCGGCGGCCGCCGCGGAGCAGCAGGAGCAGGGCCGGCGGCCCGACGTAGAGCGCGAACGTCGGCTTCGTCAGCATACCGAGCCCCCAGACGACACCGAGGGGCACCGCCACGCCGAGCCGGCGAAAGTCGTCGGTCGCCAGCAGCGTGACCAGGGCGAGCGTGACCATCGCCGCCAGCGGCAGATCGAGTTGCAAGCGCAGCGTCGAGAACACGACGAACGGCGCGGCGCCGAACAGAAGCGCCGCGGCAACGCCGGCGCGCCCGCCCACCAGCATGCGGCCGAGCAGATAGACAGCCGCCATGCCGAGACCGAGGAAACCGAGCAGCGTGACCCCGGCGGCCACGTCCGCGGGAAGCACCAGCGCGACGGCGCCGGCCGTGCAGGTCGCCAGCGGCGGGTAGAAGGACGAGCGCGCGAGGATCGCACGCCAGTCGCCGGCCTGCAGATCGCGCGTGCACAACACCGCGCGCTCCAGGTGGTTGGCGTGGTCCCACTCCGGCGGGCGGCGGTCGACCGCCAGCCACACCGCGGCCACCAGCGCCAGCGCGAGCCAGGCCACCGCGACGCTGGCCCATTCACGTTCGCGCCCGCTCGCGCTCATCGCCGCGCGACCAGCACGAGCGAGGCTCCGAACGGCAGCGGCCAGCGCGGCACGACGGCCGCCTCCAGCGCGAAGAGGCGCGCCAGCGCCGCGTTGACGGGCGCCGCCGGGCGCGTGAGGTCGTGGCCGGTGTCGCCGCGCAGCCGCTTGCCGGCGCGCGTCAGCGCCACGGCCGGGAACAGGAGCGTGTTGAAGTAGCTCACGTGGCGCACGTCGAATCCCGCCGCCATCACGCGCGCGCCCAGGACCCCGGCCGTGTAGCGCCGCCGATGGCCGAGCGCGACGTCGTGGGCGCTCCACAGCCACTGGTAGGCCGGCACCGCGATGACCAGCGTGCCGCCGGGGGCCAGCAGCGCGTGCGCCGTGCGCAGCGCCGCGGCGTCGTCCTCGAGATGCTCGAGGACGTCGAGGAGGAGGACGACGTCGGGCCAGCCCGGCGGAACGACGCGGTCGTGAGGCAGCGCACCGCGGCGAACGTCGAGGCCGGCGCCGCGCGCGACCGCGACGAGCGTCTCGTCGGGCTCCATGCCGACCGTCTCGCCGAACTCGGCCAGCGCCTCCAGCATGTTGCCGGTCCCGCAGCCGAGCTCGAGCAGCCGGTGGCGGCCCGCCGGCAGCCGGCGGCGCAGCAGGGCGACCAGCACCGCGCGGCGACCGCGGAACCACCAGTGGGCGCGGTCTTCCTCCACGTGCACGGCGACGTAGGCGCGGTCCATGCGCTCAGCCGCCGAGGTGGGAGCGGATCAGCGTGATGCGCTCGGCCACCGCGGTGGGCGTCAGCTTCCGCGGCTCGTGGGCCACCGTCCACACCGGCAGGCGCGGCGCCGGATCGTCGGGGAGACGCGGGACGAGGTGCCAGTGGATGTGCGGGATCGCGTTGCCGAGCAGCTCGTAGTTCATCTTCACCGCCCCGAAGGCCGTGCCCACCGCCCGCGCCACCCGGGTGACCTCCTCGATGAGCGCGGCTCGCTCGGCGGGCTCGAGCTCCCAGAGCTCCGTGGCGTGGCGCTTGAGAACGAGGAACGTCCAGCCGGCGAAGAACTGGTCGTCGTGCAGGTAGGCGACGCTCGAGCCGCAGTCCACGATCCGCTGCGCGCTCGACGGCCACTGCGTCGTGCAGGCCGGGCAGCCGTCCGCGCTCACCGGCGCCCCGCCAGAAACGCGCCGAGACGCCGGAGCCCCTCCTGGATGCGCTCGACGGAGGCCGCGTAGGAGAAGCGGAGATAGCCCTCGGCGTTGCGCCCGAAGGCGACGCCCGGCGTCACCGCGACGTGGCAGCCCTCGAGGATCTCGTAGGCGAGGCGCACCGAGTCGCCGGAGACGTGGCGGGCGTTGGCGAGGATGTAGAACGCCCCGGTCGGCTCGAAGCCGACGCCGAGGCCGATCGCGCGCAGGCCGTCGATCATGATCCGCCGCCGCTCGGCGAAGATCCGCCGGAAGCGGACCGTCTCCGCGCCCGCCTCTCGCAGCGCCGCCACCCCGGCCCACTGCACGAACTCGTTGGTCGAGATGAAGAAGTTCCCGTAGAGACGCTGCAGCGCCCGGACGTGGCTGGGCGGCGCCACGATCCAGCCGAGCCGCCAGCCGGTCATGGCGAACGCCTTGGAGAACCCGTTCAGCACGAACGCGCGATCGGTGTACTCGAGAATCGAGCGGTCGCGGCCGCCCTCGGTGAGGCCGTGATAGATCTCGTCCGCCACGATGAACGGCCCCCGGCCCTCCGCCAGGGCGGCGATGGCCTTCATGCGCTCGGGCGAGAGCACGGCGCCGGTCGGGTTCGCGGGCGAGTTGACGACGATCGCCCGCGTACGCGGCCCGAGGCGGGCGGCGATCGCCTCTGGCCGGTACTGGAAGGCGTCCTCTTCGGTCGTGTCCACGTACGCCGGAACCCCGTCGGCGTAGCGGATGAAGTTCGGATAGCAGGCGTAGTACGGATCGCTCAGCACGACCTCGTCGCCGGGGTCGAGGAGCGCGCCGAACAGCAGGAGCATGGCCGGCGAGGTGCCGGGCGTGACGAGGATCTGCTCGGGCGAGACCTTGACGCCGTACGTCGTCCGGTAGTGGTCGGCGATGGCCTCCCGCAGCGGCAGGATGCCGAGACTGTGGGTGTAGCGCATGTGGCCGTCGGCGATCGCGCGCTGCAGCGCCTCCTGCACGACCGTCGGCGGCGCGAAGTCCGGCTCGCCATATTCCAGGTGGACGACGTCGATCCCCTGGCGCTCCATCGCCTGGCCGCGCTCGGCCACTTCCACGGCGAGGAACGGCTCGATCTCGGCCACCCGCCGGGCGAGGCTCACCGGCCGACCCTCGTCACGCGCCCGCGCGCGCGCAGGATCTGCAGCAGCATGCCGGGGCTGGCGGTCAGGACGCCGACCTTGCTGCCCCGCTGATCCGCCCAGTTCACCGCCACCTCGGTCACCCGAAAGCCGGCGGCCTGGGCCCGCAGCAGCACCTCGACGTCGAAGCCAAAGCCGTCGGTCTGGAGCGCGCCGAACAGGGCCTCGGCGGCGGCGGCCGTGAAGGCCTTGAAGCCGCACTGCGAGTCGGCGATGCCATGGAGCCCGAGCCGGGCGACCAGCCAGTTGAAGACGCGCCCGGCCGCCACGCGGTGCCGGCGCGTCCGCACCGACACCGCCGGATCCACGAGCACGCGCGAGCCGATGACGACGTCGGCGCCGGCCGTCAACGCCGGCTCCAGCCGCTTGAGCTCGGCGATCGGCGTGGCACCGTCGGCGTCCGTGAACATGCGCAAGGCGCCGGTGGCCGCCAGCATCCCCGCCCGGACGGCGGTGCCCTTGCCGCGGTTGCGCCCGAGCGGCAGGACCCGTACCGCCGGCTGGCGCGCCGCCATCGCTCTGATGGTCGCCACGGTGGCGTCGGTCGAGCCATCGTCCACGACGAGGACCTCGTAGGGCTCGCCCCGGCCGTCGAAGAAGCCGACGACCTCGTCCAGGTAGGACGGCAAGCGGATCGCCTCGTTGAAGGCCGGGATGACGACCGACCAGCGAACGGTCACTGGATCACGGACACGTCGAACCGGCGCCGGCGGCGTGCGGCGCCGGTCTGCCAGGCCCCGCGGGCCACGCCCTCGGCGACGGCGGGCGCCACCGTCTTGTTGAACACGCTGGGGATGATGTACTCCGTGCTGAGCTCACCGCGCTTGACGCAGGCGGCCAGGGCCCGGGCGGCGGCGACCTTCATCTCGTCGTTGACGGCACGGGCGCGGCTGTCGAGGAGGCCGCGGAAGAAGCCCGGGAAGCAGAGCACGTTGTTGATCTGGTTCGGGTAGTCCGAGCGGCCGGTGGCCATCACGCGCACGTGCCGTTCGGCCTCCTCCGGCTGGATCTCGGGCACCGGATTGGCCATCGCGAAGACGATCGGATCGCGGGCCATGCGCTTCACGTCGCGCACGGACAGGATGCCCGGCACCGACAGGCCGATGAACACGTCCGCGCGATGCATCGCCTCGCTGAGCCCGCCCTTGACCTGGCGGGGATTGGTCGAGGCGGCCACCCAGCGCTTCATGAAATCCATGCCCTTGCTGCGGCCACGGTAGAGCGTGCCGTGCTCGTCGACGCCGACGATGTCGCGCACGCCGCTCGATTGAAGAATCTTGATCGTCGCCGTCCCGGCCGCCCCGACCCCGGTCACCACCACCCGGACCGAGCGGAGGGACTTCTTGACGATGCGCAGGGCGTTCAACAGCGCCGCCAGCACCACCACCGCCGTGCCGTGCTGGTCGTCGTGGAAGACCGGAATGTCGAGGTCCTTGCGCAGCCGCTCCTCGATCTCGAAGCACCGGGGGGCCGCGATGTCCTCCGCGTCGACGCCACCGAATTCCTTGAAGAGCATCGCCTTGCCTTCCATGACCGGCAGCGCGGCCTCCGGCCCGATGTCGCCGAGCCCGAGCACGGCGGTGCCGTCGGTCACGACGGCGACCGTGTTGTGCTTCATGGTCAGCGAGAACGCGCGCTGGCGGTCCTCCTTGATGGCGAGGCACACGCGGGCCACGCCCGGCGTGTAGGCCATGGAGAGGTCGTCCCGGGTGCGGATGGGGACCTTGCTGTTCACTTCGATCTTGCCGCCCAGGTGCATGAGGAAGGTCCGGTCGGACAGGTTGACGACGCGGACGCCCGCGAGGTGGCGGAGGCGGTTGACGATCTGCTGGCCGTGGGTACTGTCGCGCGCGTTGATCGTGATGTCGCGCAGGATGCGGTCGCGCGTGGACTCGACGAGATCGACCGCGCCGATGTCGCCGCCGGCGTCGCCGATGGCCATCGCGACTCGACCGAGCATGCCGGGGCGATTGGTGATTGACAGCCGCACGGTGAGGCTGTAAGACGCGCTGGGGGAAACGGCCGACATCTACTGGGGAACCCCGCGAAGGGCTATCACCGTTCTCTCGTTGTAAACCACACGCAGAGCCCGACCATCATAACAGGAGAAACAAGGGGTCGGAATAGTGAACGGGTTTACCCATTGATTCGTCGGTAGCACAGGCGCGAATTTGGGAGCCCCGCAGGACTTACAACCGGTTAGGAAAACTCAAGCCGTTGGCGTGCTTCTTGATGCCCCTGCCAGAAACGATTAGGGGAATCGCGCCATCTCAAGAGGCAAAGACAAGGCCCCCGGTGACACGATGACATTCAGGGAACCAGCCCGCGAGTCGAGTACGGACGTGACCGAGATCGTCCCAGCCGCGCTGCACGAAGAGCCGGAGGCGCCGGTGCTCGTCGAGGAGCACGAAGAGGAGCTTCCGCCGGTCTCCGAGGAGGCGCTGACCCCGCTCCCGGCCAAGGGGGAGGACCCCGTCCGCCTGTACCTCAAGGAGATCGGCAAGGTCCCGCTACTGACCGCCCAGCAGGAGGTCTCGATCGGCCGCCGCATCGAGGTAGGCCAGATCGCGCTCCGCCGGGGCCTGGCCGGCATCCCGCTGGCCGTGCGCGCCCTGCTCGACGTGGGGGACCGTCTCCGTCGCGGCGACATCGCCGCCGACGACGTCATCGTCCTGCCCGAGGGGGGTGAGCTCGAGCCCAAGGCCGTGCGACCCGTGCAGCTGGCCTTCGCCCGCATGCGGCGGCTGGAGCGCAAGATCGCCCGCCTGGAGGAGTCCCTCGAGGACCGGCGCCGGTCGGCGGGCTCGCGGGCCAACGTCCAGCGAGGCATCGCCGCCCAGCGCGAGGCCATCCAGAAGATCGTCGCCGACATGCCGCTCAAGCCCGCGCTGATCGACGATCTCGTGGGCAAGATGCGTCGCCACGGCAAGCGGCTGAACCAGCTCGCCGAGGAGCTGCGGCGCAACCGCCACGCGGCCGGCGTCCGCGAGCTCAAGCGCCTCGAGACCGAGGCCGGCCTATCGCGCAAGGCCCTGACGACGCTGATCCAGCAGATCGACGAGAGCGATCGCACGGTGCGGCAGGCCAAGCGTGAGCTCATGGAGGCCAATCTGCGGCTGGTCGTCTCGGTGGCCAAGCGCTACCTGGGCAGCGATCTGTCGCTGCTGGACCTGGTGCAGGAGGGCAACATCGGCTTGATGAAGGCCGTCGACCGGTTCCAGTACCGGCGCGGCTTCAAGTTCTCGACATATGCCACGTGGTGGATCCGCCAGGCCATCACCAGGGCGATCGCCGACCACTCGCGCACCATCCGGATCCCGGTGCACATGGTGGAGACGCTCAACCGCATCTCGCGGGTCAACCGGAACATGATCAACGAGATGGGCCGCGAGCCCACGCCCGAGGAGCTGGCCCAGCGCACGGGTGTGCCGGCCAAGAAGGTCCGGCTGATCCTCGAGTCGTCGCGCAAGCCGCTATCGCTCGAGACGCCGATCGGCGAGGACTCGGAGCTCGGCGATTTCCTGGAGGACAAGAGCGCCGGCTCGCCCAACGACTCGCTGCTGAACCAGGACCTGACCACCCAGGTCGAGCGGGCGCTGGCCACGCTTTCGCCGAAGGAGAAGGAGATCCTGCGCCTGCGCTTCGGCATCGGCGAGGAGGGCGAGCACACGCTGGAGGAGGTTGGCAAGCGCTTCGCGGTGACGCGCGAGCGCATCCGTCAGATCGAGGCGAAAGCGCTGCGCAAGCTGCGCCACCCGCTGCGCGGCCGGAATCTGAAGGCGTTCATCGAGAATTGACCACATGGGGGGCCCCGAGCGGCCCCCCCACACGTTCGTCGCGCCCCGGCTAAGCCGGGGCGCTCCTCTTTTCTGCGGCAGGCCTCTCAGTGCGCTGGCGAAGCGGTCAGCGCGTCGATGAAGCGGGCGGCTTGGCGGAGCGCCGTCCGGGCCTCCGGCAGGAAGCCGTCCAGCATCTGCCACACGTGGAAGACGCCGTCGAACACCTCCAGCGTGGAAACCCCGCCGGCGCGCTGGACGTTGTCGTGCACGCGGCGGGCGTCATCCAGCAGGATCTCGTCTGCCCCGACCTGCAACAGCAATGGCGGCAACCCGCCGAGATCGGCGAACACCGGGGAGGCGTAGGGGTTCCGGGCCGGCGCCTCACCGAGATACACGCGCGCGAACTGGACGATGTTATCGGGCCGAAACACCGCGCACTGCCCGTTGTTCAGCGACACGGACTCGCCGGTCCCTTCCAGGTCGGTCCACGGCGAAAAACACACGGCGCAGGCCGGCGGCGGCAGTTGCTCGTCGCGGACGCGGAGCAGCGTCGCGAGCACGAGTCCGCCGCCGGCCGAGTCGCCGGCGAGCGCGACCGACCCGGGAGGCATGCCCTGTCGCAGCAGCCAACGGTAGCCGGCCATCGCGTCATCCAGCGCCGCGGGGAAGCGATATTCGGGCGCCAGTCGATAGTCCAGGCTGAAGACCCGTCGGCCGGTCAGGCGTGCGAGGGCCGCGGTGATCGGCCGGTGGGTGGCCGGCGAGCCCGCCACGTAGCCGCCGCCGTGCAGATAGAGGACGACGCCCCGGCCGGGCGCCCCGGCGCTCACCCACTCGCCGGCGACGGCGGGCTCGACCACGCGCTCGATGCGGACGCCACGGCTGCGAAGCCACCGAACCGGATTGGGCGCGCCGAAGAGGCGACGCGCCCGTCGCGCGAGCGCTTCCGGCTCGCCCCAGGTCGCCCGACGCATGACCACCCGGATCGCGAAGCGGAGACCGCGCGCCTGCCAGCTGGCCACGACCTTCAGTCGGCCCTGGACGTCCGGCGAGCGGCATCGCGGCGGTCCTGATCGCGCACGAACCAGTACACGGCGCCGAGGGCGAGGATCGCGGCCGCCAGGGCGAAGATCTGGGTCGCCTCGGTCTCGCCGAGGTCCAGGATGATGAGCTTGCGCAGGATGGCCAGCATCGCGAGCAGGACCACGGTGCGCACCTGGACGACGCTGTCCGCCCGCTCGGTGATGATCAGCAGCGAGCGCTTGAACTCCAGCGCGATGATGACCGTGAAGATCATCCCGAAGACGCCCTGGAACACCGCGTGCTCGGTCGGATCGAACTTCCCGCTCAGCACGAGGCTGAACAGGATCTTCAGCGTCAGGTTCCAGACCGCCGCGACGATGACGATGGCAATCAGGCCGGTCAGGAAGAGCACGACGGCATGCTCGAACTTCTGGTATCCGGTCAGCCCGCGCCAGCGCACCCGCGCGGCCGCGAGATCTGGCCTCATCGCCGTCTCCCTCTTGGAACACGTCCTCGTGGCCGTCCAGCCGCCCCGACCTCCGGCACGCCCGCCTCGGGCACGCGGGTGACCTGCTCTACACCGGCATGACGCCGTGGCCCTGGATCCCCATGCTCAGCCCAGCTGGCCCGTGCGCGTGAGGATCCATGTGTTGATGCCGGTGTCCGGCGGCGAGCCGCTGAGCATCGTCACCATCGTCGCGATCTCGCTGCGGTGGTGCGTCGCGTGGTTGGCGACGTGCTGCATGAGCTGGCCGAGCGGGGCCTGGAAGGCTTGGCCCTGGGTGTTCTTGTACTGGATCACGCGCGGCAAGTCGGCGTCGGTG
>VBPC01000301.1 GCA_005887895.1 Candidatus Rokuibacteriota bacterium
CACCGTGCTGGCCGCCGGCTGGCACTACGCGGTCAAGGCGCCCGGCGTGAAGGAGCTGAACGAGGCGCACGAGAAGAAGCTCGGCCGTCCGGCCGATCCGATCGTGGGGCCGGCCTACGCGTGCGTGCAGATCGCGGCGGCGGCCATCACCCGCGCCGGAAGCCTCGACCGCGACAAGATCCGCGACGCCATCGCCGCCACCGACATGACGACCGTCATCGGGCCCGTGAAGTTCCGGCCCGACGGCACCGGCATCGTGCAGGCGGCGTTCGCGCAGTGGCAGAACGGCAAGCAGGAGCTGGTCTGGCCCAAGGAGTTCGCCACGGCGCCGCTCGCCTACCCGGCGCCGCCGTTTGCCAAGCGCTGAGCGCGAGCCGCGGCCGTCGGCCCGCGCCGGGGGCCGCGGCATGAGCGTATCGACAGGAGGCCACGCATGAGGCGACTCGAGGTAGTCGTGGTCGCACTGCTCGCGCTGCCGCTGCCCGCCTGGGCACAACCCGTGAGAGTCGGCGCCGTGGTGCCGGTGACCGGACGCTACGGGGCCGGCGGCGCGCAGGTGCGCGCCGGCTACGAGATCGCGGTCGAGCAGATCAACGCCGCCGGCGGCGTCACCGTGGCGGGCAAGAAAATGCCGCTCGAGCTCGTGCTGCTGGACGACGAGTCCGACGCGACGAAGACCGTCGCCCGCCTGGAGACGCTGGCCGCCCAGGGCGTCGTTGCGTACCTCGGAGGCTTCGGCTCCGACCTGCCCGCGGCGGCCGCCGCGGTGGCCGAGAAGAACAAGACCCCGTACCTCGGCGTGGCGTTCGCGCTCCACAAGGTGCACCAGCAAGGCTTCCGCTATCTCTTCTCGCCGTTCTGGAAGTCGCCCGACATCAGCGAGGCGCTGCCCCCGATGCTCGCCTCGATCCCGGCCGGCGAGCGCCCGAAGACCGTCGCCATCTTCCAGGAAAAGACCGACTGGGGACGCGAGATGGCCGCGGCGTGGACGGAGGCCGGGAAGGCCGCCACCTTCTTCATTCGCGCCCCCGATCCGCCCATCTGGGCCAAGAACCTGGGCAAGGACGGCGACTATGTCCTGCTGGCGCCCGGCTGGCACCACGCGGTGAAGGCGCCCGGGGTCAAGGAGCTGAACGACGCGCATCAGGCGAAGTTCGGCCGGCCGGCCGACCCGATCACGGGGCCCGGCTATGCGTGCGTGCAGATCCTCGCCGCGGCGATCGCCAGGGCCGGCACGCTCGACCGCGAGAAGGTACGCGACGCCATCGCGCTCTTCGCCCAGTGGCAGAACGGCAAGCAGGAGCTGGTCTGGCCCCGGGAGTTCGCCACGGTGCCCCTCGTGTACCCGGCGCCGCCGTTCGCCCGGCGGTGACGAACGCGCGCGCGAGCCGGATGGCCCTGCTCGAAGTCGAGCGCGTCTCGAAGGGCTTCGGCGGCGTCCGCGCCGTCTCCGACGTCAGCTTCACCCTCGCCGACGGCGAGCTGGTCGGCATCATGGGACCGAACGGGTCGGGCAAGACGACGCTGTTCAACCTGATCGCCGGCGCCCTGGCCCCCGATGCCGGCCGGATCCGATTGCGCGGCCACGACATCGCCGGGCTGGCGCCGCATCGGATCTGCGCGCGCGGCGTCGCTCGCACGTTTCAGCTCGTGCGCCCCTTCGCGGGCCTGACGGCGCTCGAGAACGTCCTCGTGGGCCGCCTCTACGGGCGCGCCGCCACCACGCGGGCCGAGGCCGTCACCGAGGCCGCGCGGCTGCTGGCGCTGGTGGGTCTCGAGGGCCGCGCCGAGACGCCGGCCGCGCGGCTCACCCTGATCGATCGCAAGCGGCTCGAGCTGGCGCGCGCGCTGGCCACCGCGCCGCAGCTGCTGCTCCTCGACGAGTTCATGGCCGGACTCAATCCCGCGGAGACGGCGACCGCGATGGCGCTCGTGCGCCGGCTCGTCGACGGTGGGCTGACCGTGCTGATGGTGGAGCACATCGTGTGGGCGCTGATGGACCTCGCGCGCCGCATCATCGTGCTCAGCGCCGGCGAGAAGATCGCCGAGGGGCCGCCGGAGGCGGTGGCCGCCGATCCCGCGGTCGTCGACGTGTACCTGGGCAGCGAGCGGGGGAGTCCCATGCGTGCTTGAGCTCCGCGACGTCGACGCCGCCTATGGCGACATCCGCGTCCTGTCCGGCGTGACGCTCGCGGTCGGTACCGGCGAGATCGTCGCGCTCCTCGGTCCGAACGGAAGCGGCAAGACCACGCTGCTCACCTCGATCGCCGGACTCCTGCGCCCGCGCGGCGGCACGATCCGCTGGGAAGGCGAGGACCTGGCCACGGTGCCCGCGCACCTCGTGGTCGAGCGCGGCCTCGCGCTCGTGCCGGAGGGCCGGCGCCTCTTCGGCGGCATGACGGTCGAGGACAACCTCGAGCTGGGCGCCTTCGCGCCCCGCGCGCGGCGCCATCGCGCCGAGGGCTTCGCGCGCGTGTACGCGCTGTTTCCCGACCTGCGCGAGCGCCGCCGCCAGCTCGTGAGATCGCTCTCGGGCGGTCAGCAGCAGATGGTCGCGGTCGGCCGGGCGCTGATGACCAATCCCCGGCTGCTGATGCTCGACGAGCCGTCGCTCGGCATCGCTCCGCGCCTGGTCGTGTCGATCTTCGCGGCGCTGGCCGAGATCAATCGCGCCGGCGTCGGCGTGTTCCTCGTCGAGCAGAACGTGCAGGCCGCGCTCACCCTCGCCCACCGCGCCTACCTGCTGGAGTCCGGCCGCATCGCCGGCCAGGGCCGTGCCGCCGACCTGCTGCACGACCCGCACGTGCGCCGCGCCTACCTCGGCCCGCTGGCGGTCCGCACGTGAACACGCGCACCGGCGAGATCGAGGAGCGCCACGGGCTCCCCGGGGCGCGCCGAGCGTCGGGGGGGTGTGGGGGGCATATCGGGGCCCCCACGTCGACTGAATGAACGTGCTGGCCCAGCAGCTCGTGCTCGGCCTCCTGATCGGGGGCCTCTACGGCCTGGCCGCCGCCGGCCTCTCGCTCGTCTTCGGCGTCATGAAGGTCCTCGACGTCGCCCACGGCGAGCTGATCATGCTGGGCGGCTATGGCGCGTTCTGGCTCGTCGCGCTGTTCGGCCTCGACCCGTTCGCGGCGCTGGTGCTGGTGATCCCGCTCGCGCTGGTCGGCGGCGGGTTGCTCTACTCGGGGCTGTTCAGCTTCGTCGTGCGCGCCGACGAGGAGACCCGCGTCAAGAACTCGCTGCTGATCGGCTTCGGCCTCGCGCTGGCGCTGCACGCGCTGGCCGTGCAGCTGTGGACGGCCGACGAGCGCTCGATCGTCACGCCCTACGGCGGCGCGGTCATCATGGTGGGCGAGCTCGCCATCCCGCTCGTGCGGCTGCTCAGCCTGCTGCTGGCGTTCCTGCTGATCGGCGGCCTGCACCTGCTGCTCGCGCGCTGGCGGTGGGGCAAGGCGATCCGCGCAACGGCGGAGGACTGGCAGGCGGCGCTGCTGACCGGCATCGACGTTCGCCGCGCGTATCTCCTCGCGTTCGCGATCGGCACGGCGCTGGCCGGCGCCGCCGGCACCCTGGTGAGCGTCGGCTACTCGGTGAGCCCGTCGATCGGGCTCGAGTGGACGCTCAAGGCGCTCATCGTCGTGGTGCTGGCGGGACTCGGCTCGATGATCGGCACCTTCGTCGGCGGCCTCGTCCTCGGCGTGGCCGAGGCGGCCAGCGCCGCGGTCTTCGGCGGGCCCTACCGCGAGGTCGTCGGCCTCGTGATCTTCGTGGTCGTGCTCGTCGTGCGGCCGCGCGGACTCTTCGGCAAATGACCGCCGCCCGGCGCGAGCGCGCGTGGGCGATCGGCATCCTGGCCGGCCTCGGCGGGCTGGCGTTCCTGCCGCTGGTCGCGCGCCGCGACGACGTGCTGAACTTCGTCTTCCTGATCCTGCTCTCGATCACGCTGGCGCAGAGCTGGAACATCGTGGCCGGCTACGCCGGGCAGGTGAATCTCGGTCACGCCGCCTTCTTCGGCCTCGGCGCGCTGCTGGCTCGCTCGCTGTGGATCGGTGGCACGCCGATCGTGCTCGCGATGCTGGCGGGCGCCGCGCTGGCGACGTCGTTCGCCCTCGTCATCGGCGCGCCGGCGTTCCGGCTGCGCGGCGCCTACTTTGCCATCGGCACGCTGGCGCTCGGCGAGATCTTGCGAACGACCGTGGGCAACGTGCTGCCGGAGATCTCCACGCTGCCGACGGCCACGATCGCCGGCTACCGGCTGGCGCATCGCTACTATCTGGCGCTCGCCCTGGCCGCGGTGTCGGTCGTCACGGTGGCGGCGCTGGCCGGCTCGCGCGCCGGGCTCGGCATGCAGGCGATCCGCGAGGACGAGCCGGCCGCCGAGGCCTCCGGCGTCGGCGCGCTCAGGCTGAAGCTCACCGCGCTGGCGCTCTCGACGGGCCTGGCCGGGCTGGCCGGCGGCCTCTTCGGCTACTACCACATCAGCTACTACCCGTCCCACGCCTTCAGCCCGACCTGGACGTTCGACGCGCTGCTGATGACGTTCATCGGAGGCGTCGGCACGCTGCACGGCCCGGTGCTGGGCGCGATCCTCTACATCGTGCTCAAGGAGTACCTGGCCGTGCGCTGGGTGGACTTCCACCTGCTGATCTTCGGCGCGCTCTTCATCGCGATCGTGCTGCTGCTGCCGGGCGGGCTGGTGCAGGCGGCGACGCGCGGGCGCCGGCTCTTCGCGCGCGGCGAAGTATAATGCGCGCACCGTTCAAGGAGGCCGTATGACGCGACTCACCCGTCGCACGTTCCTCAAGATCGCCGTCGGCGGCGCCGCCGTCGTCGGGGGGCCCGGCGCGCCGCGCGCGCAGGCCAAGACGTTCAAGATCGGTGCCGTGCATCCGGTGACCGGCCCGCTGGCCGAGCCGGGGCAGGCGTGCCGGCTCGGCGCCCAGATGGCGGTCGAGGCGGTGAACGCGGCGGGTGGCATCAAGGGCAAGGGCGGGCTCAAGCTGGAGCTCCTCGTCGGCGACACGCAGACGAAGCCCGAGAACGGCCGCGTCGAGGCCGAGCGCGTCGTCAACCAGGGCGCCCAGATGCTGCTCGGGTCCTTCGACTCCGGCAGCACGAACGCGATGGTGTCGGTGGCCCAGCAGAAGCGCGTGCCGTTCCTCATCGACATCGCCGCGGCCGATCCGATCACCGCCAACGTGGCCAAGTCGGTGAAGGAGGGCCAGCAGAAGGTCCAGTACGTCTATCGCAACTTTCCGACGGCGTCGTCGTTCGGGCGCAAGGCCGTGCAGTACTTCACCGAGATCTTCGCCGAGGCGAAGGTGACGCCCAAGCGGGTGGTGCTGATGTACTGCAACGACCTCTTCGGCCAGAGCCAGTCGCGCGGCTTCCTGGCCGCCTACAAGGTCGCCAAGCCGGCCTGGACGCTGCTGGAGGACGACGTCATCGCGTGGCCGGAGCCGCCGTCGGATCTCTCCACCGAGGTCTCGAAGGCCAAGGCCCTGAAGCCCGACGTGATCTCGCCGATCACGCGGCCGGCCAGCGCCCAGCTCCTGCTGCCGGAGATCCGCAAGCAGCGGCTCGACATCCTGGGCATCATCGGCCCCGGCAGCCCCGGCTTCTACGAAGCCGGCCAGATCGCCGTCCTCAAGGATGACGTCGAGTACGCGATGGTCAGCAACCCGTGGGCGAACTTCAAGAACCCGCGGACCAACCAGGTCGCCGACGAATACAAGAAGCGCTCGCACGGCAAGACGTTCGACACGAACTCCGGCTACTCCTACGACGCGATCCTCGTCATCGCCGACGTGCTGGAGCGCGCGACCAACCTCGACGATGCCGACGCCATCGTGGACGCGCTGAAGACGACGAACTATACCGGCGGCCTCATGCAGTACGCCGGGCCCATCCACTTCAACGAGCTCGGCGACAATCCGAACGCGGTCACCACGATGACCCAGATCCTCGGCCAGAAAGCCGTCGCCGTCTGGCCCCGGGAAGCGGCGCTGCAGAAGTTCGTGTTCCCGCGGCCGCGGGCCTAGCGGAGGGCGCCTGGACCTCACGCTCGTCGCGCAGGGCCTGCTCAGCGGCCTGCTGTTCGGCGGCGTCTACAGCCTCATGGCCGTCGGCCTCACCCTCATCTTCGGCGTGATGCGCGTCGTCAACTTCGCCCACGGCGACATGATGGTGTGGGGCATGTACCTGGCCTTCGTGCTCTCCACGCGGGCCGGCATCGATCCCTACGTCTCCTTCGTCGTGTGCGCCGCCGCGCTGTTCGTGCTGGGCGTGGCCGTCCAGCGCGGGCTGGTCGATCGCATCCTCGCGGCGCCGCACGAGATGCAGATCCTCCTGATGCTCGGCGTCGCGCTGGTGCTGGAGAACACCGCGCTGCTGGCCTTCGGCCCCGAGCCGGCCCGCGTGCGCTCACCGCTGGCCCGGCTGACCTGGGACGTGGGGCCGCTGTACGTCGACGTCGCCCGGCTCGTCACCTTCGGGCTGGCCATCGTGCTCACGCTGGCGCTCTCGCTCTTTCTCTTCCACACCGAGCGGGGCCGGCTGATCCGCGCCGCGGCCGACAATCCCTACGGCGCGATGGTCATCGGCACCGACGTGCGGCGCGTGTACGCCACGGCCTTCGGCATCGGCGCCGCCTGCGTGGGCGCCGCCGGCGCGCTGGTGTCGCCCATCCTGCCGTTCCAGCCGCCCACCGGGCTGTCCTTGTCGGTGACCTCGTTCAACATCGTGATCATCGGCGGCATGGGCAGCCTGCTGGGCGCCTTCATCGGCGGGCTGCTCGTGTCGGTGGCGGAGTCGCTCGGGGCCGTGTTCCTGCGGCCGTCGCTCAAGGAGCTGTTCAGCTTCTCGCTGCTGATCCTGATCTTGCTGCTGCGGCCGGCCGGTCTGTTCGGCAGGCGCGCGTCATGAAGTGGGCGCTCGGGCTCACGGCGCTGGCGGTCCTGCTGGGGCTGCCGACCGTGCTGAGCGGCTACGCGGTCACGATCTTCGTCCTGATCTTCTTCTACGCCTTCCTGGCCCAGGCCTGGAACATCGTGGGCGGCTACGCCGGCCAGCTCTCGGCCGGCCACGCGGCGTTCGTCGGCGTCGGCGGCTACACCGCGGCGCTGCTCCTGGACCGCGGCATCACCCCCTGGCTCGGCATGCTCGTGGGCGCCGCGCTGGCCGCCGTGCTGGGCTCCATCATCGGCTACCTCGGGTTCCGGTTCGGGCTGCGCGGCTTCTACCTGGTGCTGCTCACGGTGGCCTTCGCCGAGGTTTGCCGCATCCTGGCCTCGAACATCGACGCCGTCGGCGGCGCGGTCGGGCTCTACATCACATTCACCGGAAATCCGCGCCAGTTCCAGTTCCAGGACCAGCGCGCGTACTACTACCTGGCGCTGGCGCTGATGCTCCTGGGGACCGGCGTGGTCGCGCTCATCGAGCGGCGGCGCTTCGGCATCTACCTGACCGCGATCCGCGAGGACGAGGGCGCCTGCGAGGCGCTCGGCGTCCCCACCTTCAAGTACAAGATGCTGGCGATGGTGGTGTCCGCGTTCCTGACCGGCCTCGGCGGCACGTTCTACGCGTTCTACCTCTTCTCGCTGCAACCCAACACGGTCTTCGGCATCCCGCTGTCGGTCGAGATCATCATCCGGGCGGTCATCGGCGGCGCCGGCACGCTGCTGGGGCCGATCCTCGGCTCGTTCATCCTCACGCCGCTCGGCGTACCCATTTCTCCGCCGCATCATCAAGCGCGGCTCGCCATGACGGCGCCCGAGAAAAGAACGGCGCCGGCCCCCATCTCGAACAGGCCCCCCACGCGTCCAGCCGCATGACGGCGCCGGCCCCCATCTCGAACAGGCCCCCCAGGCGTCAAGCCGCATGACGGCGCCAGCCCCCATCTCGAACAGGCCCCCCACGCGTCAAGCCGGGCAAGCGCTCCTTTTAGATGTCGTCGGCCTCAGCAAGCGGTTCGGCGGCGTGCAGGCAGTGAAGGACCTCGACTTCACGGTGGCCGAGGGCGAGATCGTGGCGCTCATCGGCCCCAACGGCGCCGGCAAGACGACGGCCTTCGCGCTCATCTCCGGGTTCCTCACCTCCGACGCCGGCCGGGTGACCTTCGCCGGCCGCGACCTGCGCGGGCTGGCGCCGCACCAGGTCAACGCGCTCGGCCTCGCCCGGACGTTTCAGATCATGCGACCGTTTCCGCGCCTCACCGTCGTGCGCAACGTGATGATCGCCACGCTCGGCCGCCACGCCGACGTCGCCGAGGCCGAGCGGCGCGCCCGCGCCGTGCTCGACGAGCTCGGGCTGGGCGCCAAGGCCGATCGGCCGGCCGGCGGGCTGACGCTGGCCGAGCGCAAGCGGCTCGAGCTGGCGCGGGCGCTCGGCACCGAGCCGCGGCTGCTGCTGCTCGACGAGGTGATGTCGGGCCTCACCGACGCCGAGACGGAGCGCATCGTCGAGCTCGTCCGGGCCATCAACCGGCGCGGGATCGCCATCCTCCTGATCGAGCACGTGATGCGGGCGGTGATGTCGCTGGCCCAGCGGATCGTCGTCCTGAACTACGGCGAGCGGATCGCCGAGGGACGCCCGGAGAGCGTCGCCAACGACCCGCGCGTGATCGAGGCGTACCTGGGCGACGAGGAGGTCGCGCGTGCTCCGGCTTGACGCCGTCGAGGCCGGCTACGGCGACGTGATGGCCGCCCGCGCGGTCTCGCTGGAGGTGCGGGCGGGGGAGATCGTGGCGCTCATCGGCTCCAACGGCGCCGGCAAGACGACGACGCTGCGGGCGATCGCGGGACTGCTGCCGCTGCGTGGCGGCAGCGTCGAGCTCGAGGGCCGGCGGCTGAGCGGCCTCGGCCCCGCCGCCGTCGTGGCCGCCGGCATCGCCCACGTGCCGGAGGGCCGCCAGCTCTTCCCGACGATGACGGTGCGCGAGAACCTCGAGCTCGGCGCCCGCACGGCGGCCGGCCGCGCCCGCCGCGCCGAGACGCTGACGCGCGTCTTCGAGCTGTTTCCACGGCTGGCCGAGCGGCTCGGTCAGCTGGCCGGCACGCTCTCGGGGGGCGAGCAACAGATGGTGGCCATCGGCCGCGCGCTGATGGCGCGACCGCGTCTGCTGATGCTCGACGAGCCCTCGCTCGGCCTGGCGCCGGTGGTGGTGGGCGCGATCTTCGCCAACCTGACCGCGATCAACCGCGACGGCCTGACGATCCTGCTGGTCGAGCAGAACGTGCTGCGCGCCCTGCGCTGCTCGCACCGCGCGTACGTGCTGGAGAACGGCACGATCACGCTGGCCGGCGACAGCGCGACGCTCCTGGCCGACGAGCGGATCAAGCGCGCGTACCTCGGACGCTGACCCGAGCCCGGCTCGAAAACGTCCGGCGACTGCCACTTTGGCCAGCGCGTGCCACGTCGCGCGTCACCGTGGCAAGCGAATGTCCACTGCGTTCCCCCGCGCGAATCGCGTGATCCCGTTTGAAACTGCCGGGCCGAAATTGTTACGCTCTGGAGGCGATGGCCGTTGAAGACTCCGCCACTGATGCGACCGTGCCGGTGCAAGGCGAGGGGCGCTCGCTCCCGCAAGCGCTGCGTCAGCACATTTCGCTGACGCGCTTGCAGGGCGTCTGCGGCGTGACCGCCGCCCTGCTGTCGATCGGCGGCGCGTTCGGCTACCTGGCGCCGATCCACCGCGACCGCGGCGAGGTGCTCGCGATCGTGCAGGAGGCGCGCTCGGGCAAGCCGGTGGCGGACGCGACGGTCGAGGTGCTGACGCTGCAGGATGCGCTGGTGACGACGCTGCAAACGGCGGCCGGCGTCGGTGCGGCCAAGAAAGCCCCCATGAAGGAAGGGACGTACCGCCTGCGCGTCCTCCACCCGCGCTACCTGACGGAGTCGCGGCAGATCTACGTTCTCGCCGATCAGACGGCGGAGATTCGTGTTCGCCTCGCGCTCAAGCCGCCGCCGCCCCCGCCCCCGCCCGTCGTCGTCGAGAAGTCGTCCAGCGGGCCCTTCGAGGGATTCAAGAAGCTCTTCCAGTAGGCTGGTACGCTTGGGGCGATGAGCGGCGCGCCCGAGCGAGAAGGCCTCTTCATCCGCCTGCGTGGCCATCTCTCCCTTACGCGCGTGCAGGCCACGCTCGGCATCATCGCCGCCCTGCTGTCGATCGGCGGCGCGCTCTACGGGTACCTGCGGCCGCACAAGCCACCCGACACCGGTGAGCTGGTGGCCCGCGTGCAAGAGGCCCGCTCGGGCGCCGCCGTGGGCGATGCCACCGTCGAGATCCTCACCCCCAAGGACGCGCTGATCGCGACGCTGCCGACCACGAACGGTGAAGTCCGCCGGCAGATGAAGGAAGGCCTCTACCGTCTGAAGGTGACGCACCCGCGCTACGCGACGGAGGTGCGCCAGGTCCAGGTGCTGGCCGGCCAGACGGCGGACATTCGCGTCGCGCTCGCCGCCCGCCCCTCCGGAACGCCGCTGACCCCCGCCGAGCGCGCCGTGAACCAGGGCGTCGAAGGCCTCAAGAAGATCTTCCGGTAGCGCCCCGCCGTCCGCGCCTTCCTCGCCGCCCAGTCCGACGCCTGATCAGGCAGCGCAACGTTCCGGCCGCGCGTGGTGTGGCGGCCAAGAAGGGGCCCGGTCGAGGCCCCCATCTCAAACGACAAACACGCCCTTGCCGGTCGTCTGCGTGTCGAAGAGCTTGTAGGCCTCCTCGGCCTGCTCGAGCCGCCAGCGGTGAGTGAGGAGCCGGCCGAGCGGAATCTTGCGATCGCCGATGAAGCGCGCGCACTCCTCTTGGATCGTGTTCGAGAAGGTCCACGAGGCGTGCAGGGTGATCTGGCGCCGCAGCAGATCCTTGCTGACGTCGAGCGTCACCGAGTTGCCCTCGCCCACGAACGCCACCCGACCCCACGTCCCCGCGCTGCGGACCGCCTGGGCGCGCGCCTCCGGGTGCCCCGTGCAATCCATCGTCGTCTCGGCGCCGTCGCCGCCGGTGAGATCGTGAATCGCCCGCACGGGATCGGTCTGGCGCGGGTCGAGCGTGTGCTCGGCGCCCAGCTCGCGCGCCAGCGCCAGGCGCTCGGGTGAGACGTCCACCGCGATGATGCGCGCGCCCATCGCGCGGCCGAGCAGGGTGGCGCTGAGGCCGACCGGGCCCTGGCCGAAGACCGCGAGCGTGTCGCGGCCGGAGACGTCGAGGCGGCGCAGCGCGCCGTAGGCGGTCCCGGTGCCGCACGAGACCGCCGCGCCTTCCTCGAACGACAGCGCCTCCGGGAGCGGCACGCACGTGAAGGCCGGCGCCTTCATGAATGGCGCGTGGCCGCCGTGGCCGGTGACCCCGTAGACGGTGATGCCGCCGCGGCAGAGCTGCGACCAGCCGCCGCGGCAGTGCCTGCACCGCCCGCAGCCCTTGTAGTGGTGGTTCATCACGCGCTGGCCGACCAGCGAGGGATCGACACCGGCCCCGACCGCGTGGACGACCCCGCACGGCTCGTGGCCGGCGATGACCGGGGTGCCGCCCCCGCCCAGGCCGAGCCCGGCGGCGGCGTTCCCGGTCGCCCGGTAGGCGTGGAAGTCGCTGCCGCACATTCCGGAAGCCTTGATGGCCAGGACGACCTCGCCGGGCCCCGGCGTCGGGTCGGGAAACTCACGCAGCTCCAACTTGCGATTGCCCAGGAACACGATGCCACGCATCAGGGTCCTCCTTCATCGGCGCGTCGGCCCCCAGTGGTACCATAACCGGCCGATGACGTCCCCGATCATCACCGAGGCGGTCCGCGCGCTCGTCGAGCGGCGCGATCTGTCGCGCATCGAGGCGGCGGCGGCGATGGAAGCCATCATGTCGGGCGCTGCCACCAACGCCCAGATCGCCGCTTTCCTCACCGCGCTGCGCATGAAGGGCGAGACGATCGAGGAGCTGATCGGCTTCGCCCAGGTGATGCGCCAGAAGGTCGTGCGCATCCGCACGCGCGCCGACGAGGTCGCCGCGCTGACCGGCACCGACCGCGAGATGCTCATCGATACGTGCGGCACCGGGGGCGACGCCACCGGGACGTTCAACGTGTCGACGGCGACCGCGTTCGTGGTGGCCGGCGCCGGCCTCAAGGTGGCCAAGCACGGCAACCGCTCGGTGTCCTCGCTGTGCGGCTCGGCCGACGTCGTGGAGACCCTGGGCATCAACCTCGAGCTGACGCCCCAGAAGGTCGGCCGCTGCGTGGACGAGATCGGCATCGGCTTTCTGTACGCGCCGCTGCTGCACACGGCGATGAAGCACGTGATGCCGGCCCGGCGCGAGATGGGCGTCCGCACGGTGTTCAACATGCTGGGGCCGCTGACCAATCCGGCCGGAGCCAACGCCCAGGTGATCGGTGTCTACACAGCGTCGCTGACGGAGCCGCTGGCCCGGGTGCTGGCCGAGCTGGGGACGATCCGTGCCTTCGTCGTGCACGGCGCCGACAGCCTCGACGAGATCTCCAACACCGGCGAGAGCCGCGTGTCGGAGGTGCGCGAGGGGCTGGTGCGCACCTTCACCGTGCGGCCGGAGGACTTCGGCATGGCGCGGGCGACGATCAAGGACCTCCAGGGCGGCGACCGCGAGCAGAACGCCGAGATCATTCGCGGGTTGCTGCAGGGGGAGCCGGGCCCCCGGCGCGACATCGTGCTCATGAACGCCGCGGCGGCCCTGGTGGCCGGGGCCCGGGCGCGGGACCTCAAGGAGGGGGTGGGGCTGGCCGCCCAGTCGATCGACTCGGGGGCCGCCGGGCGGAAGCTGGAGGGCCTGGTGGCGCTCAGCCGAAGGCTGGCGGAGGAAAAATAAAGACCGCGCCCACAGGGGCGGATGGGCGCGGTCGAGTCGGCGTCGGTTGAGCGATGCGGACCGGCGTTAGGTCGGTGCCGATCCCGCGACCGCCGCTGAACTCGCTCTTCCAGGGAGCAAGAGCCGTACCGATCGGAAAGTCGCGGGATTTCGGCGATGGAGGCGGTGCGCGCGCTGCAACGGCTTGCCGAATGTTGACAGCGCTCCCTATTCGGAGATAATCCGTTACCTCTTCTTCGCCGGTCCCGTTCGCCTCAGAGCGGAGGACTCAACGATGCGACAGGTCAGGAGCGCCGTCCTCGCCGCCGTAACGCTGCCGCTGGCCACCGGTCCGGCCGGCGGTCAGACGTTCGCCGCGAGCCGGGCGGCGGCCTGGAGGTAGACGATGAAGCGCTTCGTCGCCCGCCGGCTCGGCTACGCGCTGCTCTCGCTGTGTCTGCTCTCGCTCACGATCTTCCTCTTCGTGCGGGTCACCGGCGACCCGACCGTGCTCCTGGTGGAGCCGGGCGCCAGCCGGGCCGACATCGAGGCCCTGCGCGCCGACCTCGGGCTCGATCGCTCCCTGGTCGTGCAGTACGCGACGTTCGTACGCGACATCGTGCGCGGCGACTTCGGCCGCTCGTTCTACTACCGCACGCCGGTGCTCGAGCTGTACCTCTCGCGGCTGCCGAACTCGCTGCTGCTGGCGGTGGCGGCGATGGCGTTCTCGCTGCTGATCGGCATCCCCAGCGGGATCCTGGCCGCCGTGCGGGTGAACGGCTGGTGGGACGGCGCCGGCAAGATCTTCTCGCTGCTGGGCCTGTCGATGCCCTCGTTCTGGGTCGGGCTGCTCCTCATCCTCTTCTTCTCCGTCTATCTCGGCTGGCTGCCGTCGTCGGGCTCGGGCACCGTCTGGCACGTGCTGATGCCGGCCTTCGCACTCGGCTGGTACTTCGCGGCCGCCCACATGCGCCTCACGCGCTCCTCGATGCTGGAGGTGCTCGGCTCGGAGTACGTGAAGCTGGCCCGGCTCAAGGGCCTGCCGGAGGCGCTGGTCATCGGCAAGCACGCGTTCAAGAACGCGCTGATTCCCGTGCTCACACTGGCCGGCATCAACCTGGTGCTGATGGTGAACGTGGCCGTGGTGGTGGAAACGGTGTTCGCCTGGCCGGGCGTCGGCCGGCTCCTGTACGAGGGCATCGCGTTCCGCGACTTCCCCGTGGTGCAGGCCACCGTCCTGGTGGGCGGCTCGATGATCGTCGTCGTCAACCTGGTCGTCGATTTGCTGTACGCGGTGATCGACCCGAGGATCCGCTATGAGCGTTAGTCCCGCGCCCGCCAGCCCGAGTCGTGTCGCGTCGGTGCCGGTCGCGTGGCGCCTGGCCGCCTTCCGCACCGAAGGGCTGCCGATGATCCCGATCATGATCCTGGTCACCCTGGCGCTGGTGGCCATCCTCGCCGAGCTGATCGCGCCCTACAACCCCGAGGTGGGCGCCCTCGGCGAACGGTTCCGCCCGCCGGCGTGGATCGCGGGTGGGAGCACGGCGCACCTCCTCGGCACCGACCACATCGGCCGCGACGTCCTCTCGCGGCTGATCTTCGGCGCCCGCGTCTCGATGGTCGTCGGCTTCACGGCCGTCATGGTGGCCGGCGTGCTCGGCACCGTGCTCGGCATCCTGTCCGGCTACCTCGGCGGCTGGGTGGACCAGGTGATCATGCGCGTCACCGACACCTGGCTGGCGCTGCCGGCGCTGACGTTCGCGATCTTCCTGGCCGCCATCGTCGGGCCCAGCCAGTGGAACATCGTGATCATCCTGGGCGCCGTGTACTGGACACGCTACGCGCGCGTCATCCGCGGCGAAGTGCTCTCGCTCAAGGAGCGCGACTTCGTCCGCCTGGCCATCGTGGCCGGGTGCTCGAAGCGGACGATCATGCGCCGGCACATCCTGCCCAACGTGCTCAACACGGCGATCGTCCTGGCCACGCTGATGCTCGGCGTCGTCATCGTCACCGAAGCCGCGCTGTCCTTCCTCGGCGTGGGCGTGCCGCCGCCGAAGCCGGCCTGGGGGCTCATGCTGGCCGACGGCAAGAAGGGGCTGATGGCGGGCTACTGGTGGCTGACCGTCTTCCCGGGCGTGTGCATCGTGCTGATGGTGCTGGCCGCCAACCTCCTCGGCGACTGGCTGCGCGTCAAGCTCGACCCGCAACTGCGCCAGCTATGACGCCATCCCGCTCCTCGACCAGGCCACCCTCGGACCAAGCCGGTCTCGCGGCTCCCGCTCCAACGGCGGGATTGCTCGTCTCGACGGAATGGCTGCAGGCGCACCTCACCGACGCCGGCCTGCGCGTCTTCGACTGCACGACCCATCTGGTGCCGGACCCGGTGAGGACGTTCCGGGCGGAGACCGCGCGCCCGGACTGGGAGAAGGGCCATCTGCCCGGGGCGGGCTATCTCGACCTGATCGTCGAGCTCGCCGATCGGGCGAGCCCGTACCGGTTCACCATGCCGTCGGCCGAGCAGTTCGCCCGGGCGATGTCGGCGCACGGCGTCGGCCCCGGCACGCACGTCGTCGTCTACAGCGCGAAGTCGATCTGGTGGGCCACGCGCGTGTGGTGGATGCTGCGCGCCTTCGGCTTCGACGACGTCAGCGTGCTCGACGGCGGCTGGGAGACGTGGACGGCGGAGGGCCGGCCGGTGTCGAGCGCCCCGTGCACCTACCCGCCGGCCGCGTTCGTGGCGCGGCCCCGGCCCACCCTGCTCGCGCGGACCGCCGACGTCGCCGCCGCGATGGCCGACCCCGCCGTCTGCACGATCAACGCGCTCGCCCGCAAGCAGCACACCGGCGAGAGCGACGTCCACTACGGCCGGCCGGGCCACATCCCGGGCAGCGTCAGCGTCCCGTTCCTCGAGCTCGTGGACCGCGAGCGCAACACGTTCCTGCCCTCCGACGCCTTGCGCGCGCGGCTGGACGCGGTCGGCGCACTGAAGGCGGACCGCGTGGTGACCTACTGCGGCGGCGGCATCGCGGCGACCGGCGTCGCGTTCGCGCTGGCGCTGCTGGGTCGTGGCGACGTGGCCGTCTACGACGGCTCGCTGTCGGAATGGTGCGTCGATCCCGCGCGCCCGGTGGAGCGCGGCGAGACCGGTCCATGAGCGACCGCCCGCTGCTCGAGCTCGATCACCTCTCGACCCACTACGTGACGGCCCGCGGCACGCGGATCGTCCGCGCCGTCGACGAGGTGTCGCTCACGCTGCGGGCGGGGGAGACGCTCGGCATCGTCGGCGAGTCCGGCTCGGGCAAGACGACGCTGGCGCTGTCCATCTTGCGACTGCTGCCGCCGGCGGCGCATATCGTCGGCGGCGCGCTTCGCTTCGACGGCGAGGACCTGCTGGCCAAGTCCCCGGCGCAGATGCGGCACATCCGCGGCAAGCGGATCGCGATGATCCTGCAGGACCCGATGGCCTCGCTGAACCCGCTCTTCACCGTGGGCGACCAGGTCGCCGAGCCGGTCCGCGTGCACGAGGGCGTCGGCCGCCGCCGGGCGTGGAGCCGCGCCCGCAGCCTGCTGGCCGACGTGCGCATTCCCGTCCCCGACCAGCGCCTGCGGGAGTTTCCGCACCAGATGTCGGGCGGCATGCGGCAGCGCATCGTCGGAGCCATCGCGATCTCCTGCGAGCCGCGCATCCTGATCGCCGACGAGCCGACCACCAGCCTGGACGTGACGATCCAGGCCCAGTACCTGAAGCTGCTCCGCGACCTGCAGCGCGAGCACGGCCTGGCGCTGATCTTCATCACCCACAACCTCGGCATCGTCGCCCGCATGTGCGACACCGTGGCGGTGATGTACGCCGGGCGGGTGATCGAGTCGGGACCGGTGCGGCGCATCTTCAACGCGCCGGCCCATCCGTACACGCAGGCGCTGATCGAGTCGATCCCGCGTCTGGGCGCCGGCCCCACCCGGCTCACCGCGATCGACGGCCAGCCGCCCGACCTGGCCGTGCTGCCGGCGGGCTGCTCGTTCCAGCCGCGCTGCACCCGCGCCATCGAGCGCTGCCGGCACGAAGCGCCGCCCGCCATCGAGGTGGCGCCCGGGCACCCGGCCCGCTGCTGGCTGGCCGATCAGAGCAAGCGATGAAGCGGGAACCGATCGAGCCGTTCCCTCACACCTCGGGAGGAAGCCCATGCGCCCAGTCACGCGGTTCCCGGCCACGGCCGGAGTCGACGCGCCCCTGACGTAGCGGAACGCGGCGGTGATCGAAGCTCGAGACCTCACGAAGCACTTCCCGCTTCGGCGCGGGTTGTTTGCCCGCGTCGAGGGCGCCGTCCGCGCGGTGGACGGCGTGTCGTTCACGATCGACTCGGGTCGCACGCTGGGCGTGGTGGGCGAGTCCGGCTGCGGCAAGTCCACGACCGCCAAGCTCATCCTCAAGCTCGAGGAGCCGACCGGGGGCGAGATTCGCTTCGACGGTCAGCCGCTCGCGGGTCTGGGCGCCGAGGAGCTGCGCCGCTACCGCCGCTCCGTGCAGGCGGTCTTCCAGGACCCGTTCGCCTCGCTGAATCCCCGCATGCGCGTGGGCCAGATCGTGGCCGAGCCGCTGGTCACCAACGAGATCCTCGACGGCGCCAAGGTCCGCAAGCGCGTGGCGCAACTGCTCGACCTCGTCGGGCTGCCGGAGCGCGCCGCCGACCTGTTCCCCCACGAGTTCTCCGGCGGCCAGCGCCAGCGCATCGCCATCGCCCGGGCGCTGGCGCTCTCCCCGCGGCTGGTGGTGCTGGACGAGCCGGTGTCGGCGCTCGACGTGTCGATCCGCGCGCAGATCCTGAACCTGCTCACCGACCTGCAGCGCGATCTCGGGCTGGCGTACCTCTTCATCGCCCACGACCTCGCCGCGGTGGCCCACATGAGCCACACGATCGCCGTCATGTACCTGGGCAAGATCGTCGAGTACGGTCCGGCCAAGACGATCGCCAGCGAGCCTCGCCATCCGTACACGCAGGCGCTGTTCGCCGCCGCGCTGCCCGCCCATCCCGACGAGACGCGCGAGGAGATCATCCTGACCGGCGAGGTGCCGAGCCCGGTCAACCCGCCGGGCGGCTGCCGCTTCCATCCGCGCTGCCCGCACGTCTTCGGCCGCTGCAGCGTCGAGGTGCCCCTGCTCCGGGGGGCGCACGGCCGCGAGGTCGCCTGCCACCTCTACGACGGCGTGCGCTGAGACGGGACGGGACGGCCCCCCGGGCGACGTCCGTCGCCCGCTCGCCATGGCCCGGCCGAGGTAGTACTCTACTACCCAGGCGGTAGCAGATTGCTACCGGCAGGGGAGGCGGGATGCCAGCACCGGTGAAGGTCTCGGACAGGCTCCTGGGCCTGGCGCGGCGGGAGGCCAAGGAAGCCCACCGCTCGGCCACGGCGCAGATCGAGCACTGGGCCACCCTGGGCCGCGCCGTCGAGGTGTTCCTGGCCTACAGCGACGTGCTCGCCCTGAAACGAGCGGGTCAGACGCTGCCGGTTCCGATCCTGGCGCAGCCGGAAGAAGTGCACGCCTATCTCGCGCGCGTCGCGGCCGACGCCGACCGTGAGAGCGCCACGGGGCGAATCCGGGCGGCGGGCTTTCCGATCTACGAGGCCGCCGCTCAGCCTGGGATGGTCGTCGAGGTCCATGCCGATGGTTCCCGGGTGCTCGGCCGGATGGACGGTCGTCGGTTCGTTCCCGCGAGGACCCGCGCGCGTAAGTGAGCGTCCTCATCTTCCTCGCCGGGTCGAACGGCGCAGGAAAGTCGACGTTCTTCGACACGTATCTGGCCAATCTCGGGCTGCCCTTCGTCAATGCGGATCGGCTGGCCCGCGCGCTGGCGCAGGCCGACCCCGGGGCCGGGCCGGACGAGATCGATCGCCGGGCGTTCGCCGAAGCGGAAAAGCTCCGCTCCGCGTTCATCGAGGCGGACCTCTCGTTTTGCACCGAGACGGTCTTCTCCGACACCGCCGGCGCCAAGCTCTCGCTCCTCCGGACGGCGCGCCGGCGGGGCTTCGTCGTGTTCCTGGTCTTCATCGGCCTGGAGAGTCCCGCCCTGTCGATCGCCCGCGTCGTGCAGCGGGTGCGCGCCGGCGGCCACGACGTCGCCGACGACAAGCTGCGCGATCGATTTCCGCGCACGCTGAAGAACCTCGCGTCGGCGATTCCGCTCGCGGATGAAGCCTTCCTCCTCGACAACAGCTCGCTGGGGACGCCGTTCCGGCTCGTGGCCGTCTATGCGCGCGGTCAACCGGTGAGCCGGCACCCACCGATCCCGGCCTGGGCGCGGGGCTTGCCGGGGCTCTGACGGAGATTTACAATGGGTTCGGTCGTCGCGGTCGCGCCCAAGTCCCCGTTCTCACGTGATCCTGATCGTTCCGGTGCCGGCGCCGTCGCGACGCATTGGCGGCTCAGAGTTCTAGAACACCGACAGGGGAGTCGAGTGAACCGACGGCTGCCGCGTTACCACCGCATCGCCGACGCGCTCCGTCAGCGCATCCGCGAGGGCGAGTGGGTACCGGGGGCGCCGCTGCCCAACCAGCGACGCCTCGCGCGCGACTTCGGCGTCACCCTCATGACGCTCCGCCAGGCGCTCGAACTGCTCGAGCGCGACGATCTGATCACGCGGCGCCACGGCCTCGGCACGTTCGTGGCGGCGCCGTCGATCGACTACGAGATCACCAAGCTGCGCCGCTTCGCCACCGATCTCTCCGCCCAGGGCGAGGCCGTCTCCACCCGCGTGCTCGCCGTGCGGCCGGCGGTGGCCGATCACCGGGCGGGCACCGCGCTGGGTCTCGGCCCCCGCGCCCGCGTCGTCGTGCTCGAGCGGCTGCGCCTGGTCGGCGGCCACCCCATGAGCCTGCAGCGCTCGTTCCTGCCGGCCCGGCTGGGCGAGGAGGTCCTCCACGCCGACTTCGCGGAGACGACGCTGAGCCAGCTGCTCGAGTTCAAGCTCGGCATCGTGGTCGTCCGCGCCCGCGAGGCCGTCTCGGCGGTGCGGCTCGGCGGCCGGGAGGCGCGCGAGCTGGCCTGTGCGCCGGGCGCGCCGGCGTTCGAATCGGAGCGGGTCTCGTTCGACGCGGCCGGGCGGCCGGTCGTCTTCGATCGCGCCTTCATCCCGGGCGATCGCTTCCGGATCACCCGCGACCTCCATTACGACGCAGCCAACGGAGCCCACGCATGAAGATCCTGGTGGCGATCAAGCAGGTGCCCGACACCGCGACCGCGGTGAAGGTCGGGAGCGACTCCAAACAGATCGACACGACCGGCATCACCTGGATCGTCTCGCCCTACGACGAGTTCGCGGTCGAGGAGGCGCTGCGCATCAAGGAGAAGCGGGGCCAGGGCGAGGTCGTGGCCGTCACCGTCGGCCCCGATCGCGCCAAGGAGGCGCTGCGCTCGACGCTGGCGATGGGCTGCGATCGCGCGATCCACGTCAACGACGCCGCGCTGACCGGCGCCGACACGCTCACCACGGCCCGCGCGCTGGCGGCGGTGGTCAAGCAGGAGGCGCCGCAGCTCGTGCTGACGGGCCGCCAGGCGATCGACGACGACATGGGGGCCGTCGGCGCTCAGCTCGCCGAGGTGCTCGGCTGGCCGTGCGCGTCCTGGATCATGGAGGAGACCGTCGACGCCGACGCCAAGACCGTGCGGGTCGGACGGCAGGTGGAGGGCGGCCTCGAGATCTTCGAGCTCCCGCTGCCGGCGGTGCTCTCCGCCCAGAAAGGGCTCAACGAGCCCCGCTATCCCACGCTCAAGGGCATCATGGGCGCCAAGAAGAAGGAGATCAAGGATCTGAAGGCGGCCGACCTCGGGCTCGGCGCGCTGACGCCGGAGCTCAGCATCACGACGCTGGAGGCGCTGCCCGCCCGTCCGCCGGGACGGATCATCCAGGGCGAGACGAAGGACGCGGTGAAAGAGCTCGTCCGCGCACTGCGCGAGGACGCGAAAGCGATCTGAGGAGACTCCCAATGGCCGGCGCGTTCTGGTGCGTGGTCGAGGACGATCGCAAGGGCATGCCGAAGAAGGTCATGGCCGAGGTGCTCGGCGAAGCCGCGCGCCTCGGGGGCCCCGTCGAGGCGCTGTGGCTCACCGACAAGGCCAGCGAGGACGGGCTCAAGCAGCTGGGCGGCTGGGGCGCCACGAAGGTCTGGCTGCTGGAGAACGCCGGGCTGGCCCCGTACCGCGGCGAAGTCTGGGTGCCGCCGGTGGCCGAGCTGGCCGCCAAGGAATCGCCGAAGGCGATCCTCGCGCCGGTGACGAGCCGCCAGCGCGAGTTCATGGCGCGGCTGGCCGCAAAGCTGGGCGTCGGCCTCGCGGCGGACTCGGTGGCGCTGGCCCGGGACGGCGACAAGCTCGTCGCCACGCGGCCCGTCTACGCGGGCAAGCTGCTCTCGAAGGTCACGTGGGCCAAGGCGCCGTACCTGGCCACGCTCCGGCCGAACGTCTTCAAGCCGGCCGACGCGCAGGCCGGCAAGAGCGCCGCGGTCGAGCGCCCGTCGCTGACGATCCCGCCGCCGCAGATGAAGCTCGTCGAGCGGCGGGAGGAGGTGTCGACCGGGCTGCCGGAGCTGACCGAGGCCGAGATCGTGCTCTCGGGCGGCCGCGGCATGAAGGGCCCGGAGAACTACGTCATCCTCGAGGAGCTGGGCGGGATCATCGGCGCCGCCGTCGGCGCCTCGCGGGCGGCGGTGGACGCGGGCTGGCGGCCGCACCGGTTCCAGATCGGCCAGACGGGACGCACGATCTCGCCCAAGCTCTACATGGGCTTCGGCGTCTCGGGCGCCATCCAGCACCTGGCCGGCATGCGGACGTCGAAGGTGATCGTCGCGGTCAACAAGGATGCCGAGGCGCCCATCTTCAAGATCGCCGACTACGGGATCGTGGGTGACCTGTTCGAGGTCGTGCCGGAGCTCACCAAGGAATTCAAGCGGCTGCTGGAGAAATAGGACCGGAGCGGATCGTGAACCTGCACCTGACCGACGAGCAGCAGATGATCCAGGCGATGGCGCGGGAGTTCGCCGGGCAGCACATCAAGCCCATCGCCGCCGAGATCGACCGCGACGCGCGCTTCCCGCACGAGACGGTCAAGCGCATGGGCGAGCTCGGGCTGCTGGGCATCGCGGTCCCCGAGCAGTGGGGCGGCAGCGGCGCCGACACCGTCTGCTACGTGCTGGCGCTCGAGGAGATCGCCAGGGCGTGCGCGTCGCACGCGGTCGTCATGTCCGTCAACAACTCGCTCTACTGCGAGCCCGTGCTGAAGTACGGCACCGACGCGCAGCGGCGCCGGTTCCTCACCCCGGTGGCCTCGGGCCACGCGCTCGGCTGCTTCGCGCTGACCGAGCCGGAGGCCGGCTCGGACGCGCGCAATCAGCACACGCTGGCCCGGCGCGACGGCGACGACTGGGTGCTCACCGGCCGCAAGCTCTTCATCAGCACCGGCCGCGAGGCGTCCTTCGCGCTCGTCTTCGCCCAGACCGACCAGGCCAAGGCGCACCGCGGGATCACCGCGTTCGTCGTCGAGAAGGGCACGCGCGGCTTTTCGGTCAGCAGGACGGAGGACAAGCTCGGCATCCGGGCCTCCGACACCGCCGAGCTCGTCTTCGAGGAGTGCCGGGTGCCGGACGCCCACCGGCTCGGCCCCGAGGGCATGGGCTTCAAGATCGCGCTGTCGACCCTCGACGGCGGCCGCGTCGGCATCGCGGCGCAGGCGGTCGGCATCGCGGCCGGCGCCTACGAGCGGGCCGTCGCCTACGCGCGCGAGCGCAAGGCATTCGGCGTGCCGATCGGCGAGCACCAGATGGTCCAGTGGATGCTGGCCGACATGACGACGGCCATCGACGGCGCCCGCCTGCTCACGCTCAGGGCGGCGACGCTGAAGGACGCCGGCCGGCCGTTCACCCGGGAGGCCGCCATGGCCAAGCTGTTCGCGGCTGAGATGGCGATGAAGGTGACGACCGACGCCGTTCAGGTCCACGGCGGCTACGGGTTCATCAAGGATTACGAGGTCGAGCGCTACTTCCGCGACGCCAAGATCACGGCCATCTACGAGGGCACGTCGCAGATCCAGAAGCTCGTCATCGCCCGCGAGGTGCTCGGCGCATGAGCCCGCGCGAGGACGCGGCGGGGAGGCAGGCATGAGCGGCGAGCGGGACCGCCAGGAACGGCCGGCGCGCTTCGAGTCGCTGTCGGGCATTCCGCTGGAGCCGCTGTACACGCCCGAGAGCCTGGGCGACTGGTCCTACGAGACCAAGCTCGGTCGCCCGGGCGAGTACCCGTTCACCCGCGGGGTCTATCCGACGATGTATCGGACTGTCGACGGCCTTCGACATGCCAGCGCTGATGGGCTACGACGCCGATCATCCGCGCGCGCGCGGCGAGGTCGGCAAGGAGGGCGTGTCGATCTCGACGCTGGACGATTTCCAGCGGCTGTTCGCCGACATCCCGCTCGGCGACGTGACGACGTCGATGACGATCAACTGCACGGCGTCGGTCGCGCTGGCGATGTACCTGGCGATCGCCGACCGGCAGGGCGTGGCGTGGAGCCGCCTGGGCGGCACCATGCAGAACGACATGCTGAAGGAGTTCATCGCCCAGAAGGAGTGGATCTGTCCGCCCGACCCGGCCGTACGCATCGTCACCGACATGATCGAGTTCACCTCGAAGCACGTGCCGCGCTTCAACCCGGTCTCGATCTCCGGCTACCACATCCGCGAGGCGGGGGCCACCGCCGTGCAGGAGCTCGCCTTCACGCTGGCCGACGGGCTCGGCTACGTCGAGGCGGCGCTGGCCCGCGGGCTCGACGTCGACACCTTCGCACCGCGGCTGTCGTTCTTCTTCGACATCCACAACGACTTCTTCGAGGAGATCGCCAAGCTGCGGGCAGCCCGGCGGCTGTGGGCACGCTTCATGAAGGAGCGCTACCGGGCCAGGAAGCCGGAGTCGATGCGGCTGCGCACGCACACGCAAACCGCCGGCGTGTCGGCGACGGCGCAGCAGCCGCTGAACAACGTCGCCCGGGTGGCGCTGCAGGCGCTGGCGGCGGTGCTGGGTGGCGCCCAGTCGCTCCACACCAACTCCTACGACGAGACGTGGGCGCTGCCGACGGAGGACGCGGTCACCGTCGCCCTGCGCACCCAGCAGATCATCGCCGAGGAGACCGGGGTGCCGCTGACGATCGACCCGCTGGGCGGCTCCTACTATCTGGAGAAGCTGACCGACCAGATGGAAGCGGGCGCCCGCGAGTACATCGAGCGCATCGACGCCATGGGCGGGATCGTGCGGGCCATCGACCAGGGCTATCCGCAGAAGGAGATCGCCGACGCCGCCTACCGCTACCAGCTCATGGAGGATCGCGGCGAGAAGGTCACGGTCGGCGTGAACAAGTACGTGATGAAGGAAGAGAAGCCGATCAACTACCTGCGCATCGACGAGCGGGTCGAGCTCGAGCAGATCGAGCGGGTCGGCCGCTTCAAGGCCGCGCGCGACATGAGCAAGGTCGAGCGCCGACTCAAGCAGCTGGCCGACGCCTGTCGCAACGGCGGCAACGTCATGCCGGTGCTGGTCGACGCCGTGAAGGACTACGCGAGCCTGGGCGAGATCTCCGACGTCTATCGCCAGACGTTCGGCCTCTACCGCGAGCCGATCATCTTCTAGCGCGGGCGATGGATGGCCCGCTGAGGTTGCGTCGCATGATTGATCCGGAGAAGCGCTTGTGGGGTGTCCGAGTGAAGTTGCCCGGCGACGAGGTGGCGCGACCACGTTGCGGTGGACTTCACTCGGGGTGTTTCGAGACCCCCAGGGAGAATTGAGATGAGTGAGCCGATCCGGATCACGAGGGCGACGCACAAGAAGGAGAAGCCGAAGGACAAGGATCTGTCGTTCGGCACCGTGTTCACCGACCACATGTTCGTGATGGACTTCGAGGAGGAGAAGGGCTGGTACGACCCGCGCGTCGAGCCGTACGGCGCCTTCCCGCTCGACCCGGCCACGGCCGTGCTGCACTACGGGCAATCCCTGTTCGAGGGGCTCAAGGCCTTCCGCGGCAAGGACGGCACGATCCGTCTGTTCAGGCCCCAGAAGCACGTCGAGCGGCTGAACCGGACCGCGCACCGGATGAGCATCCCGGCGCTCGATCCGGAGGTCGTCTTCAAGTCGTGGACGACGGTGGTCGACGTGGACCGCGCCTGGGTGCCCGCGTCGGTCGGCACCTCGCTCTACATCCGGCCCACGGTCATCGCGAGCGAGCCGTTCCTGGGCGTGCGGCCGGCCAAGCGCTACCTGTACTACGTGATCCTCTCGCCGGTCGGTCCGTACTACCCGGAGGGCCTGGCGCCGACGAAGATCAAGGTGATCGACAACTACGTGCGCGCGGTGGCCGGCGGTCTCGGCGAGGCGAAGACCGCGGCCAACTACGCCGCCAGCCTCTACGCCGCCGAGGAGGCGAAGCACGAGGGCTTCACCCAGGTGCTGTGGCTGGACGGAGTCCAGCACAAGTACATCGAGGAGGTTGGCACCTCCAACATCATGCTGAGGATCGGCGACGAGGTCATCACGCCGCCGCTGTCGGGGACGATCCTGGCCGGCGTCACCCGCGACACTGCGCTGACGCTGATGCGCGGCTGGGGGGTGCGGGTGGCCGAGCGCCCGATCACCATCGACGAGGCCGTCGCGGCGGCCGAGAACGGCACGCTGCGCGAGGTATGGGCGACCGGCACCGCCGCGGTCATCTCGCCGGTGGGCGAGCTCGCCTACAAGGGCCGGCGCCTCGTCGTCAACCAGGGGCGCATCGGCGAGCTGGCCCAGAAGCTCTACGACACGATCGTGGCCATCCAGTACGGCGAGGCGCCCGATCCGCACCGGTGGACGGTGGCGGTCTAGGCCATGAGCACCGCCGACTGCGTGTTCTGCAAGATCCGCGATGGTCAGATCCCGTCGATGAAGGTCTACGAGGACGAGCGCGCCTTCGCGATCATGGACATCAATCCGATCAACACCGGCCACTGCCTGGTCCTGACCAAGGCCCACGCGGCGACGATCTGGGACGCCGCGCCGATCGACCTGCAGGCCGCCATCGCCGCCGCCAAGAAGGTCGCGCTCGCGCTGCGGCAGACGATGAAACCCGACGGCCTCAACCTGCTGCAGGCCAACGGGACGGCGGCGTTCCAGTCGGTGCCGCACTTCCACCTGCACCTCATCCCGCGCTGGAACAACGACGGCAAGGGCTTCGACTGGACGCCGGTGCCCGGC